>CAZXXP010000221.1:0-1507 GCA_964644785.1 uncultured Nitrosopumilales archaeon | reverse complement strand
TGCAGCGTTTTCAGTTGCCTGCTGAGCAGTCTTTGACTCTTGGGTTACGCTCAGCGACACCAACACTCTGTCAGGATTTGCCTTTGCTGCTCCTGTTCCACTGACTGAAAGGATGTTGTCGAACTTTGCGCTATCGGTCTTCGGTGCGGCTACCTGCTCAGGTGCAGGCACTTGTCCTCCCGGAGGCCTTATGATGATTCCTTCGTTTGGCTGACCTATTTGCGATGGCGATATACTTGATATCACCAGTATGACTGCGGCTACGAGGGCCAGTGCTGCCAGGCCCGCACCGAACATGATTTTTTCTTTTGTCATGGACACTATTAGGAGGGTGGATGGTATAACCCTTGCATTTGAAACAGGCTGTTCTACACTAAAGAACGGCTAAGCTTAATTCCTTCCCATCATTCTACAGCAATCATGCGACTAGTCTTCTTGGGTACTGGAGATGCGTTCAACAACGATTCAAGGGGAAACATGTCCTTTCTTTTAGACGGCAGGCAAAAGATCCTGTTCGACTGCGGTCCCCAAGTCGTTTACTCGCTGAGGAGGAGCGGCTATTCTGTCAACGATGTCAAGCACATGTTTGTCTCTCATCTGCACGGAGACCATTACGGAGGGATACCTTTCATTGCTTTGAATCTCTTCTTCAAGGAGAAGGGCAAGATGAGCGTCGGAGGGCCGAAGAACCTTGAGGAGAATACACTTGCAGTATGTTCGAAATTCTATCCGACCGTGAAGCCTGAAGAGGTCTTTGACTTCAAGGGACTCTCTACAGAATACACCTTCAAGCTCGATCTAATGGAGGGGAAGCATACTATGCCTGACTATGTCTACAAGGTCGAAGTTTCAGGCAAGAAAATAGTTTACACGGGCGATACGGCAAGGCTCGACTTATCCAAGTTTGCCAGAAATGCAGATTATCTGATTCACGAGGCTGCAGAGCTTGAAGAGGAGAGAGCCAAAAAATTCGGCCATACAACTCCATTCGAGGCTGCTGAGACAGCCAAAGAGGCGAGGGTGAAGAACCTAGTGCTTGTCCATAGACCAGGCTTTGACAAGAAAGTCATTGAAAAGGTTCGGAAAATTTTCCCCAGAACCCTATTCCCCCACGATCTGGACGTAATCGAGGTCTAGCTTATGGGAGTAGACCTTAGAGAGATAGTAAAGCCGAAGAAGACCACGCTAGAGCATCTTTCTGGCAGAACAGTTGCCGTAGATGCCTATAACGCGCTTTACCAATTTCTTTCGATAATCAGAGGGGAGACTGGAGAACCTCTAATGGACAGAGATGGCAAGGTTACATCGCATATTAGCGGACTTTTCTACAGAAACCTCAATCTCCTGACCTTGGGGATAAGGCCTGTCTATGTTCTTGATGGAAAGCCGCCAGAAATGAAACGTGTGGAAATAGAGAGGAGGAGGGTTGTAAAGCAGGAAGCCGTGGTGATGTATGAAAGGGCCTTAGAAAGAGGAGACATCGAATCAGCAAAGAAGTACGCCTCTG
>CAZXXP010000220.1:0-1542 GCA_964644785.1 uncultured Nitrosopumilales archaeon | reverse complement strand
TCTACCATCCCCTTGAGGATTCTGTTTTCTTCGTCAAGGAATTGTTTCATTTGTGATGGGTCGTTGATCCTGATTTCTGCGCTGAATTCTGTCTTCTCTATTTCTAGCGCACTGTTGACCAGAGCTATCTTGGCACTCTTGGCAACCTTCGGCATGCCTGAATGGACGACTTCCTTGTCGAGCACTATCCCTTTAATGAGTTTTGTATCTGTGAGAGAGCCTCCGGGCTTCTTCTCGACTTTTATGTTGTCGATGTCAACTTTGTAGTCTCCATCGCTCTTCTCAGCGACCATTGAAACTGCATCAACGACTAATTTGGCAAGGTCAGGGGCTTCATCTGAAACGAGCTTTGTCATCATGCTAGTGGCGGCAACCTTCACAACTGCCTGTTTGTCAGTTGGGTCTATTTTTATTGCAATGCTCTTCAGGATCTCGAGAGCTCTTTCAGAAGCCTTGCCATATCCGTCTACAACTATTGTAGGATGTACATCTTTGTCAATTAGCTCTTGGGCCTTTTCGAGCAATGATCCTGCAAGCACTACGGCCGAAGTTGTGCCGTCTCCGACTTCATTGTCTGTAGCCTTTGCAATTTCGACCATCATCTTCGCTGCGGGATGCTGGACATCGATTTCCTTAAGCATTGTTGCCCCGTCGTTGGTTATTGTAACATCACCGAGGCTATCGACAATCATCTTGTCCATACCTCTGGGGCCCAACGATGTCCTTACAATTTCAGAAATTAGCTTTGCGGCCATGACGTTGTTTCTTTGTGCGTCTCTTCCCTTCGATTCACTAGATCCTTCTTTGAGTATAAGTATTGGTTGACCTGACACTCTTAATCACTTTTTGTTAGCAGCTAAAATATAATAGATGTTTTAAGTCTTGTGCTGTTAGTATAATACTCGAGGCGAAACCATTATTACGCATTTATTAGGGCTTCAATGAGCCTAAGACGACAAGGTCACGTGGGGTAAATGGGAGAACCAAACAGCAAGTTCTGGAAGGACAAGCATGTCCTGATAACAGGAATTACTGGTTTCGTAGGTTCATGGGTTTCTGAAATATTAACGTCAGAAAAGTTTGGAGCTAGGGTCTACGGGTTAAAAAGAAGGCAATCGAACCCTAACATTGCAAACATCGAACCTCTTTTGAACAAAGGACGAATTGAACTGATAGAGGGTGATTTACATGATATCGGCTCTCTCATGCATGCGCTAAACAGGTCGCAGGCGGAGGTTGTTTTTCATCTTGCTGCGCAGTCTTTTGTGCCGCATAGCTTTGCATCTCCGGTAGAGACATATACGACAAATGTGTTCGGAACGATAAATGTGCTTGAAGCGCTCAGGGTGGTTGGTAGCGACATTAAGATGCTCTTTGCAGGTAGCAGCGAAGAATATGGACTCGTAATTGCTGATGATACACATTATAAGGAGATGCTCAAGCGTTATCCAGTCATATTACCGGCTCCAAAATTGGATTCAAAGGGCGAGGCAGTTTCTGAAATTCCCATCAAAGAAACGAATCCGCTCAGAACCATAGGTA
>CAZXXP010000219.1:0-1735 GCA_964644785.1 uncultured Nitrosopumilales archaeon | reverse complement strand
CAATCACCGCAAAAGACTTCGAAAGGGTAGCAGAATCTATCACGCTCTAGATCAGTTCATCATCAATGTGGGACTACAACCACTAGATTGAGCGACTTTCCATACTGAACAAGAGAGCCAAGCTCTCAATTGGAGATGACAAAAGATTGAAACAAGCATCAAACTGTCACTGCCGGTTCTGATTGTTGTGGTCGTACGTGTTGCTGGATTTGTGTTTCTATCCCCCAGTCAAAAACATCCACACCTGTGGTTGTAACCCCTTCACCGCTGAATCCTCAAGGCTGCAGCCCCAACTTTCTCGCAGAAGGAATCTTTCGACCTTGATAACGATCAGGTAGGTATTATTCCATCTTATCTTACAGCAGACAGGACCAGGCAAGGTCCGCGAAGCGAATGACAGGTCAAAACTTGCAATGAAACATGGTTAAACTCTGTTATTGTAGCATTGAGAGCGCAATTTTTGCGAGTTCATTATAGGACTTGTAGCTTATTATGATGTAATGTGCATCATTCCAGATAAAAGAAATAGCTCCCGGAGATGTCGTCCTTTCCCCGTCCTGTACGATGACCCATTGGTCGTACCCGTAACCATATGCCCCGGCATATGCAAAGCGTTGCAACCTCGGTTTGATCAAATTGGGGTTCAATTGATTTTCCCTTATTGCATTCTCAGCTATTAATGAGGCGTTTACATTCGGGGCAACCTTCTCCTGAATAATTGTTAGGCCACCTAAGTAGAAGAGGGAAACTACGTCCGAAGAATACCACGAGCCTAGCCTAACGCTTTGTAGGATATTGTCTTGAGGGAGAACTGCAGGAACTAGAACCGTAAAGTTAGCTCGATTTTTGGCCTCTTCCAATGACACCGTCTGACCGAGCAGATCACGAGGGGTAGCCTTTGCTGGGGCTTGAGCACGAGGTTGAGGCTTCATATCACCTGGGGCATCAACTTTGGGCTCCATTTTTGGCAGTTGCACAGGGATTTGATCTGGGATCGGAGCTTGATTATTCTTATCGGCCTCTTGCGAGGGCTTGGCTATGATCTGATTTTTTGCTTTGGGTTCAGGTGCTGCCAAAGTATTTCCGTTTTGGGACATGTTTGCAATGCCAACACCAGCTGCGACAGTAATCGCAAGAACCGCTACAATCGCCAGCGCCAAAAGTTTCTCCATTATCAGCACATGCTAGACGAACCTGCTATGCTAAATGGCTTATGAGTCTTAGCGGGCCTGGTGGGATTTGAACCCACGACCTCCGGCTCCGAAGGCTTACGCTCTTTGATCGACGCCCTATCCATGCTAGGCAACAGGCCCAATCTAGTCTTCAGAGCTTGAGATATTAAATGTGAGCACTTATGCACCATGTTTCTGAAGTACTCTACTCATAGCAGCGTGGTATGACGACGTCATACACGACATACTTTATTTCTTGACTTTGAATAATTTCCCCCCCCATCTGTCCCACCACCACACAGAGGGGTGGTTTTTTAGTGTCTTACCCTGAAGAGAGCATGTCGTCGAGTTCTTCTCGGAGATTGTTAGGAACTTCCGCATAGACGTCCTGTATAATCGTGTCCTCGCTTGGAAGCTCTGCTTTCTCCATATAATCGACTGCATCATCAATCAAAGATTGTGACTCTTCCCCGAGTTTCTCCTCCATTTCGTAGTCCCACAGGTTCTTGCTGGTCAGAAATGCCCTGAACTTCTCCACAGGATCTTGGCGTGCCCATTCAGAA
>CAZXXP010000218.1:0-1760 GCA_964644785.1 uncultured Nitrosopumilales archaeon | reverse complement strand
ACAGCTGGCCTAGATGGGCAAGAACAATTATCGAAGAAATTGCTGGAATCAGAACTGCGCGCGGATTCATTTTAGAGTTGGATGGAATCAAGGTCGGAGGGTCTTATCTAACGGCTACCGCTGAGATCGAGGACCCTAGAAAGGTGTGGGTGACCGAAAAGAAATTATCGGATTCGCTCTTAACCCCACCTGGCTCTCCAAAGAAGGACATCGAGTTGCGAGGAAAAATCGGATTAGTCCTTGGGGGAGAGTCGCCACAAGAAACTGTGAGTAGGTCTACTTTGCCCTTGCCAGAATTGGCTTCCTCGTTTTTGCTTCATCCTGCTCAGCTATTTGTAGCGAAACTTTTGTCTCGTACTCTTTCAGAGTGCTGACCAAGGGATGCTTTGGATTAATCTTGTACAAAGTTGCTCTACCGATCTTTCTCGAAGTTGAAACAATCCCATATTCTTCAACATCCGCAAAGTACTTGTAAAATGTCTGCTTGCTCATGCCTAGGGCTTCAATTACTTCTTTCTTGGTAAAATCGGACAAAGGGTTGTCCATGAAGAAGTCTATAATTCTAAGTTTTGGTGACTCGCCCAGTGTCTTGAGCAAAATTGACTGATACTCCTTCCTCGCGTAAAGTTCCTCTGGCATATGACCTGAGATTACTTAGTCGAATATGTATTTAAATCTTGACTTACAAAGGTATGATAAGTGAACCCATGTCCAAGGTCGAGCCAAGCGATAATGAGCTCAAGGCAGAAATAATGTACCGCCTGCAAAGAAGAGGTTGCTGGGGCAAGGTCTACCTTCCTGTGGATGCATTGGTAAAATGGTTAGGCAATATGATAAAGAGAAATGGCAAAAGAGTAAGAAAGCTGATCGACGACCTCGTTCAGGGTGGTTATGTAGGGAGATACAAGAAAGGGGAGACGATCTACCTGAATTTTGCGCGCAGGAATGAAATAACTAAGTACATCGAAGAAAATCTACGATCATAGGAAAGGGAGACTGAGCGAAGCCGAGCGCCCTTTTGATTCCATGCATTAGTCTTGACTAAATGTTCATACCATCTTCCTTCATATGATTGTAGACTTCGATGTGCTGTTGACTGTCGTGGAGGGCATCAACTATTGATTCTGCAAAATGATATCTCCTTTCCGCTCTGAAACTACCCGGTACACCCTTTGCTCGAACTCGACATGCCCCATAGGTTTTCTCGCCCTGATGGAATCCTGAACCTTATCCTTCAGTTTGCGCGCGCGATAATACATGGGGCGTCAATTAGCTTGACCTCCGTGCAAATAAGTTAACAGAATCGGGACATCATGACAGTTAGCGATACGTCTCAAATGACCAATAATTCAAGGCATGACCAGATAAGTTATCAGAGCCTTCAAAACGAGAAATTATTCATGGCTTGTGCTTCCTTTTCACTATCTACGCCTATCTTCAGCACAGCTAGCTTGGATGGGCAAGAAGAATTATAGAAGAAATTGCTGCGGGGGACTTGCTCAGGTTGTGCTCCGCATGGGCGTCCTGACGACGCTAAATCAAAACCAGCTTGATCGCGCGCGCTTATGCACCAACCCATCTGATCTACAATAAATTAGAAGCGAACACTAAAGTCCTCAAATTCCATAAATAATTCCCTCGGAAAAAATAACTGATAACGAGAGCACTCCTTCTGTCACTGGCAAGGATCTAAAATATCACGTGCAGTAGCAGAACATTATGGAAATTCCCCCTCTGACACGCATGTCTTGTGAACCCAT
>CAZXXP010000217.1:0-1769 GCA_964644785.1 uncultured Nitrosopumilales archaeon | reverse complement strand
GACGGCAGGTACATCACTGATCTAGGCACAAGGCACATCGAAGATGTGATATATCTATCCTGCAGCTGCCCCGTCTGCTCAAATTATACCATATCAGAAATCCAAGAGTCAGACGAGAAAGTAATCCTTCTGGCAAGGCATAACATCCATGTTCTCTGGAGGGAGATACAATCTACAAGGCAGGCAATAAGGGAAGGGAGGCTATGGGAATACGTTGGCTCAAAAGCAAGATCGCATCCTAATATGTGGAGCGCCTTCAACTACATAGCAAAGAACTGGGATTATCTGGAGAGGTTTAGCCCCTTTACAAAAGACCGAGGAGTCTTCATTGCAGGTTCTCCCGACGATCTCAGGCCTGAGGTTCAGAGGTACGATTCACGATTTGAACGGATAGGGCCAAAGAAGAATGTTATTGTTCTTCCCAACAATACAGAGAAACCATTCCTCCTTTCTCCACTTTATCTCAAATTTGAGGGAGCTCATGGCGATGCACTGTTCTGCACCTTGAAGGTTCCTTTTCGGCTGATCCCTGCAGAGATTTCAGACATCTACCCGTTTTCGCAGACTGTAGTTTCCGAAGACATCCTAGAAGATGCTATGCTGATGAAGCGAGCCGGGGAGAGGGTGAAGAAGCAACTGAAGATGCTGAAGCCCAATCGATTGTTGCTTGTGATAGATAGCAGAGATTCAAAAATGAACAGGTTCTTACAGAAAGTCCTGAAGCCTTCCAAAATTGTCAAGATGAGAGGGTTGGAGGACGATTTCCTGTTGGAGATAAAGAAAGAAGCCAGAAAGCGGCAATAGACATTTTACCATCAGGAAAATTCTACGTTGTATTGACTTCTATTGCTTGTTACGGCGGGGTCGGGGAGATAGGCGGCAATAAGATACTTGTAGAGGACAAGGGCACCAGAGTATTTCTTGACTTTGGCATGTCATTTAAGGCTAAAGGGGAATTCTATTCTCCGCCATTCTTGTCGCCCAAAAGCGGAGCCGCACTGGTAGAGCTAGGCATACTTCCAAAATTCGATGGACTTTATAGATTTGATGATAGTAAGCCAAGTGTAGATGCAGTCTTCATTTCTCATGCACATCTAGATCATTATGGACATGTCTCAATGCTGAAAAGGGAAATCCCGATCCACTGCGGGGAAACTGCCCGCACCATAATAGAGGCAGCATCTAAAACAAGGCAGTCAAACTTCGAATCCGATTTTGAAGGCACACAGTGGAAGACCTTCAGGACTGGCAAGAAGGTGAACATCGATTCTATTGAAGTTGAACCAATACACGTAGACCATTCTGTACCTGGCGCTTACGGATTCTTGGTTCACACTTCCTCCGGCACTATTGTCTATACCGGAGATTTCAGGATGCACGGCCCCCGCAAAGACATGTCCGAAGAGTTTGTCGAGAAGGCTGCTGAAACTGATCCGATAACCATACTGTCGGAAGGAACGAATCTGACTGGCGCAGAGATTTCATCCGAAGCGGAAGTTTCCGACAAACTATCAAAGCTTGTAAAGACTACCAAAGGGATAATTCTTGCGGAGTTTTCGAAGAGCGACACCGATAGATTGACATCATTTCACAGCGCTGCAAAGAGCGGCTCGAGATCGTTGGCAATATCGATGCGGCAAGCTTACATCCTCCGAGCACTCGAAAAAGACCCCAAGCTCAAACTTCCAAGGTTATCGGACAAGAGCCTCACGGTCTTCAGGAGGACGAAGAAGAAATACTATCCGTGGGAAGAAGAAGTCATGGACGAG
>CAZXXP010000216.1:0-1802 GCA_964644785.1 uncultured Nitrosopumilales archaeon | reverse complement strand
CGGACTACGGTTGGAGGATCATAGACCCAGAACGGTTTTCCAGTCGCAGCATCGAGTGCGTATATTATGCCATTCTTGCAGCCCTTTATGAATGCCGTCTTTCCACCGACTTTCCCGAGCATTCCTCCCCACGAACAGTCATAATCCCACATGTCGCGTACGGTAGCAGCATACCACCATACCATCTTGCCAGTTTTGATATCATGTGCTGTAAAACCACTTCCTGGTACTCCTGCTCCGTACCTGTATGTGGCGTTAAAGTATGCCCCCTGATCACCCCAGCCCATATAGACTATGCCCGTTTCGGGATCTATTGGGTAATGTCCCCATACTGGAGACGTAGCGGATGATGTGTGCATCTTCCCGAATGTCCTTGAACCAGGAACCAGATTGATCCAGTCGTTCTTTACAACCTCTGGGTCAACGTCTGTACACTTAGTACCGAGATAGGTCGGAGCCTTATCCCTAGCTGGGTGGTTTATGCCCTCCAAGAATTTCGGATATTCAAAGTACCATCCGTTGCCATTGACCGCTTTACATAAATTCACATCCCAATTGGGGTCTCCTTCAGCTGGAGGCATTATGAATTCCCTATAGAGTCTCTTGGGGCTTTGAGGATTGCTCATGTCGAATGCAGTTACAAATGCTCTGCCATCAGTAACGCTTCCTCCACCGATAGGAACAAACATTATTTTACCCTGAAATGCTGGTGGGTGCGCTTGTGCTGAATAAAAGCCCTGGTTGCCCAAAGTTCCGACGATGAACTTCGCAGGGTCGCCGAATTCCGCGTTTGTGCCACACATAACGTCTGGGGTCATCGACCAAGCTGTCTTGCCAGTCTTAGCGTCGACGGCATAGATATGACATGCTATAGCACTCTGTATCAACCAGCCACTCTCTCTGTAATAACTCATAGCATGTAGATGAGTGCTGGGCGCGCTCAACCATGGCCATTTTGCCAAGATGCTCGTCCGGTTTAGGAAGTTTCCACCAAAGTCATTCATCCACAATAGTTTGCCCGATGCAGCATCTATTGCTAATATCCTCCTGTCGCTCATTGAGATGTACACCGTCCCATCAACGACTAGGGGTGATGCCATCGATCCAAACGCACTGCCTATCGCAAATGCCTTTTCGGGCCTTGTATACGGAAAGATCCACTTGGCCTCTAAGTATTGTACATTGCCCTTGTTAATCTGGTCCTGTGGGCTGTAACTTCCTCCAGTTGGTCCATAATTTACCATTTCCCAGTTTCCCGTTGCTACACTCGGAGCTGCCCCTCCTACTGGAGGGCCTCCTGGATCAAAAGCGCTCACACGGGGAATTAGTGCTACCATTAGCGACGAAGCCAATAGCACTGCCGTCACAACCAGACTCAATACTATTTTTCGAGTCATCGACCTTGAGCCATTAATGGTAGATATATATCTAATGAAAAAAAGCCTGATAATCGTCAACTGTCGAACTTGTGGTACACGATAGTACAAGACAGTTAGGATTTGAACCTAATTGCGTTCAAGAACCGTCGACCGCATTCCTATGCTCGGAGATGTGGATGCTTTTCTACCTGAGGTTCTTAACCAAGACAAGCAGGAACAGCTTCAAAAAGCAAATATATCGCAAGACGCAGTATCATTCACACCGGATTCGAGCTTGTCATATTTCAGAACGGGTGTCCATCCCTGGAAAATGGGAGTCATAAGGCTCTCCGTACGTCCAACCTTGCTTGGCTACATCCCCTGACTTCACGTGCAATCACATAAAGTAAAAAGGGTTATGTATCGAGTAGCCTCAAACTTTGA
>CAZXXP010000215.1:0-1931 GCA_964644785.1 uncultured Nitrosopumilales archaeon | reverse complement strand
AGGTCAAACTCGATGCGCTCATCAAAGACAGAAGAACTCAATTTCTTAACATGACCAAGACAATATCCCTCTCCTCCCTGGAAATAGGGGCAGAGTTCAAAATTGGAGGCAGGGATGCTCTAATCGTGGGGTGCTACATTCATGGCGGTGTTGAAAGAGTACTAACGCATGACCGTGAGTTGCTAAACCTCGGGAAAATTATGGCCAAAGGCAAGGGAATACGGTTTATCGACCCAATCGTCTAACAATTTCTTCAATTTGATGATCCCGTTATGATCAGTTTTCAGGTAAGAAAATGCTATTGGGACAGCGAAGTGATTGCAGGCGCCTCTGGACTCCTTACAAGCTCGAACAACATGCTCGTTATCCTCTAGTGAACTTCAGCTTTTTACTCGGCCAATTCTCATCCGGACGAGTCTTTGGCTCACGCTAAATATCCTATCTACCTTCACTTTGCTGTTGGCAATTAAGTCAAGTCCGTAAATTCGTCCTATGCTGTCTGAGGAAACGGCGCGCGCGCTACTTAATGTCTGGATGGTCAACGGATCAAGGTTTTGCTGAGTACCAGAATTGCCATGGGAGACTTGTGAGGTGTTGGGCTTTGACTCCAAGGGAGGGAGTTTCACATCGTGGAGAAGGCTTGGCCAGAGAGAGCAGAAAGAGAATATGATCACGCACTGCAACGAGCAGGGCAAGCCCAGGGGGATTAAGGTTTTAGACGCAAGCAAGACCGCAGTCATATCGACCGAATTTATGAGCCGCGTCCGTGCGTATTTCTGAATTATTGTTTCTTACTCTTCGTAAAGTTTCTGTGCGAACTCATCAGGCGACATCTCCAAGTCGAATGTTATCTTTCAAAGGAGGCCTCGGCCGATCTCTGCATTTGATGTCTTTATCACTTACGTCCGAGGCTGATGTCTACCAGACTTTCATGTTGCCTACGATTTACCCCCGAAGATGTGATTTAAAGGTAAGCGATCCTCGATTGCAGAAGACCCGATGATCGAACTTCCAACCGAAGATGAAATAATACAGTTGAACAAGGCTATCAAAGTCAAGAAGGCTGACAAACATAAAGTTGTCAACGGGTCAGCAATCACGCAGGCTATCGAGTCAGCTAGGAACAATCTAGGAGACCTGTACGACAAAGCTACCATACTTCTGATCAACTTAGTACAAGGGCATCCATTTGATAGCGGGAACCGTAGAACAGCGTTTGCAGCGGCGATGACGTTTTTGAGGCTTAACGGAGAACATCCGAAGGTGGTACATGATGCCAAAGTGTTGCTGGGCATTAGAGAAGGATTTTATACGAATGGTGAGGTCAAGAAATGGTTGAAAGGACATGACATCAGAACGTTCAATCGTTAAAAGCAACTTTATGGAGGTTGCAAGGGAAGTTATTCAGGAAGAGCGTAACTTCCTAGAGGAGGTAGGCAGCCTCGGGCTCCCTAGGAAAAATGCTGCTAGCAAACCAAGAAATATGTGAATGCCAAATGCGGTCGACGGGATTTGACCAATAATCTATCGGCAACCTGCATGCATAAACTAGATGGCTAACCGTCAGATTTCACAGCCTCAGAACGCGCCTAGGAGGCAAGCGTGAATTACCTCCACCCAGATGATAGGAAATGTCGATTCTGTCAAGTTCACAGGACATTCATGCTTAAGGAATTGCTCATCTCGGCCAAGCAACTTCACAGAACCCAACTTGAAGGTGTACCCGATGCGGAGAGAGACGTATTCCTGAAGTCGTTCTCGGCAAAATATGACTTGTGATTTCCCTGGCATAGTTGACTTCTCTTAAGGCTATTCAATGCTCGCTTCGTAAAGATTGTTCCAAGCCAATGGGATGACCGAATCCCATTTATACCGCGGGCAAGTTATACCATAGCTAGGTATGACTGAGAGATACCGAAGTAAGGTAGGGC
>CAZXXP010000214.1:748-1932 GCA_964644785.1 uncultured Nitrosopumilales archaeon | reverse complement strand
TGCTAATGGGAACTTTGATGATATGGCATCGATAATGAGTTTCCACAATTCTGCTCTCGCATGGTTCGGACTATCGACTCAGCAGACGGACAGAATGGTCGAAACATGCTTGGCAAGCGGGGCATTAGCAGCTAAGATTACTGGAGGAGGGGGCGGAGGCGCCGCAGTGGCACTGCCAAAGCAGGGCAAAGCAGAGGAGATAATCAACGCTCTAAAGTCAAAAGGTTTCGAGGCATTCTCCGTAAAATTACCTCAGCAGGGTGTGAAGTCATGGAAAGAATAGTCATCCTCAAGATTGGAGGATCAGTAATAACAGAGAAGGACAAGCCTCTCACTCCACGCATAGAAGGAATTCAGGTAATTGCTCAAGCAATAGCAGAATACGGTAAACCGTTGGTTATCGTGCATGGCGCAGGTTCTTTTGGACACTTTCTAGCAAAGGAACATGGGCTGTCGAGGAAACCTTCCAACGCAAAGCCCGAGGCTGTATCAGAAATTAGGGCTTCAGTGCTGAAACTCAATTCCATGGTTGTTGATGCTATCCAATCGAAAGGAGTCAGTGTCCACTGGCTTCAACCATATGTATTCTACAAAGATAAGAGGAGCAGGGAGAAGTTGGTTCCATTGTTGATGAATCTAATCGAGAAAGGGGTTTCACCATTAAGCTTCGGCGATGTCATTCCCACCGAAGATGGTTTTAAGATAATTTCTGGCGACGCGATAGTAAGGGACATTGCAAGTCTCCTGAAACCGAGCAGAGTCGTTTTCGCCACAAATGTTGACGGCATCTATAGAAATTTCGCAACAGAGAAGAAACCGATGCAGGAAATCTCCGCTGAAGACATCAAAGGATTGGCATTCCGGCCTGTAAGGGACGACGTTACAGGAGGGATGGAAGGAAAACTTGGCGAAGCGGTAAGGATTGCGGAAATAGGCATTGACGTTCTATTCACAAACGGCTTAAAGAAGGAGCGCCTGATGAAAGCGTTAAAAGGGAAGGACCCCGCCGGCACTCTCATAAAAGGGAAAGTAGTTGCCTAGTCTACCTTTAGAACAGGCTAAGATTGAGGACAGGAAGAAAGAGGGTATTATGATAACTCTGAACGAGCAAGTTCAGGCACGAGAAACTTCCACACTTCTAGAATGCGTCCATTTAATCCACAACGCCTTACCTGAGCTGAACT
>CAZXXP010000214.1:0-738 GCA_964644785.1 uncultured Nitrosopumilales archaeon | reverse complement strand
GTTCTCCGCGCCAATTCTGATAGACTCGATGACAGGAGGAACACATGCTGCTACTAAGCTCAATGAAACTCTTGCCCGAGGGGCTGCAAAATATGGATTGGGAATGGGTCTGGGAAGTCAGAGAGCCGCTTTGAAATCAGAGGCTCTTGCTGAAACTTACAAAGTTGTTAGGAAAGTGGCGCCAGAAGTGTTCGTAATGGCAAACATTGGAGGAGCACAGATCGCAGATAATTTATCGCTTGAGGACGCTCAAGAACTGGTCGAAATGATCAATGCTGACGCTCTTGCAATTCATTTAAACCCTCTCCAAGAGCTCGTGCAGCCCGAAGGGGAGCCCAGGTTCAAAGGCGTTTTGGCCAGAATCAAAGAACTGGCTTCAAAGATCAGCGTCCCAGTAATCGTCAAGGAAGTTGGTGCAGGAATATCCAAAGATGTCGCCTTGCGTTTGATCAAATCTGGAGTCAGAGCAATCAATGTTTCGGGGCTCGGCGGCACGAGTTGGGCTGGTGTTGAGCAGATAAGGGCCAAAGCCAGCAAGAATGCAAGGAAGGCGGAGCTCGGGCAGATATTCTGGGACTGGGGCATACCCACAGCGGCAAGTTTGATCGAAGTAAGAAAGGCTGTTAAGGTTCCCCTGATAGCCTCAGGTGGCTTGAGAAATGGGATAGACATCGCTAAATGTATTGTTCTCGGGTCAAATTTGTGCGGCATGGCATTACCCATGTTAAAACATGCTGA
>CAZXXP010000213.1:0-1947 GCA_964644785.1 uncultured Nitrosopumilales archaeon | reverse complement strand
TTTTGGTTCGGTGTCAAAGAGCCACCTTGCAGTGTCGATGTCGTGAACTGAAGTGTCCAATATGACTCCGACATCCCTTATGCTACCTGCCCACCTGTTTTCCCTGTGGAATTCCAGAAGCAACGGCTCTCCGAGGACCTTCTCCTGTATTATCTTCTTGAGCTCGGAAATTGCAGGGTTGAACCTCTCTATGAAACCTACGGTAAGAGGAACCTTCTTGTCTCCTGCCATCTTTACGAGGGCTTCTCCGTCCTTTGAAGAATATGTAAGTGGTTTCTCGACGAGCGTTGCGACGCCTGCCTGTATCGTCTTCTTTGCGAGTTCAAAATGGGTCACTGTCGGTGTGCAGATAGAAACCATGTCCAGCTTTTCGCTCTTCAACATGTCATCGACATTTGCGTATCCTTTGACACCGTACTTCGAAGAGTACAGTTTCCTCTTCGGCTCGTCGATTTCGGCAAAACATGACAATATTTCCAATTCGTTTAGAACTCTGAGGTGGTTCTTCCCCCAACCGCCAGTGCCTATGACAGCAGCCTTCATTGCTCAAGCCTCCCAAACATGCTCTTTGATTAGCTTTTGGAAAGTCAACTTGCTGTGCAAGCAAGGTCAGCCCTTATTACCACTAATTCTGGGTTGCGAGAGCTCTTTGAGTTCAAGGCTTCGACATCGGTTTTCGAGCATGCGATTACCAGACTCGTCTTGTCCCCTGATAGAACCGGCAATTGTACGATTCCAGAGCTCTTTTCGTAGGACGGAGGGGAAACTACGTCGCCAACATAGTCGCTGAGCCTTTCTATCAACAAATCATAGACACGCAACTTTTCACCTCTTATTTCGTACCTATCAAGAGCCCATGCGATTGATATGCTGGTCTTGCTGGCTTTGAGGGCTTTCTTCTTCATCAGCTTCTTAATTTCGTCCGTGAGATATCTAACATATCCTTCTATTGCCTTGAGCGTGCCAGACGATAGGTAAAGTGATGGCTCTCCAGTGTCGAGCGATGCGGAAACAGTTCTCAGGTCAAATATCCCGTCTGTCAGATCGTCTATGGAAGAATCGGAATTCCTCAGCGCTTTGACAAACTCCTTTCTTTCGTCAGCATCCGCAACGGCCTTGCAGGCTTCGAGTTCTGAAGCCAACGGAGAATATCTCATTATGACTTCTTTTGCGAAGTGCACCTCCGCTTGTGCAACTGAAAGAATCTGTGGGGATTTTATTCCTGCACTCTTCATCATCGCCGCTGCCTTTTTCGGGTCTTTGAGTGAATTACTCCCAGCAGAAACTGCGTTAGCCGTTCTTGGCCACAAGGGTGAGAAGACGTATGTGAAGTCTTCATCTGGCTTTAAGCCGCTTGCTCTCTCTATGACCTCAAAATTCTCCGCATTGCCACTACGACCCAAAGGCAGACAGTAAAAGAGCATGGAGCCTTTTGCAATGTTTTTCGATAATCCATTTAGCTTTGATGCAATTTCGCTCTTTGCAGAATCGTCAAATTTCCTAATTTTTGGAGCGAAGAATATTGCGGTAGCATCAGAGATTGATTCTTCCATAGAGCGTATGCCCAGAAGTGGCTCCTCCTCTAGCAAGGCCTTTGCCGACTTGTAGTTCTTTGCAATGTCTTGAGTGAATTCTATTGCCTGTTGCAGCTTTTCATCGATTATTATTGTTTTGACCTTGCTTACGACGAGAGAACAAGCGATTTGATAGCCTTCAGTACTCAAACCATAAACTACTGCAGACTCTACCAAATGCCTCGCCTCGTCAATTGCAGATTTGACTTAAAAAACACTTGCGGGATAATCTTGTTGAAAAAGGTAAATTCTATCAAGCTGTAGGCATGGGGTTCCCGTACTTTTACTCTGATAAATTTGTTCGTTCAAAATAAACAGTATCTTATCCGAGAATTATTACACCCCCTTAAGAGAATAAACAAGCTGATCAGGA
>CAZXXP010000212.1:0-2018 GCA_964644785.1 uncultured Nitrosopumilales archaeon | reverse complement strand
TGTGTGCAGCTATGATGCCGCCACGCAGATGATCCCCATATGAAAATCCGCCAGGAAGGATGACCCCCTCATATCCTTGCAGATCTACTTCTTCATGCCATATCAAGTCACAAGGAAGGTGGAGAACATTCTTCAAGACATGGTAAGCATCGAGGTCGCAATTGGTACCCGGGAACCTGATTATTGCGACCTTCATACTAATTACCTGACACTCTTATCTGACAAACGCTCACTACGGGATTGTAAATTCGTAAATCATCGCACATCTTCATGACCAGCTTCTCAGCGACTTCCTTGCTCGGAGCTGAAACATCTATCTGCAAAACCTTTGCGGTCCTTATACCTTTCACGTTTTCATAGCCTCTCCTGATGACGAGGTCCCGGAGTATCGTCTCACCTTCTGGATCCCGAATGGATGCCTTGTTCGAGATTATACACTCAACCCTGTAATTTGATGTCCTCAAAGGCAGGCCCTTGTGTTAAAAAATGGCATCTGAACGTATTTAACCTCTATGATGACCGGAACTTTTTAAATTTTCATCCTGTTATGAGCAGATTTGCTTCAGTTTCTTTATGTTGCCAACATCATCCCTTCTTCCGTCTATAGGAGTTTCCAGCACCTTAGGCAGCTCTTTGAAATGTTTGTGAGCAAACAGCTCTCTAAAGCCTTTCTCTCCGATGTAGCCCAATCCGATGTGCTCGTGCCTGTCAAGGCCAGAGGCAAGAGGGCCTTTGGAATCGTTTACATGCACCGCCTTTACCCTTTCAAGGCCGATAATCTCGTCGAGCAGCTTTATCGTCCTCTCTACCCCTTCTTTCCTGCTGATATCGTAGCCAGCTGCAAATGCGTGACACGTGTCAAAACATACTCCGACTCGGCTGTTCGGCCTTATTCCATCAATGATCTGAAAAATATGCTCGAAAGTTGAGCCGACACTGTTCTTAGTACCTGCAGTTATTTCCAACAATATCATCGAATTGTTGTCTGCTTCCCTCAATGCTTTATTACAGGCATCTGTGACTCTCTTTATCCCGTAGGCTATTCCTTTTCCTTTATGGCTCCCAACATGCGCTACAACGTAAGGTATACCAAGAGCTGCGGATCGCTTTAGCTCAGCAGTTAGTAAATGGACAGACTGGTTGTAAATCTGCTCTCCTGGTGATGCAAGGTTAGGAAGATAGGGCATATGATCCAAAGGAGAGACAAGGTCTGACGATGCAAGCTTTTCTCTGAAGTTCTTCGCATCCTCCTCCTTCAAGTCTGAAAACTTCCAGCCGCGCGGGTTTCTGGTAAATATCTGGAATGTCCCGCATCCGAGCTCAGTCGCCCTGTCAACTGCTTTGTCTATTGAGCCAGAAATCGAAACATGGATGCCTATTGGCAAACTGCCTTGAACAACGAGATGGTGTAGATAAGCATTGATTTGCAGACTCCCATGCGACAGTTTGCGAGCAGGATAACCTTTATCACAGTCTAAACCGTTATAGTATCAACGCACAAAGGTGAGCGAGAATAAAGAAGAATGTAGTATTGGTTCTTCTGGTAGTTGTGGCAGTCGCGGTTGGAGTTATCATCGTGTTTTCTGGACAAACTATCAAACCAAATACCATAACACAGCAGGGAACTACTCCTATTGCTCCACTACTCCCTAACGCACAGGTCTACCAATGTCCTCCGTGGATGGATCAGAAGACTTGTAATGTTATGAAGGCGTCGTGCGGGAATGGTGTCTGCGATCCCCATGAACAATGCAACACGTGTGTAGTTGATTGTGGGTGTGGGGGAGCGTTGGCCTGCAACCCCGAGACTGGCAAGTGTTACTCACCTGCCGTAGAAGATGCTGATATGATAGCAGGTCTATGTCCTGTCCCTTTGAGCAATAGATAATTCATAAAGAAAAGAAAATGTGGAGTGCCTTACCTGTATGGTAAGGCAAGTATGTGCTTACGCTTTCTTTCTTCTGCTGAATAGTACTCCAGATATCACTACCAGCACAACTCCAATACCTATGGCAGCA
>CAZXXP010000211.1:0-2080 GCA_964644785.1 uncultured Nitrosopumilales archaeon | reverse complement strand
AAGTGAATAAGCGGATTCGAGAACTCAAAGGGAAGTAATAGTCGTACAGCCATGATTGAATTAGCAAATAAAATCTTTGATCAGGGTCGGACTTCGGACAATCGCTAACTCTCCAGCGAACCACGGGCCGCCGACAACATTTTCGCTGTCTTTGTTCCCTTTTTTGTAAGGGAGTAATAGGCCTGAGTTGGCCGTGTTTGTCCAACTTCCCTTCTCGACAAGTTCAGCGGCAGTCATGTTTAGACTCCGGTTTCCGTCTTCTTGCAGATTCCCATTTTGCTTGACCTTGTCAGACAATTGGCTTGCAGTTTCTAGGTCTGGAAGCAGCAAACAGTGGTGGATTTTTCTTGACTTGCCTTCGTGTTGAAATACTGTTGCTACTTCCGATGTAATGACGAATTTCGGTGATTTTTATTTGTCGCCCTTAAGGTGAAATATCCGTGATCGTCTTCCAGATGCTCAGAAACTTCTGCAAACCATCTTGGGTGGGTTATGTCGCCAGTGCCCAGGAGGTCAAGTCCCTTTATCCTCGCATTCTCTGCAAGATTCTGCATGTTAAGAGCCGCGCTTGTCGCTCTGTTGAACCGTGAGTGTATGTGAAAGTCTCCTATGATATTCAATGCTGTCCACTATTTGATGAAATCCATCTTCCCAAGACCTTCTCCCAGTCAAGTTTCATTATCGCTAAGATGACGATGATTGATGATATTATCAAGCCTACTGTCACCAAAAGTGCAGAAAGCGGGTCTCTTACTTGGCCTATTAGAAGCTCTACATAAGGAGCTGACTCTCGAGAGCCCCATGTCATAATTAGAGCAAGCAGCAACTTGCCTGCAAACAGAGATATCCCGAATTTGTAGATATTGTATCTGATAAAACCCAGAGGAATGTAGATCAAATCGTCTGGCAAAGGCGTAGCAGCAGCCAAAAATGATGCCTGCCATCCATACCTTGAAACCAAGGTCTCAAACGGTTTCATCCTTTTCCTAGTCTGCTCATTGACTAATTTTCCTCCGTAGTAGCTCAGCTTGAAGACGATTATTTTGCCTATCGTTGCACCAGTTGCAGAAAACAGTGCAACGAGCGTTGGATCTAACCTAAGCGCCGCTACTATCAGAGGAATAAAATACGGCACTGGCACGAATATTATCAGACTGGCCAGCAGGCTGATAATGAAAATACCGGGGTATCCATATTGATCAATAAGGCTGTTTGCCAGTTGTAGTAGGAACTCTAGATTAATTAAGTCCAAGACTCGGACCTTTTCTAGTAGGCCTTCGCAAAATATGCTGTGTGTTTTGCGTTCTGCCCGCATACTAGGCATTTTGTTGACAGTCTTTCATCTTCAAGAGGAATGAGGCGTACGTCAGCCCCGGTTTCTTCTTTGACTTGCACTTCGCATTCTCCCCTCCCGCACCACGGAGACTTGACGAAGCCAGCGTCTATCTCGATATAACTCTTGAGTTCGCCATAGGAATTTGCAGTCTTGGTCTTCGATTCGCTAAGTATCAGGGCCCTTTCGTGCAGACTCTTCTGTATTTGAACCAAGATCTTCTTAATTTCTGCCCCCACGAAATCTATGTTGACAGGAAATTTTTCTGTGGTATCCCTTCTTACCACGGTAACCTGACCTTTTTCGACATCTCTGGGGCCGATTTCTATTCTTACCGGCACCCCCTTCATCTCCCATTCGTTAAACTTCCAGCCCGGTGTATACCGCTCCCGATCATCAATGAACGTTCTGATCTTTTTTGCTGATAGAGTTTCGTAAACCTCTTTAGCTTTGGAGAGAATTCGCTCCCGATCAGCCTCTTTGTAGAATATTGTTACTATCACGCATTGTATGGGTGCTATTCGCGGAGGCAGAACCAGACCCTTGTCGTCGCCGTGAGTCATTATTGTAGCTCCGATGAGCCTCCAAGATATTCCCCAAGAGGCCTGCCACGCAAAATGCTCCCCTCCGTCTTTCCCGAGGAACTTTATCTCAAACGGTTTAGAGAAATTCTGTCCCAGATTGTGCGAGGTTCCCATTTGCAGGGCCTTCCCGTCTGGCATCATTCCCTCCAACGTCACTGTATAA
>CAZXXP010000210.1:0-2084 GCA_964644785.1 uncultured Nitrosopumilales archaeon | reverse complement strand
GTCATATTTCAGAACGGGTGTCCATCCCTGGAAGATTGAGTCATAAGGCTCCTCGTACGTCCAACCTTGCTTGGCTACGTCAACGTATGAACCTAAACTAGCACTCAAGTATTCGAGCATCTAATTAGATGTCGAAATCCGACCCCCGGCGTCCATTTTTTGCATCTAGACATTCCCCCAGTCGCTGCGGAGAACACTGTTCGCTTTCTTAATCGATCCCATTGAAAACCGTTGTAGAAACTGCGCAATTTCCTGTGCATTTAAGTGCGGCTTGCAATTCCGTGGAGTTGGTGTCTGTGGCAGACAGACTGTTCAGGTATGGAAGTGTTGCTTTTCGCAAATTAGGCAAAAAATCAATCGAAAGAGGTGTGTTGTTGGTCGCCCTCTTTCTAGTCTTCTTGACTCTGCTAATGATGCAGTTACTCATTGTTACTTTCAAAGAAATAGCACAAAACCCTATCATCATATTTGGGATGGTATTGTTTGTGATTTTGTTGATTCTTGGAGCTTTTGCCCTTCGCACTACGCTATTTGGCAGGACCCCTGGGCCGTCGGTTGCAGAACCCAGCTCGGGAGGAGGAAGACAAAAATCATGCCTGTCAGAACGGTGAGAGGCTGTCTAACCGGTGATATGATTGTCAGAGTCCTGTATCTTCTGCAAAATAATATCTGGAAAAATTCCGGCTCTCAAAGTGTATGAAGACGAAGATACGCTAGCTTTCCTAGACGTCAACCCACTATCCAAGGGGCATACTCTTGTCATTCCGAAGGTGCATGTAAAGCAGATTGAAGAGCTAAGTCAGAGAAACTTTGAAACACTGTTCAAGACTGTGTGGAAAATGACAAAATCAGTGCAACTAGCAACTGGTTCAACTTCAAGTTTGATCGGCATAAACAACGGGCCCGAGAGCGGTCAGGAGGTACCACACGTGCACGTTCACATAATCCCTAGATCTAAAGGAGATGGAGGCGGGCCGCTTCATGCTACAATGCCAAAGCGGCCTAACATGTCACAAGAGGAGATGCAAAAGGTAGCTGAAAAGATAGTACACATGCTGAAATAACAATTGGCAAATAACTCTTACCTCCTAAAACCGGCCATCTTACAAACTCGATAATACTGTACGGGATCTACCTCAGTAGTCTGACCAGTGTCCGCATTGACAATATAGATCATCTGCAACCTTGCATTGCCAATCTGTTCCAGGCTAATTGCTGGCGACAAATAATACTTGTCAAGCAGTTTTTTGAGTTTCCCAATATCACTTTTGTTCCTAAAGCGTGGCAGGACCGAAAATAAATCGGGAATAGGAAGTAAGCTGTGGGAGGGGTCCCGAGAGAAAACTTCTCTGCAAACTGGCTATACCTTGCAATCTTGCTTGCAATCCTTGCCGTGCTCGACTGCGCAGGATCGAGGGCATGATCAGGAGGAACGAAGCCAGTTTCTATCTCGACAACTTCAGTAGACTCACCTTTTTTTACAAATAAATCGCAGACAAGAATGTCGCTTACCTGCTTCTCAATATCAACATCATAGCCCTTCTTGATAAGATGCTTTGCACAGACCAGCTCCATTACGCTAAGGTTGATCTTGACTATGCTTTTTCTGGAGAGAATTACGAGCTTCTTCCTTAGGCTATTCAATTCCTCTGATACATGGACGCCCTCGTCCCTACATAGTTTCTCCGTAATTACTGCGATGTCCTGAACGAACTTTTCCAAAAGCGTTAGTTCTTGCTATAATCCAGATATAAAACTAACCGAACTTCTTTGCCCGCAGATTAACTTCAATAAAAACGTCTTCAGGAACTCTAATCCTCATCAACTGTCGCATCGTCCTATCATCTGCATCCATGTCTATCAATCTCTTATGGACGCGCATCTCCCAGTGGTCGTAAGTATGGGAGCCTTGACCTGACGGACCCTTCCTTGTAGTGATCTTCAATTTTTTAGTCGGCAGTGGCTGAGGGCCTTTAACCTTCACTCCGGTCTTCTCAGTAATGCCCTTGATTTCCTTGCAAACCTGCTCAAGGTTCTCCAAGTTTGGACTTGTCAGCTTTATCCTTGCAAACTGTGCCATTTTC
>CAZXXP010000209.1:0-2103 GCA_964644785.1 uncultured Nitrosopumilales archaeon | reverse complement strand
AATTGAGGTGTTTGGTCTGCTAACCCTTAAATTCCGTTGGTGAAGTAACGAATGACACTGCGGTCGTCGTCCAGTCTGGTCTAGGACATCAGCCCTCCAAGCTGATGACACGGGTTCAAATCCCGTCGACCGCACCATTATTTAATGATGTTACTATGGCTGAAGATGATTAGTTAGTCAGATGGGGCAGAATTCTCCGTCAACACTTTGTCCCTTGAAATATTCCACATCGATACCATGTGGACCCTGAAATGCGATGTTGTTACCGTTAACTTCACCAATTTGTTTCCAGCCCTGCAGATCTGGGCACCCTCCAGTAATGCACAGGACTATGGACTTCTCCTTGGTGTCCTTCTCGTAGTAACAGCACTTTATCATATACCCGAAACGTATAAAATATCATTTATATGCAGTTATTTTTTCGGATTGATTTCGACATTTGACGTAATTGGCCAGCCAGGGAACTCAAATCTGATCTATAGTGAATCTTATTTTTGCCAGGTAAACTCTGGATCTACCCTCTTCAAGTCAAGGTCTATTTTGAAAGAGTAGGTCTTCGTAAATTCTACGATGTCGTGAGCCCTTATGTTCGTAAATTCGATCGTCTCTCTTGCTATCTGATTAGATTGGCAACCGCAGATCATTTCCGACCATGTCACAACGAGCTTCGCTGATGGCGAATCGCGATTCCCGAAGTTAATAACATACCCCTTTACCGTGTGTTCCAGCTGCCCTTTTTCATTTAACCGCGATGACTCTGCAAATCCCAACAGCTTAATGTCGGGACCCATTAACTCTTGCAGTTGTTTTTTGGATGCTTCGAGCTCCTTTTCCAAAGCCGCCCTCTCGGCAAGAATCTTGTCACCTTGAATCTGGATATCCTGCAGGTTCAGTAATTGGGAATTTCTTGCTGCTATGTCAGTCTGAAGAGACTTTACCTTGGCATCGTTCTCCTGCAAAGCTTGCTGGAGCGTGGCTTCTGTCTTCTCCTTGCTGCCGATTGCATCATAATACTTGGCTTCGATAGAAACCGTCCTTCCTTCAGCGGCGGTAAGCTTTCCCTGCAAAGCTCCAACTTGGGGGTTGAAAAGGGTGTAGCCTGTGCCAAGACCTGCGCCAAGACCTATTATGAGACCTAAACTCAATAGGGCGACCATCTTCAGAGCGGGCATAGCGCTTTTGTACTCAAATATGAATCAAAGACTATCGGTATATGCTTATGCAAAGTGGAGCGAGACTAGCGATACTACAAACAAATGGTACGGGCTTTGGTGTTTTTACCCTCTCCCGCATTGTAGAAGGGGAGAATATTCTTGCCTTCGAGGGCGACGAAAGATGGGTATGGGAGATCGCAGAGGAGAAACTGGATAGATGCTTGCAGGTGGGCATTGATCGGTACATCGTTCCCAACCCTCACTCGTCAGGCTGGTACATCAACCATTCCTGCAGCTCCAATAGCTACGTAAGCGGAAAGAACCAGATTGTTGCTATTCGGGACATTGAACCTAGGGAGGAGATTACAATGGATTATTCACTTAATGTAGCTTGGGGAGGCTTCAGGATGCAATGTAAATGTCATTCATCTAACTGCAGAAACATAATCAGCGATTACTTTTCTCTGCCAGAAAAAATTAGAGTTATTGGCAGGAAACATACGTCAGAATACTTGCTAAGACTATAGGTTTTAGGCTCCAATTAGACTTAAATCTCTTCAAGATTGCACAAATAAAGTTCTGCGGGGGTCGCCAAGCATGGTCAAAGGCGCGGGGCTTAGGTCTCCTTGTAAGAAACCCCGTCCGTTAGCGGTTCGTGGGTTCAAATCCCACCCCCCGCATCCAAGAAAACCGTCGCGGCGTTCGACAATTGCAGATCAATCACCATGTACACCTTAATTGTAGAGGTAGAACCTGAACTGTCAAATATTCAGGTCATGTACTATCTCGATTGTGTCTCTTACGCCGTATTTTTCGGCCGCCGCAGCAATATCCACTTCATATTCACTCCTAAACTCTCTCACTATGTTCGAGACACTGCCAAGGTTTTTGACCACACGCCTATTTACGATCCCTTCCTGGGTGTACCCCTCCAGGTAGAGCTGGACGA
>CAZXXP010000208.1:0-2192 GCA_964644785.1 uncultured Nitrosopumilales archaeon | reverse complement strand
ACACTTACCGTCCATTCAGCAAAATCTGTATTTCTCCAACGTACGACGTTAACGAAAGAGAGAGTCGAAGAGATTAGGCAATCTCTTCTAGCTGCTGACTTCTTCTCCATTCAGCAGCATAACTATAATATGTCGAACGTTGAACAAGGCGAGACTTTCACATATAGAATAAAGGTGATAATGAAGATGGGAAATGAGCTGAAAGAGAAGCAGCTAAAGTGGGAAGAACCATCGCCTATTCCTGAGAAAATCCAGAAGTTAGAGGCCGCATTTAACAACATCCTGAAAGTTGATTCTCCATGATCAAGAGATCATGGAGAACAAGTATTCCTAGCGGTTAAGATTACAAATCCTAGTAAAGCAACAATTGTTATCGCCACTGCCAGCAGAATATAGTTTGTCTCTATGATTGCGACTGTTTTAGTTGTTTATGATTAAATCGTCAAAGTAACTTACCGAATCTGCTTGGGTCCAGACGCCTATCATGCCTTCTTTGAACGTGGTATCCATCATAGCTGCACTGAGTAACCTACCATCAAAGTACAGTTTCATTTGATTTCCTACGGCAACTATCTTCATTGTGTGCCATTCATTCGCAGAAACTGTGGCAGCTCCTTCCCCCAGTATGAGCCTCTTTCCCTCCACATACTTGTAGAGAATAACAGCGTTCTTTTTCGGGTCAGCCGTTAGCACGTAGTAGTTATCGGAATCAACAAACCTGAAAATTATGCCTGCTGACTGAGCGATTCTGCCCGATATGGTCCTGAGCTTTACACTAACAGCAAAGTCACCAAAGCGTTCGTCGCTTGTTAGGGCGTACGGGAAGTGAAAATCAACTGCCTCGTCAGCAGTCTGAGCCAGCACATTAGGTGCACTTGGAGCCGAGGGATCCCGCTTTACCGCCCAAGTACTCTTTGTTCCGCTCCCCGTCATGCCTATTTTCAGGTAGGACGGCGTTGAGTCTGATTGATCTTTATCGAAGTTGAATTCCTTTACATTGGGAAAATCCCATGTGGTGTATAGTCCGAACAAGAACTTGTCTTTGTTATATGTAACAAATGTGCCCAGAAACCTACCTACTGGCCCGCCCTTGAGCTCGTCTAGATCAAGTGGTTTCAACTGAATAGGTTTCAGAAAAGCCTTGAGCGTGTTGTATTCATCGGGAGATACTATCTCATACAGTGAAGCGGGAGGGTCTTGGTTGTTTTCTTCGCATTCAGCGACACCGATCCGTTCGCAGTCTAGTTTCCATTGGTTGTATCCGGGGAGATATTTTTGCATAAGGTTATTGAGTTTTGGGTTGGATGGGAACATCGCATCAGTTACCACCATTTGAGGCTGTTCGCGCTGCTCACCGAAGGAGGCACCTCTCACACCTAAGTGAATTGATTTCAGAACGTATTCTTTTGGGGCATTCATATTTTGTCTTAAGGCATCTTGAACCGAAGAAGGATAATTCGATTTAACAGACTTTTGCAGGTTTGCATCTGCATTGGGCGACTTTTGCTGCTGGGTTTGGGGCGCATTGGATGTTAGCAGAAGAAATCCTAACAGAGCAAAAACTATTGCAGCCACCATTATCAAAACGTACGACGAGCGCATGTCGTATATGCCTAAACGTCATGTAGATAATCTACATATTTATCCTTAGCCCTATGCCCTATAGGATTCTTGGTTTTATTTTCAATTATCTCTAGATTTGGGTTGGTTGCCGAATTGCCAATCTATTTTCGGTTTTATTCGACCTATTGTACAATGTGAAGCTTATGGAGAAGATTTGTCCCATTCAGAATATGCCTTCACCCAATAATCTGTGCCATGGTATGACACAAGTCACTCTCATTTTGCCTATCGGCCAGAGTCGGAAAGGCTGCTGATCTTGGGCTGGACCTAGATGTAAAAGAGCCTTGAGATTAGCATTTCTGATCTTGTAATGTTCATCATAATTGCACCAGGCTGATCTTCACTCTCTACGAATTCGTCCAAGTCGCGATAGACATTAATGCGGTATTTTACGAACCCCTGCAGCCTTTGCGGCAATTTTAGCTGACCCGGCGTGTTTGCGTGACCTGAGGGCCACTGGTGCAAATCCAAGAATAATTGCTCCCGGAATTTAATCCAAGCTCTTGACAAGATGTGAAGGGGAGGCTTGAGCCTCTAGCCTTCAACTACGGTGATTTTTCCAGTCATGA
>CAZXXP010000207.1:0-2269 GCA_964644785.1 uncultured Nitrosopumilales archaeon | reverse complement strand
TTTAGTCATGCATGTGTACGAATATAGGCATGGGACGGAAAACCCTTGCATAAGTAAGGAGTCTTGTGTTCGAAATGTTGAAGGGTGATAGCACCATTTCGCCGTCCACTGCAACAAAGGGTCCACTGGGATTAACATGGTGAGCTATCTTCCAACGGACTCATAGGAGGATTACTTCGGTAGGGGCTATGAACAAGGATTTAGCGAATCTGCATTAAGCTATCCTTGCAGTATTTGTGGGGAGGCGATTATGTGGAAGTTTGGGAAACATGGAGGACAAGAGCAGAGAATGTAGAATCTCATGAAGGGTACCATTGCGAATTGGTAGTATAGCAGTTGTAAAAAATAGTCGTACCAATGGCGCGCGCTGCTCATGTAATATTGCACCTGCCTCACGCACTGATTAACGATAATCATGTTTGTTCCTTCAGGACCCCGTATGTTTGGATCCCTTCCTTAAGACCTGTCAGGCTTGTATCCAGTTTTTCCTTCAATAAACACAATCACTCCACATTCTGCGCACGCATACAAATGACCAAATCTTCCCCCACTGGTCAAAGCAATCCGACGCTCAAATGACTGACCCCACGATGGAACTCCTATCTCCTCGAATTCTCTCTCCACCTCGCAAACACGACAATAACTTTTGGTCATGCGTGAGAAAGACCCACCTTACCCTTTAAGTATATTTGGAGACTATGGTTAATAAACCATCGTTAGGTCCCAGGAGAAGAATTCACTTGATCAGTTGTCGCAAGTGTTGGACCAGTTAAGTAATCATCTCTAACGCGCTAAAGCAGAACACATTGGGCGTATCAGAATCCGTTGCCCTGTAGCCTCTCTTTTCGTCAATTAACGAACTGGTATAACCATAAGTACGAAGTTAAAAGGAAAACCCAAGAGGCGATGTAAGAGGTGATTCGCTGTGGATAAAGGAGAAGTTAGCATTGCTAGTTATGGCGTCTGCATTCCTCCTTACAGGATTAGGGTCGGGGGGAGATAGCTAATGTCTGTAACAGGGGATGGTGAGGCGGTGAGCAAGGGCATTGCTGTGGCGGAGAAGTCTGTTCCTGGGATGGATGAGGATACCGTGTAGATCTCTGCTGAGGCTGCCAGAAAAGCCATCAGGTACCGTGGTATTTATCAGGAGCCATTGGGGGTGTCTTTGTAGGTTCCGAATCTCATCCATACGCTGCTAAGCCGACGGCAGTAGTTGTCGCTGAGGCACTAGGAACGGGTACGACCTGGCATCAGCGGATACAGAGTTTACCTGTAAGACAGGAACAGTAGCTATCCAGATGTGTATGGGTTTGGTCAAGTCAGGGGTTTATTGGCAGGAATTCTGTAGTCTACATATACAATAATGACACCAAGTGTGTTATTCACTTGATCACCACTTTGGGAAAAGCCTAAACTAGTTCAAGACCAATAAAAAAGATGAGGTTTGCGGTCGATATCAGATTGAATCTTCCCACCCAAACCGACATAACATACCTTCATCAGAAACCGCAGACCCGCATGAGACTAATCCCGTCGGCCACATAGCTCATCGGAGCGGCTCCCCCACCTTTATAGCATCAAGAAAGTATTTGGGAAATAGGTTCCTATTTGAGCTGACGAATCTTGTGAAGTTCGAATCAATGATATAAGTAACTGCGTAATCTGTTTCGCTCCTAATACTCCGTCCATACGTTTGCACAAGCCTCTGCGCAGTGTGCCAATCATACCAAGCTCTGTCCTTCTGGAGCATTATCTGCGTTCTTCTCTCCGAGAGATCCGGATAAGGTACCTTAACAATGACCTGGAACCTTGATAGATCGTCCTTCAGGTCTACACCTTCATGGAGGCTTGGAGAAATAAGCACTGAAGCATTACTTGCGCCATGTATCCTTATAAGGGTAGATTTGTTGAAGCTTCCTTCCGTGGTAATTAACCTCTTCCCATTCCTCTCAGAAACGTTCTGGACGATGTATCTGGCTTGCGCATAAGAAGTCGTATGAATGATGCCTCTTACCCCAATATGGCGATCAAGTATTTGGTCCACGACCTGTGCGACCCTTGCAAGAGATGAATCCATGCTTGCTTTGTTAAGGTATGCAGTATTTAGGGCGTATATGAGCCTGCTTTCAACGGGAAATGCAGAGTCCTGAACCCTGATGATGACAGCCTCTGAAGCTGGTATCCCAAGAGTTCCATACAGTCTTTCATTAGAAGAGATCGTAGCAGACATCATAAGAACCTTGTCTGCCGTCCCGAATAGAGGTGAAGT
>CAZXXP010000206.1:0-2292 GCA_964644785.1 uncultured Nitrosopumilales archaeon | reverse complement strand
CCCCCGCAGCCCCACAGCACTGATCTGGGGTCTTCATTTCTACGAGTTTCAGCCCCGGTATCATCTGGAGAATCTTTCTCGGTTCTTTCGTGATCCTCTGCCCATGGGCCAGATGGCAAGGATCCTGATACGTTATCGTCATTTTAACTTCTCCAAATTTGTCATTGATTGGGATTTCAGCCAAGAACTCGGAAAGATCCTTCACCTTGCTGCTAAATCTTCTGGTGTCTTCACTCCAATTCGGATCGCTGGCAAGCAGTCTTGCGTACTCTTTCATCGTTGCCCCGCAACCAGCAGAATTGACGACTAGAGCGTCAAAGTCATATTTTGAAAACGCTCTGATGTTCTTCTTAGCAAGTTCAAGTGTCATGTCGAGCGCTCCTTCGTGTTGGTGCAAAGCTCCACAGCATGTCTGTTGTGCTGGAAGAATGACATCGCAACCATTCTTATTCAATACTCTTATCGTTGCCCTGTCAATTTCTGACAATACGGTGCTCATTATGCATCCAGCCAGCATGGCAACCCTGTACCTTGCCTTTCCATCTGCGGGATAAACACTCTTCTTGCTCGGGTTGATGTAGTCTCCCTGATTTGGAAGGCTCTGCATCGGTTTGATGAAACTCGCAAGCCCGAGCTTTTTCATTACATAGTCAGAACCGGGGAGTTTCGATAGCCTGAGTGCCAATCTAACGTTACCCAAACTTGAAAACGTAAAAGAAAGCAGAAGCCATCTGGCTAACCTTTCTGACATGCCGCGCTTCGCATTCCTATTAATTTCCTGCCTTGCATCGTCCATTGCCAGGCCGAAATCCACGCCTGAAGGACAAACTGTCTCGCAGTTCCTGCATACCAGACAGAGTGAAAGGTGCTCTACAAGACCCTCCGTAATTCCAATCTCGCCATCAGCATACGCCTTCATCAATTTGATCCTCCCACGTGGAGAATCAGCTTCAACTCCGAGCAGCCTGTAGGTCGGACAATTTGGAAGGCAGAAACCGCAGTGGACGCACTCCTGCAGTTCGGCGTATGCCTCTGCGCTAAGCTTCTTGTCCAACTTAGCGCTCCAGCAAGAATTGACCCTATAAACTAAAGCCCGCCTACAAACCTGCCAGGCGAAAGAATCGAGTCAGGGTCAAACTTTTGCTTAATGGTCTTCATCAAGAAAAAAGCAGAAGGAGTGGTTCCCCATGCTTCGAGATGCTCCTTGAGCGCTTTTGGCGCAGTTTCAATGATCAGGTTTCCTTCAATCTCCTCAAAATGCTTCCTCAGTTCAAGAAGTTTGTTGGCAAGGATGCTGTATTCCGAAGGCTGCGGCTCTCTCTGAAGTGAAAAGTGCAAAAGCCCGACAGACAATTCTGCGTGTATTCTTGGCACGTAAAACGGCATAGTCTCTTCAACTTTTCCTATAGCCTCAAAGATCATCTTCCTTGGCACGCTTATTTTGAACGAAACTGTCCTCTTCTCTGAAACCCTTTCAACGAAACTGTCCCAGAACCCAGAACTCTCATCCCGCAGAAGGACTTCTGTCTTCTGCCCGAAAGCCAGTTTCTCTGCCTCTCTAGCCTGGTTTGTAACTGAAGGGTGCGAACCGAAGAACCTTAGCGCTATGCAATAAGAATAGCCTGCGACTTCTCTAGGGACGTATCTCAACAAAGCAGTGAAAACCTCCCCGTTGAGGAACTCAAACGCTACTGGGGAAGTTCCGATAGAAAGCAATTTTTTCGTGTACTGCTGTACGTCATTAATCTCATTGGCAAAGATCAGAAGCGTACTTGCGCTTTCTGGCAGAGGAAGGACTTTGAGATTCGCTTCGAGTATGCATCCAAGCGTTCCCATTGCGCCTATGTACAGTTTAGCCAAATCATAACCAGCAACATTCTTTACTGCTTTGCCACCAGCTTTAGAAACCCTACCGTCTGCATGCGCAACCCTTACCCCGAGAAGGAAGTTTTTCACCGATCCATAGCCAGCCCTCAAGGGGCCTGATGAATTAGTTGAAATGATGCCTCCGACTGTGGCTTCGGGAAAGAGCGGGTCCAGCGGTATGAACTGACCTTTCTTTGCAAGCATTATCATGAGCTCCTTGAGTTTTATTCCTGCCTGTACAGAGACTGTAAGGTCTTCTGGAACGTACTCAAGGCTTTTGGAAAAATATTTTGTCAGTATTAGAGCATCCAATCTTGCTGGAATGTTTCCCATGGAAATTTTTGTTCCTGAACCCTGAAAGCAGACTGCAGTCTTGTTGTTGTGAGCAATCTGCAAGACACTTGACATTGATTCGTAGTCTTTTGG
>CAZXXP010000205.1:1126-2315 GCA_964644785.1 uncultured Nitrosopumilales archaeon | reverse complement strand
AGGGGAGAGGACCAGTCGAAGCGGCAGAAGATCCCAGGGTATCGAGCGAGGAGATGGGTCGTCGAGAGAACCCACTTGTAGATGAACCGATTCAGGCGTCTCCTGATCAGGTGGGAGAAGAAAGAAGAGAACTATCTTGCGATCCTACACTTCGCCTGCGCGTGGATAACCTACCAGCAATCCGGACTTTTCGCATAAGCTCTTAGTCCGATTTAGTCTATATGGGCATGGATGCATGTTGCGAAAGAATAGGCCGGCTTACTCTGTCAGGGAGGTCAATCCTACCCGCGTGGACTTCCAAACTTATCAAGAAGACAAGATTGGCCAGGTCAACCGTTATGATGCATCCAAGGCACCTTGAAGGCCAACCCTTCTGGTCAAGGAAGAGATACTGCAAGAAGCGTCGGCAGACCCAAAGTTCTATACAAACCCTCGTCCAGGCTACCGGCGCAATGCTATCAGACTGGATCGGACCAAATTCATGATTTTGGAATAGACTCTTAGTCAGATCTTTGAGAATCAACACATTGCTACAGGATATATATCAGACGTGCGCAGTGTCCAATTAACCTCAACACTGCTTTGATTTAGGTATTAGTACTTTCTTTATGGTCCCAGCTCTTGGTGCTTTCTGAGCGTCGGCTAAGGGGTACCTACGATTCTCTCAATGGCTGAGAAAAAAAGAACAGATAGACCCAGGGCCTTTCCCCGGGTCCTACGGTTGTACCTCTACCTTTCTAGAGCTCGCAGCTAATGAGCGTGTCTAGTCCATCAGCATTCTTACAGGTGTCGCCTGAAACTTCCGCGCCGCCATCTAGCGAGTCAACGCCTGCGTTGCCGTTCAGTGTGTCATCTCCCTGGCCGCCTTCAAGTGTGTCTGCACCAGTACCGCCGTTCAATATGTCATTGTCTTGACCACCCTTAAGTACGTCATTGCCAGCTCCTCCTCTAAGAGTGTCAAGGCCCCAGCCGCCCTGAAGCAGGTCCTTTCCTCCACCGCCAATCAAGACGTCGTTCCCAAAGCCCCCATTGAGTGTATCATCACCGCCGTTACCACAAATTATGTCATTACCTTCTCCACCGTCAATGATGTCATTCCCACCTAATCCTACAATTACATCATCCCCAGGCGTCCCCGGGATGGTCTCGGACGCGGACATCGAGCAAATCGGCATGGATGTAACCATGC
>CAZXXP010000205.1:0-1116 GCA_964644785.1 uncultured Nitrosopumilales archaeon | reverse complement strand
TCCTACAATAGTAGCCTCCTTTCCACCGCATGTCGCAACACCGTAGGCGTAAGGTATTTTATATGCCCATACCGTTGAAACCAAGACAAAGGTTACAAGGCCGGCCAGAAGTATTTTGTTCATTGTAAAGAATCAAGGCAACGTATCTATAAGCGTAGTTTACCAATGGTACATATTAAAGGGAGAATCATTCAGCAAATTAGAACTTTATTCACATTTTGTGTTTGTCCTTGACTGTACCGTTGGAAGATAATTGTATTAACATGCCCTAAGGTTCAGTTCTTTTCTCCAACTGAGTCAGATTACTTGTCTGAGGGTCTCAGGTGAAGTTGATTTGGAAGTCTGCCATAGCAGTTCCATTGGCTTTTAACGTGACAGATTTCGATTGACCATAGTCTGGCAGCGTTACGGTAAACGTAGCCGTTTTTTCTGTGTATTTGTTACAGCTTTCCTACGGGCTGACTTCAGCAACCATAATGCCAATTTGCCTTAGTATGAAATTTTATTTTGTGCTCCCAAATCGGTAACGTCTCCGATCGTTGTTCATGATGCCGATTTTTGAAACCATCACAAGAGTCGACTTGCGAGTCAGGAACGACATGCTTGACCTCAGCGAAACATTGACCAAAGTTAACGTGTTAGTCGATGCAAGGCCGGTATTTTTTTTTGAAAGTAGTGAATCCAGAGGAAGGTCTGTTGGATATCGAGAATTTCACCAGAGCGCCTTGAACAATCTCGCTGAAACTACTCTAAGAGATGTCGTGGGAATCCCGAACGTACAAGCAGGAGATAAGTTATGCGTTAACGAGCTTTCTTCGCGCGAGTAATGTTGTAGCTTGCTTCGGAGTCTATAGAAGTGAAATTCGGTAGTTCCACTACCGAGCAATTGCGAAGGGAATTCTCTCATATCGGGCCCACAGGTGACACCTTTTTTCGGATATGCTCTTAGTGCTGTGTTGGATAACTTACCATAATGTCAAAGAGATTTGGCATGCGCATCTATCGAGTTGCGCATCGATGTCGTCTGCATGCCTGAGATTCGCAGATGGGGCAAGAAATACGTCGACAAGAGGGATTGGAGGCAGTACAACGAATCGCTCGTGAGGAGAGGAGAGA
>CAZXXP010000204.1:0-2365 GCA_964644785.1 uncultured Nitrosopumilales archaeon | reverse complement strand
CCGAGCAGGAGATTCCAAGACCAAAGAACGCGAAGAAGATGAAGACTCACTACTCCGGCAAAAAGAAGAGGCACACTGTCAAGACGCAGCTGACAGTCAACTCCAAAGGTCTGATCGTTCACAAGACCAATCATGCGAGGGGGAGGAGGCACGATTACGACATCTTCAAGCAGAGTCGTCCGAAGTTACCCGAAGGAGTAAGGCCGGGCGTTGACCTCGGCTACGACGGGATACAGAAGGACTTTCCTGAGCTCGACGCCATGATTCCGTTCAAGAGGAGGGGAGGAAGAAACAAGAAGGGGAATCAGCTCACCCCTGAACAGAAGCTATTCAACAGCGCCTTATCGAAGGCGAGGGTGGTCGTGGAGCACACGATATCGAGGGTGAAGAAGTTCAATATCTTCGGCCAGGAGTTCAGAAACAGGCTGAGGCACTACGATTTGATGACAGACATAGTCTCCGGACTGATCAACTTCAGGATAATGGGAAGCAGAGGGCTACTCCTCTAGCGATTGGGGAGTAAGACAGGCAAGCCAGAAGACAGGCTCCTTCGCCAAGATTGCTATCACGCAAGATGTCTATTGACTTGAGAGAAATATCACTCGTGCTGCTGAAACCCCATGCACCATCTATGAGGACTCTGACTCCAACTCCAGCAATTTTGGAGGTTCTGGCCTCTTCGAGCTCCCCTCCAGCTATCCTGATCTCGCTGGATGTTCTCTTGTGAAACCTTGCTTCTACATACTGCACGTTCTTTGCAGAGTCTATGACATTCGTGAGTTCAACTCTGCACGAAATTCTATGCCATCTATTGCTTCCTCCAAGCTGAGTTTGTTTTCCAGCATATCCACATTGAGGTCGTGCGTTCTCTCGATAGTGTCTTCCACCCCGTATTTTTTGGCCGCCGCAACAATATCCACTTTACATTCACTCCTAAAATCTCTCAATATTTTTGAAACATTGCCAGGGCTTTTGACCACACGCTTTTTCGCAATCCATTCCCCTGTGTGCCCCTCCAGGTAGAGCTGGACAACTTCCCGCTTGACTGACTGAGGTGTGGCCTTGGTCAAGTTCTCAGATGGAAGGAGAGCTTTTAGTCTATTATAGTTTCATAAGGTTCACAGAAACCTTCACAGGCTTCAAGTGTTTCACAGCAGACCTTCAAATCCTTCAAATGTTTCAAACGACACCAAAGTGCTTGCGCTTTGCAGAGCGTGCTGCAATGCACCTGATGCTCAATCCGCTCTTGATTTCTGCTGGTGCGCTGGTGCAAAGCGGTCAGCGCTTTTTGCGGTCCATGATCGAAAAATAATTCTTGGCATTTGAAGATTTGATATGATATCAAACAAGTTTTGAAACTGGTGTGAAATATTCGTTGGAATACGGGCCGGTTCAAAAGTATGGGGAGGCCATAAAATCTGCTCTAAAGAAGACGGAGAGGCGAGTGGGGAAGTTTCGAAGTGATATTGGATGCAGAGTGATGGGGGAAATAGAATATGATCTAGACAAGATTCTGGCTCAGATAGTATTCAAAATGAATCAAGTGGTTCGTGAAAAAGAATCTACTGATGAATTAACTAAAAAGCTTGGGAAACTTACGAAGAAGAAGATTAGCGTTTGTCTGGATGGTGCTGATAACCTATCGGGGGTATGAAGTTGATTTCGTGTAAATGTGATAGGAGACTTTTTCACACTAATCCTCCGAAGAACCATCAGATTGACTGGAACTTCCAACTAGAAATTCGGGCCCTGTTAACTTATTTGGACTTGACAAGGGATTCTTGAGCGTGCAAGTCCAGTCAACTTAACAGAACCCAGAAACGCAAGGTGAAGAGGTATTACTTTGGGTTGTTGACAGACCTCGGAGCCCTTTAGGAGGGAAATTTAAACACAGGCCTCTGAAGGCCTGACGGCAGCGAATTCTTAATGACTTCTCCGTCGACCAGTCCAAAGTCCCGTACCATAGAAGAGGTTCAGAGCTCTACTAGATTTCTATTGGAATCATTCAAAGGAAAGTTAGCCCAATTAAAGGAATCAGATACTAACATAAAGCAATTCCTACGCTTTGGAGTGGATTATTTAGCGGCAGGTTCTACAGCGAGAAAGTTCTTTGGAAAGAATGAGGTTGAATACATAGCCATCGACGGAACTGATTCCGTAGATTAACAACTTGATCTCCTTGTATTCTATGTAGGAGCATTTGGTTACCCCGGCAAGGTCAAGTTTCTCGAAAAAGAAATACAAGTTTCAGAACCAAAGCAGCTCGGTACAGACTTCTCCGTATCTGCTGCTATACCAATTTCGGAGGAGGATGCTGCCAGCATATTCGGCCAGAAGAGATGCTCTTACCCATCTGGATGACGGG
>CAZXXP010000203.1:0-2381 GCA_964644785.1 uncultured Nitrosopumilales archaeon | reverse complement strand
CGTTCGGCAATTTGCAAAGGTGTACCCAAGTTGTCGCATAAGGGATATCGAGGATCTGGTTGCGGCTATTCGTAGGAACAAGTATTGGAATATTCATTCTGGGTTGAAAGGTTCCATGTATGTAGTAGCCCTGACAAGAGCTGAGATCGCACTAAAACGGGGCTTTCTGGCGAGAGCCACACACGTAGGACAGATCAGAGTGGTGGAGGCAGCTGCCAAATATTGGAGCAAGGGGAGGGTTCTGGTTGCCATGAAGGAAGGTTCCGGGTTTGAAGCGGTATCCGTAATAACTTGGCCTGCTTTCATACGCTTCATTCGGCTGGATTCAAGCCGCATCTACGAAGATCTTCTGAGCGGGCAGTTGCCGCCTTTCATAGGTGAAAGGTATGTAGCAGAGATACGCCAGAGAGCTGATGCCTCAAGCCAAATAAGTAATTCATAGTGTATTCCTCAGTAATCGCTTCCTACGGAACAATTTCTATCGATCTCGAGATGCGATTTGGACGAAAACAGGTCGGGATCTAGTCAAACCGTCTATGCGGTCGACGGGATATAGGTCCGTACTGGACGCAATTAGAACCGATACAATCGAGCAACTGCATCACCACATGCAATCTTCGGGCTAATAGACAATAGTGGAGATGCCGTCTGGATATCTTCCATTAGTAACACGTATGGACCTGTTGCCTTTATGGAATCGAAGTTCTGATTCTGCTTCCTACGCACTTATTATAAGGATCTCTGCCTGTATGCTTCCGACATTTGTCTTGACTACAGCCGAACTTGTCTTGAGAGAAATTGAGGAGATGGGTGAAAGGAGCTTCATACCCGTAATTGGCCCAAAGAAGGGCAAGATCCTAGATGATGCTGTAAAGAATGTCAAGCCGAAACTAATTCTTGAAGTTGGCACCCTCATCGGATATTCAGCAATACGTATGGCGAGGGTCATGCCAGAGAAAGGCAGGATAATTACTCTTGAAATTAACAAGGGCTCTGCCGAAAAAGCCAAGAAGAATATTGAAAGGGCCGGTTTTTCTGACAAGATTCAAATCGTCGTTGGAGATGCAAGGAAAATAATTCCTAAATTGGATGGCGTCTTTGACCGCTTATTTCTTGATGCTGAGAAGAGTGAATATCTTACTTATCTGAAATTAGTTGAAGGTAAGCTTCGTAAGGGGAGTGTTATTGTTGCTGACAATGCAGGAGTCTTCGCAAAGGAGATGGCAGATTACCTCTCCTACGTTAGAACATCTGGCGGGTACAGGAGCAAGTACTATGAGTCCACCTTGGAGTTCAATGACGATATCAAAGATGGAGTCGAGGTCAGCGTGAAGTTATGAGAGTTCCTAGATAGCAGAAGGATTATCTCCAAGCTTGACAAAGCCTTGCTTTATCACACGGCAGGCCTTTATGAATATGTAAGTTTCGGTTTGAGCTCACTCCTCTAGCTGCTTAAAATTGTTGAGATAATGCGTGATGTTTTTGCTCTCGTTTTCACCTGGAAATATCAATTTAGGTGGGCAGACTTGATGACAACTCACTGACATGTGGATAGAGTATTCTGGAGCGGAGTTGATATGTAGTGCGATGATTCGTGTAGCAGGATACCACAGTATGTTGGATTATTTGCTTATTAGTCATGTATGGCTTCAGAAAGCGAATGCCTGTCTGTCCTAACTGCGGCAAGGTCATCAAGAATCTTGGAAGACATCTGGGGAGAAATCGATGCAAGGTTAAAGGTAAACGCAGCTCTCCTTCGCCAGTACCCGGCAGTCCTGATGAACGGCTAAGACATCCAATAAATTAGGCGGGATGGGTAAGAAGGAAAGCGCTATCTTTGTACTAACAAAGTCTTAGCTCTCTGTTGGTCCTGCTGAGCACTCTATCAGATGCCAAAGTGTGGTTGAACTGATTCATTTCCGGTTTGGAGCATCTACCTTGCCTATCCCTCAGCCACCCAAGGAAGAGCCTGGCAGCTCTCCTTGAATCTTCACGGCTGAAGAGGATGTTGACTACGTCCTCTTCACCAACCTTCTCTAGGTTGACAGAAAGCATCAGCCAAATGCCTTTGGGATAGGCATGGCGGTGCATGAATCTGTATCCCAAGTTTGCGGAAAAGATTACTGACCGCAATAGAGGCAAAAACCCTGCACGACTCCAAGGAGCTATGCCTGGAGCAGGACACTTGCATGCTATGTGCTGACTGAACAATTGGATGCTGCCATTTATTGCAGACACGTGCATACACCAGGTGCTTACACCTTCACCACAATTCTAGCGTAGATCGTGCCTATTTTGAACAAATAACGATGAACATTTTGATGGATCATTTTGATATCAAAATTGAACATCTTTTTCCACTGCTGTGTTGGATGACTCTT
>CAZXXP010000202.1:0-2573 GCA_964644785.1 uncultured Nitrosopumilales archaeon | reverse complement strand
AGTTGATCATCTCCCAGTTTCCTGTTGCAACTGATGGAGCTGCTCCCCCTACTGGGGGGCCACCAGGGTCAAAAGCACTTACACGAGGTATTGCTGCTACCAGCGATGAGGCCAATAGCACTGTTGCCACAATCAGACTCAAGAACATTAATTTTCGAGTCATCGACCTTGAGCCATTAAAGGTGTATATATATCCTGATGATAACAAGCCTGATAATCGTCGACTGTCGAACTTACGGATACAAGATAGGGCAAGAAATTTAGGATTTGAACCTAATTGAGTTTAAGAACCGTCGACCGCACCTTCCCTAATTCATAAGGGCAACTTTACTACGGCCTCACCATGGGGGAGCTGAGCAACATACTTCCAGCCTTGGCCTATGAACTCCTTAACTTGTGTCGCTGGAATCACCTTCTACCTTGAACCGTTGTTTGCAAGTGCTCCAAGAAGCCTATGTCTGATAAGGGAGTTACCGAAGTTGATACTCTTTAGTCTGTCTCGGAAATGGTCGGGAGGTGATGGGTTTGGTCTCCCATGAGCCATGCAGGGCTCTTATCACCATATCGAGGGGTAGGAATCTTTCTAGAAGGTCCAAAGGAGAACACACATCAAGGCCCAAAAAACTCAGGGGGGCTCTGGTGCTCAAGAGATCCCTCCAGTCGAGTGTTAAGAAAACGTCCCATCTTGCGTTCCTAAATTCGACTAGATGTTTCACGTCTTCAGTATCGGATACTATGCTGGAAATTTTCTGGCTCAAAGCAGATTCTTCGGCAGGGGATAATCTATTCGTTCGTTTGTCCTTCTCGAAGTCGTTGAACGAGACGGATGCCAGCTCTCTAACAACCAGCTGCAGGTCGGGTATCTTCTCTAAGTAGTAAAGTGGGTTCTTGTCGATTTTGATGTGGCTAATTTCTTCTTGCGTTAGCGTTGAGGTGCCGAAAACCATTTCCCATTGCTCCTCTCCAACCTCAAGCAAGTAACGCAAGCAGATTAGATTTTTTTCCATGTCGAGGTTCTTACTATCGCTGAAATCGGGATCTGGTTCATCCTTGTCCCACTTCAGCAGCGTGAAGATTGCATCAATTATGTTAGTGTCAAAATACACTTTCATGCACATTTTATGTCAGAAATCTGGAACTTGAACCTTTAAAATCCTCTTCAGGATACCTCTATTGCATGTCCGTTATCAAAGGATTACGGACAAAAGCGGTCGTCGTCCAGTCTGATATTCGCCGTTATCGTCTTAGAATTATAGTGTAGAGAAAATCCATCAATCCTACCGTGATTGCCGCCATTAACGCCCAATACTGAGCTAATGAGGAGGAAGGCTAAGAGTGTTTCATGACTCGACCAGATAATTATCGTGACATAGCAGGATCTCCCTACTCACCATGCCCCTAGCCTCCTCTCTTCAACATAGCTTTTTTACATATAACATTAGCTGATAGGTTATCGTTACTTCGTCGATTGTAGAACTCGATAAACCTCAGAGCAAATGGTAGATGCAGTTTTAGCTGAAGCAAGTTTTTCGTATCCACTTCTAGCCCTTACCCCTTGCATCCTTATAGATCGTGTAGGGAGGCGGGCTGCAAAAAGGACATGGTGCCTTGCCGATGCAAGGCCATTTCAGTTTATGCCTTCTTTCTTCTACTGAATAGTACTCCAGATATGACTACTAGTACGAGTCCTATACCTATAGCGGCATAGGATATTGGGCTTACAGTTTCTACAGTTACTGTCTTTATTACTTCCTTAGGAACCTCTTTGATCACTTCCTTAGGAACTTCCTTGATTACCTCCTTCGTCACTACTAGAGGCTCAGGGATTTTGTCGGGTAGGCCGAATGCTACGAGGGTGCCGTCTACAAGTAAGCCGTTACCAAGGGTGAGTCCTCCACCACCTCCTACGTGTAAGAAGATTCGCATCTTCCCCTCTTTTGTGGCCCCTATCGAGGGTTGAACGTTCACTGGTATCCCGAAGAATCTCTCGGAGAGCAATTTGCCTGTTCCTGCATCGATAAACTTCCAGTTGCCATCAGTAGCGTATGCCATGACAACTCCGCCAGATATCGTCAGGCCTCCTCTGTAGGGGAAGCCGTCGATCCTGTACCTCCAAGCTTCCTTTCCTGTACTTATGTCAAACGCGTAGATGGCTGTATATGTCAGGCCCCTTATGTCCTCTACCGTGTATCTCCCGGCCACGGGGTCCCACCTCTTCTGGGTCGTATCGTAAAGTCTTATGGCTGTGCCTTGGTTGCCAAAGTCTCTCACATTTGTCACAGTAAGGAGCCTAGGCTCACTATGCGTCGCTACGTACACATACTTTCCGTCAGCTGCTATATCAGACTCGATACAATGAGTGTAGCAGATAGTGAACATCTGCGCCTTGCTGGGATAGTTCGGCCAAGGCTTGCCCATATCATCCTTTGTCATTCTGCAACAGGCATCAGGGCTCTTGGGGTTGTTGTTCTTGTCGACCCCATAGTTTATGTCTGTATTCCTGATTATCGTTGGAGCGTCAAATACCCAGCGCGCGCGCGGAGGGCCCTCCCTCGAGGGCTCTATGCCTTCTT
>CAZXXP010000201.1:0-2582 GCA_964644785.1 uncultured Nitrosopumilales archaeon | reverse complement strand
GAGAATTTCTCCTTTCCTCTCATTGACACGACGCCTGACCTAGTACCCAGTTTAGCTACCAGAACTGTCATGACTCCCAAAGCAACCAGAATAGTCCACGCTTGAATTGCTAGGTTAGGAATTACTCCAGGTATTCCATGAAGATATCTGGTGACTTGTTCTGGACCGAATTTCGTTGGGCGCAAGCCCTTTTCTCGCAGAAGAATTTGCCCCAGGTAACCTACCATGATCCGACAAAAGGCGGTTTTAGGGACGCGCTCATTTGCCTGTAGCCACATTTCTCCCTGTGATAAGTCTGTACAGTACTACGATGACAGCGATGACCAATAATACATGGATCAGCTGCCCGCCAAACCCGCCGATGAATCCGAATAGCCAGAGAACCGCGAGAATTATGGCAACAGTCCAGAATAGATTCATTATCTAGTCTTTCCCCCTCCTATTCAGCTCTAGCGACTATTTCTTTCTTGCTGAAGGACCCCAAACATGCTCAGATGATACCAAGCGCGCGCTTGCACACAGATGGGTAAGGATTGATATTAGTTCTAATACTTTGGAGTGGGCGCCTTCTTCTTTTTCTCCCCTGTAAGTAGATCTATTCCTAGTGAAGCGTAAGGACTCCAAGGCAGCTTTCCGTCAAATGCAGAATCAGATTCGCGCGTACGAAAAGCTTTATTTCCTTCCTGCTTCGGATCCGAAGACAAGTGAAATAGAATGAAAAGGTATAAGATATTAACGAGTGAGGAAGTTGAAGAACTAGAGTCAGAAATTAATCAGGTTGCGAAGGACGGATTCGAGTTGCATACTTTCCTTAAAGCATCTGATTCTGACCACAAGTATGCCATCATGGTGAAAGATGAGTGAATTGTGGTTAAGCTCAAGCCCTGAAATTGCTAAAGACTGTAGACGGAATTGACCCTTAACAGGTGCATAACCATTCCAAAGAAATTGAACATGATCTGATCTCTTTCCCCAAAGTTATTATTCTATCACCCGAAATTACAACTGGGTCAAAATAGTATACAGCTTTCCACATTCCACATTACTGCGTCATTTAGTTTGTTTTCGCTGATCAATCGTCAGTGTTTTCCTTTCTTGGACAAATTCAATTCGAGGCTCTTGATAGCCAATCTTAACTCTCTCTGCCATGAACTCTTCCCATGCCCATAAACTCGCAATTAAAACACACATCATTCCATCTCATTATGCCTGTTGATTGATCCTTCAATTCTATCATACCATCAGGTTTTTTTTGCGTTCGGTCACGCCTACAGTGAATGCATCCAGTCTTACTCGACACTGAAGTGCAGTATGACCATCTGTCCCCATAGATCACCAGCCGCTACCGTGTAGACGCCCTTGGGGAATAGAACGTAGTGGACTACCTGTCCACTTTGACTGTATATTCCATTAACAATTGTACCAAGTCTAGAATAGTCCTTGTTGTGTTTGAAATGGAAACCAACTGTTGCTGTTGTCTGGTTCAAAACAGAGTATTCTTCGGGAGAGAGCGATAGAAGGGGGTTGGGACACTGAGGGTATGGACCTTCAGGGTTTATAGTTTGAAGCGGTACTGCTGAAGAAATATTCGATTTTGTGTAGTAACCCTGGAAAATTTGGAAGTTGGTAAAGAGCGAACAGCCGGTGGACGGATACCGAAGAGCAGGTATTGCCCAGTTTCCCTTGGCCCAATCTGTCTTGACAGTAACGTTGTTGATCATCGGAAGGATATTTCGTATGCCGCCACTAATCTCGATCGTTTGGCCTGATGCGAGCCGCGTTGCGTTCAATCTTAATGATAATTCTAAGCCGAGCTTGTTTGTTGATGATGCATTAAGTTGACTAAACACAGGTAGCGTGTCCGGTGTACTCGCCTTCGTTATAGTCGTACCCGCTCCGAAGTAGGAGTAAGCAAGACCACAGAGACAAGAACGGCACCTGTGATTACAACTGTCGCAACTAGAGCCTTGTTCCTATTACTTCGGATCCGTTCAGTTATCATTTGAGGTCTACGGGTATAATCTAATGACACTTACTTAGTCCTATTGTCAGAACGGACAGTGAAGGCTTTGGAAATCTGTAACCGTTCTTAAGATCTTAGGAGTTACGCAGTTGACAGCAGATAAATGGTTGGGTGAATAAGGAACGACCTTATCGCGCCACGGATGATAGAGATCTTTGCTTCGTACCAGCTCATCCCCTTCGTGATGCGATTCATCTCCAGCCTCAGAAACACTCTCAGTGATAGAAGGATGTGGCCTCTCTGGGAGCGCTCTTTCCTAACCTTATGCCTCTGTGATAGACCTCTATGCTCCATCCCTTTGACTGGAGCTCATCCCTCCTCTTCAGATCCATCGACAGGTCATCGGTCGCCCGGTAATCAACGTCCCCATGTTTGGAGACCGTCTTGAATACTCTGACCATCCCGTACTCCTTCAGGTGGACTACCCTCCCCTCTTCGGGGACCTCTACCTCGCTTATCGCCCTGTTTCCAGACCTGTCCGGATTGACGAGCCTGTTGCTCTTCAGCCCCGTGAACCAGTGTCACCCCAGGCTTCTTACCAGCTTGAGGTTGTCTATGC
>CAZXXP010000200.1:0-2585 GCA_964644785.1 uncultured Nitrosopumilales archaeon | reverse complement strand
CATGAATGATGAAAAGGCGAGAAATGCGGTCGGCAGCATAATGAACTTCGTTCTGGCCAGCCAAACAATGATCGGTATGGAAGCACAGAAACAGTTTGAACCATATGATGATTACCCAGACTTAGTAGTGGGATGCGTAGGCGGAGGGAGCAACTTTTCAGGCATATTCTGGCCGTACTATTATGACAAGGTGAGCGGAAGAGCTCCTAAGAACGTTGAATTTCTTGGAGTGGAATCCACAGCGGCGCCAAGGTTCACTCAAGGCGAATACCTCTACGACCATTCAGACGCAATGAGAACCAGCCCTCTGTTCAAAATGTACACCATAGGGCATTCGTTCGTCCCCCCACCAATTCATACAGGCGGGCTCAGGGTTCACGGAGCCGCGCCATCCATGAGCTTACTCTATGATGAGGGGCAGATCAAGGTGAAGGCATACAATCAGACAGAGATATTCGAAGCCGCATCATTTTTTGCTGGCACCGAAGGTTCCTGCACCAGAGACTGCTCATGCCATAAAAGCTGTCATTGACGAAGCGAAAGAGTGCAAGGAGAGCGGGGAGAAGAAGGTGATTCTGTTCAACCTGTGTGGTCATGGATTGCTAGACCTAGAAGGTTATAGAGAGTACAGAGAGGGGAATATGCAGCCAAATGATGCCGATGTTATGGCTATAAAGAGGGCTCTTAACGAATTGAAAGAACTCTATCCATGGATTAACAAGTGAAGACCAAAATTGTCAACAAAGACGCCCCTTTCCTACAAAGAGTATCTGGGTATAGATCAACTCTTGGGTCTGCAGAAGTTGCTTTCTAAACCAAGGCAGCAGGACGAAGTTCTGTTCATAATTGCACATCAAACATACGAGCTTTGGTTCAAGCTCATGCTCAATGAGATTGAATCTGCTATTTCCCAGATGCTCTCAGGCAATGTTCCTGAAGCAACAAGGCTGATAAGGAGAATATTAGAAGTTCAGAAAGTCCTAATTCAGCAGATTACAGTATTAGAGACCATAAGGCCAAAAGATTTCCTGAAGTTCCGAAACCTGCTCAATCCTGCCAGCGGGTTTCAATCTCTGCAGTTTAGAGAATTGGAGTTCATTTCGGGGCAGAAGGATAAAAGATTCCTCAAGCTGCACAAAGATGATGAATCCGATTATGAGCAATTGCTGAAAAGGTACGAAGCTCCTACACTGTGGGACGGCTTTAGAGATGTCCTTGAGCAGTGTGGATTCGATGTAAGTTCTGGGAAACTTGCACCCAAGGAGAGGGAGACGGAGCTCCACAAGAAAGAGCTGAAAGTGCTTGTCGGGTTGTTTTCTGGCAAAAAGTACCAAGAGATCGAGGAACTTGCCGAAGTGCTTATGGAATATGACAAGAACTTCTGGCTTTGGAGAACGCATCATATTGCCATGGTCGAGCGTGTAATTGGCAGAAAGCAGGGAACAGGTGCCGAGATCGTCAAGGATGTCGTAGGACCCTATGCCTTCAATACATCTGGTGTTGCTTACCTTCAAACCTCATTGACAAAGAGGTTCTTTCCTGTACTGTGGGAGGCAAGGACCGAGATTAGCGAAGCCTAGGAATACCATATGCCGGTTCAACGTATTGCTGAGGATATTTTCGTGAATCTTGGCAAAAGTGACAGCATTTACGATGGTTGGGGAGCAAATCAGACCTTTATAGTAACTCATGAGGGAGTAATAGTCGTAGATACGGGGTTTACGAGCAACATCTCCAATTTTCTTCTCAGAGAGATCAAGAAGAGGACGGACAGGCCAGTGAAACTTGTTGTCAACACTCACGATCACTCAGATCATGTTTTTGGGAATTCCGTTTTTGCAAAGACCAAAGCTTCAATACTTGCACACAGAAACTGCATAGCCAGAATTGTTGAGATGAGTGGAGAAAGAATCAAAGCTTATAGAAAATTCGATAAAAAACTTGAAGAAGCTCTGCATGGACTTGCAATTGTTCCTCCTCAGATTACGTACGATGTAGATTTTACGAACTCTATTGGCGACAAGACGCTCAATATAATTCATCCCCACAACGGAGCTCACACAAAGGGGGACACCATGATACTTTTACCTGACGATAAAATCCTTATTTCTGGCGATGTACTCTCCGTAAATTATCATCCTAACTTAGAAGATGCAGACATACCTGCATGGCTCGATCTACTGGGAGAAATCAAGGCGATGAAAGTTGACCAGATAATTCCCGGTCACGGCTCTATATCTTCAAAAGGACACGTTAGTGTCTTTGAAAATTACCTCAAAAAATTTGATTCAGAAGTGCGCAAGCGAGCGAAGGAGGGCACCAAGCAAGTCCCAGTAATGGAGGGCAGTGAGAATTGGAACCTAAAACTGATAGTGGAAAGAAACTTTAGGCTCCTCTACGATAAATATACAGGAGCCGAACAGCTTTCTGGTGATGTTATTCCTCGCTAGTTGCTCTTTGCCTGAGCTAGAGGTTGCGGTAATATTATCTTCTCGTAATCCACTTTTGACTGCAGTAGGTTGTGCTTACTCATCCATGTGCTGAGCTGGTCAAAGGATTCCTTTGGATACGAGACAAGTTCTCCC
>CAZXXP010000199.1:0-2599 GCA_964644785.1 uncultured Nitrosopumilales archaeon | reverse complement strand
CAGCAAATTCCATGGTTGACTGGATGATTCTACCGGAGATGATTTCTACCGATCCATCTTGGCATAAACAATCACCGCAACCGAATAAGACCCTAGAAAGAGTGCGTAACTAGTTCAGTTGTGTGGGGGGCCCTCGAGCTACTTTACCATTTTGATGTTGAAGGGAGCGAAGTTATTCCTCATGGCTATCCTAACCCAGAGAGGTAGGAACATCTCCATCCCCCGACAGGCGGTTATGTCACCGAGGTCGATTACATTCTTCCAGCCGAACCATGCCATAAGAATCTCCGTCGCTCTGGCCTTGGCAGTTTCGTCGTTCCCGCAAACGAAGAGATCGTGTTCCCCCTTCACCAGCCCCGGATTCGTGTGAAGGTTGTGCCCGACCATGTTGAGTGCCTTGACGACCCTTGTGAATGGATATTCGCGTTGAATCTGTTCACCAAGGGAGTCCGTGTTTGAAACCGTCAGGGTCGGAGGCATTCCCCTCGAGAAGTCAAGCGGATTCGAAACATCTATCAGGATTTTTCCATCTAGGTTCTTGTTTCCGGCCATCTTCAGGGCTTCCAAAGAACCCGCACCAGCGGTGCAGTTGAAGACGATTTCGCCGAAGGATGCAGCATCTGCGAAAGAACCCCCCGAAGCATTCTGCCCGTGAGATTTTGCCCACTCCCTGGCTTTCTCTGGACTGTGGGAACCCATCTTCACTTCGTGGCCTATCTCTATGATCTTTGAGCCAAGGTTGGAGCCGACTTCTCCCGTTCCTAGTATTGCTATCTTCATTGGAGCTTCCTTTTCTCACGTTGGTGGCATATATGTCGTTAGCATTGGAGTTCCAATGGGGTTCTTACCAGCTCTCTTATACAGGTAGAATCGCTTACGGTTAATCAATACCCCAAAGGCTGCTTTAGATGGAACGACGTACTTTTCTCTGAGCCGTCCGTCCAAACATGATTCCAACGGAGTGACCGCTTCGTCGGGCGCGCTGATCCAGACATCAATCCTTCCCAACAATCATCCAGTTTTTGACCAATCTGTCCGAAGGCGTAAACTTACACTTATCTCACTTTTTGCTCGCTTCCTCTTCAAATAAAGGTCAGCTTATGTAAGGCTGTCAAAGGGCTTGCCCTTCTTTGTTCACCTCTCTCTGTTTTTCCGGTTAATGGTCAGTGAGGCGAGTCATCTACTTGGCGTATTGAAGAACGTAAGGGTAAACCAACCAGTCCGAAAAGAATTACCTACTAACTTAGTACTTGTTACCCTCCTTTAATATCTCCTATTGCCTTATGCCAACAATGAAGTCTGCCCAAATTACGAGGTATGGAGGTAGCGAAGTAGTCGAGATTAACCAAAATGCACCTTTACCAAATCCATCAGCGGGAAAGGTTCTAGCCATTGTGAAAGCAGCTGGCGTAAATCCAGCGGATTGGAAAATTCGTGAGGGCTACATGAAACAAATGGTATCGCTCCAATTCCCATCAACATTGGGCATGGATTTTTCCGGGGTTATCAAACAACTCGGAGAAGGCGTCTCGGATCTTGAGCAAGGTGATGAGGTATATGGACAAGCCGGAGTCATAGGTGGCGGGTCAGGAGCATTTGCAGAGATGGCTCTGACAGATGCAGGCAAGATCGCGCACAAACCGAAAACCTTGAGCCATAAAGAGGCAGCGGGTTTACCTCTTACAGGCGTTAGCGCTTGGCAAGCACTCGTGGAAAGCATTGGACTTACCAAGGGTCAAAAGATTCTGATTCATGGCGGCGCAGGAGGGATAGGATCAATCGCTATCCAGCTTGCTAAGAGATTAGGCGCATATGTAGCAACAACAGTAAGCTCAAATGATAAGCAGTTCGTCCAAGAACTGGGGGCAGATGAGGTAGTAGACTACAAGACCCAACCTTTCGAGGACATGCTGCACGACTACGATGCGGTCCTTGATACTGTAGGTGGCGCAACATACACAAAATCTTTCAAAGTGATAAGGATAGCTGGCGTTATTTTATCCATGCTCGAGCAGCCAAACTCCGAGCTGATGGGACGCTTTGGCGTGAATGCAATATCTCAAGCCACCCGTGTAAACAAGGAACGGTTGACGAAATTGGCACAATGGGTCGATCAAAACAACATACGGGTCCATGTCGAAAAGACATTCCTGCTGGATGAAGCGGGTAAGGCACTTGATTATCAAAGAGACGCCCATCCGAAAGGCAAAGTCGTTTTAGTGATATGAAAGGAAATTACGACCAAAGTTTCAATTTTTTCTTATTACGGTCTCAAGGTCCTCAAAATTAAGGTTTGACGCTACATGCGCATTGTCTAAAAGTTTTGGCGGCGCGCGCCCGCGGGTATTACGGCTCTCTTCATCGTGTTACCCGCGCTTGTCTTGCCCAAAAGTCATTAATCACTTCTAGAGTTAAGGAAATAGAGTCGAATCCGCCCAGTAAACTCTAATCCAATGTTCATTTCCAAGCTGGAGGAGTAGAATCCGCTTTTCGAACCTATTCAGGCCAAAATCCCACCGGCCCCATATCTACATCAACCCCATGCAGAAGAACTCCGCACCTTTCGCATAATCGAACCCAACAACCCCGTTTCTAGGGC
>CAZXXP010000198.1:0-2601 GCA_964644785.1 uncultured Nitrosopumilales archaeon | reverse complement strand
CCCGAAATATCTGGAAGTCTCTGACAAATTGGCAAAGGTGCAGGAGGGGATTCTGCTTGCACATCTGCGCAAGGTTACCAAAAATGGAGGGCCGCCTTCTGTGGAAAACACTCATCCATTTGTCAGCGGCAGATGGGCATTTGCCCACAATGGAGGGATTAGGAAGTTCAACATAAAACCGCAAGGGTTGAAGGGGATAACCGATAGCGAGAGGTTCTTCAGGCTTCTGCTAAATAGATTTGAAAGGGATAATAGTTTTGAGGATGCGCTCACATGGTCGGTTTCTTTTGTGAGAAGGAATTTTGATTATTCTTCACTAAACTTTGTGCTTTCTGATGGTGATACAATATATGCGTACAGGGACTGCAACGAAGATGAAAATTACTACAGTATGTTTTACAAACGGAGCAAAAATGAAGTTGTTGTATCGCAGGAACCTTTAGCTGGTGGAGACTGGGAGTCGATACCAAATAGAAACCTTGCAAAGATTCAGAAGGATATGAGCATCCAGATAGAACCGCTGCAGTCGCAATCAGAATAAGCTTGAAAAATCAAATTAATAGGTGCTATTCCATCTAATACTGGTTTCATGTGACTGTGAAAATAGCCTTGGATGTTGATGGAGTACTCGCTGATACTATTCGTAGCTGGTTGAGGCTCTGCAACAAGCGGTTTAGTATGAAGCTAACTTACAATCAAATAGATCATTGGAACTTCTGGAAGCATGTGGGGATTAACCAAGAGGATTTCGAGGAGCTCTTCAACGAAGCTTGGTACAATTGGAGGGTATTGCCTCCAACCGAAGACAAACTCGCAGCCAAAGTGGAGCTCCTGAAAAATATTGGTAAAGTTGACATTGTTACGGGCAGGACCCTAGATACTATGAGATACGTCAAAAAATGGCTTGCTATGCAAAGCATAGACTGCAACAAGATCGTTGTAGTTGAGCCTGAAAAGACAAAGGGACATCTCGACTACGACATATTCATAGATGATTCCCCTCTCAATGCAATCGATGCTGCTGAAAGAGGCAAGATGGCTCTAGTCTACGACCAGCCTTGGAACAGCCATTTAGACCAAAGAGACAACCTGCTCAGGATCAGAGATCTCTCTGAGGCGGCCTCGCGCATCCGCTCGATGCTGAAATTTAAGGAATAGCTCTACTGTTTTCCCTTTAGGAACCTTGCCAGCCATCCAGCTTCACTGGGAACACTTGAAGAACCTGATGTCTCAATAGCTACTTCCATTGTCGGTGGAGATTCCACCTCTGTCTGCATCTCCATCTTCTGCTGTTTGAGTGGTTCTGTCTGCACCATTTGAGCTTTCGAATTCAGCAATGAAACTGTGGTAGAAATGTCAGACCTTTCCTTATCAACCCTTTCCTTCATGACGGAGGTGTACTGCAGGGAAGCTCGAAATGATTCAGCATCTACTTCCCCGCTCTTGAACTGAACCTTTACGTTGGTCGTAAGCCTCTTTATGTCCTTCGACTCTCTGTCAAGATCCATCAGTCTCCTCTTTATCTTCTCGTCAAGGACTTTCTTTACTTCGTTTAATTTGGCTCTGTAGTCTTGGTATACCTTCTGGAACTCCTGATACTCTTCCCGAGTAATTTCGCCTTCCTTGATAAGGTCTTCAACTGCCTGCGTCCTGTTGTTTACAAGTAGTGTTTCCCGCTTGAACTTGTCAGAATCAACATTCCAGCCGGGTAAAAGCACGAGCGAATCTCCGTCAGCATTGACACATTGGCCTGGAAATTCTACTAATCCTCTCTCTCCAGAGTCGACCCCGATAGACCTCAAATCTCCAAAAGGATCTTTAGTCAATCCTACTACGAAGCCTACATACCTTCCGTAAACATCTCTCACTCGCTTGCCCATATAACGCTGAAATAGGTTGTCTCCGTCTGCCATTTTGATTCGAGGGTTTATGTTGCCAGATGGGTTTAACGAACTAGGTAAATTCCGGTGGATAAGCCGGGCAAAAATACTTGATTAGTATTCTTCGGGGATGCCGAGTGTTGCTTCTTTAACTATCTTGCTAAACTCCACTTTTTCTCCTCCAACGACCTTCAGGTAAGTCTTGATATTACGGTCCTTTATTTCGACAATGTTGTAGGAATTTGAGAAGAAACCTCTCATCCTCTCCGAGGATAGCGTGCCTGCATGTATGACAGTAAAATTCTCGATTTTCCACTTCCATGGCCTGTGCCTATGACCGCACATCACTAGATCAACGCCTCCTTTCAGAAGAGCTCGCAAAACATCTCCAGCATCGAGTATGGGAATCGAATCTTTTCCTGTATCCGGGACAGGGATCAAGTGGTGGTGCAGTGCAACGATCTTGAACTTGTTCTTGTACTTGGTAAGAGTCTCCTCGACCCACAAAACCTGTCTATGACCAGCTTCGCCATCATCTCTGTCTGGCCTTGCAGTTCCAATTGGAATAAAAACAACATCATCAACTTCGGTTATCTGCTTGATGGGAAAGAACTGCTTGAAGAGCAGATAACCTGTAGACCTGTAGTCGTGATTTCCAGCCAATGTGACCTTTATTTTGCAATCAAATTTCGCTATGCCTTGCTTCGCAGATTTGTACTCA
>CAZXXP010000197.1:0-2743 GCA_964644785.1 uncultured Nitrosopumilales archaeon | reverse complement strand
AATCTCTTCATGCAAATGATACCTCGTGGAGCATAAGAGTCATCCAACACAGCAAATCAAGACAAACGCTAATAAAGGAAGAGATTTTCAGTTAAACCAAAGGGTCTTGGTAAGAATAGCATGAGCCAGCCTGCCGTAAATCTGAAGGTTCTGGAAGCGTACACTAGAGACGTAGGTAGGGGAGTCGCGAGGATAGATTACGATGCTATGGATGCGCTGGATGCGTCTACAGGAGATATCATTGAAATAAGAGGGAAGAGGAGGACTGTAGCGAAATGCCTTCCATTGTATCCTTCGGATGAGGGCAGAGGCGTAATCAGAATTGACGGTCTCCTAAGGAACAATGCTGGGGTTGCTATCAGCGATACTGTCGGAATAAAGAAGATCAAGGCTCCTCCTGCAGAGAAGATCGTGGTTGCACCGCTTGAAGCGATACCTCCTATTGATGAGAGGTACCTCGCCGATGCGCTTGAGAGCGTCCCCGTAACCAAGGGAGACAACATAATGATACCGTACTTTGGAGGAAGGTTAACCTTCCAAATCATTGGCATAACTCCGATGGCTGATGCTGTTTTGATCACCCAAAGAACGGTCTTTGCAATATCCGAGAAGGGAGAAACGCTCAGAGGCGTCCCTCAGGTAACGTATGAGGACATTGGAGGGCTGAAGGACGAGATACAGAAAGTCAGGGAGATGATAGAGCTTCCGCTAAGACACCCAGAGATATTCGAGAAGCTTGGTGTAGAGGCCCCAAAAGGAATCCTGCTTTACGGTCCTCCCGGAACGGGAAAGACACTGCTTGCGAAAGCAGTTGCAAACGAAAGTGCCGCACATTTCATCAGCATCAGCGGTCCTGAGATTATGAGCAAGTTTTACGGTGAGTCAGAAGCAAGGCTTAGGGAGATTTTCAAGGAAGCGAGGGAGAAGTCCCCATCGATCGTTTTCATTGATGAAATTGACTCCATAGCTCCAAAGAGGGAGGAGGTTACAGGCGAGGTCGAGAGGAGAGTTGTCAGCCAATTACTCTCATTGATGGACGGCTTGGAAGCAAGAGGTAAGGTTATTGTCATTGCAGCAACAAATAGACCAAATGCCATTGATCCTGCCTTACGAAGGCCTGGAAGGTTTGACAGGGAAATAGAAATCAAAGTCCCCGATAGAAAGGGGAGGTTAGATGTTCTGCTTATTCACACAAGGCACATGCCACTCACCACCGATGTCGATCTTGAGAAGCTTTCTGCGGTGACTCACGGCTTCGTGGGTGCAGACCTCGAATACCTGTGCAAGGAAGCTGCCATGAAGACGCTCCGAAGAGTGCTACCAGAGATGAAGGTTGAAGAGGAGAAGCTTCAGCCAGAGTTCCTGAACAGGCTCGAAGTGACTGGCAAGGACTTTGGCGATGCTCTGAGAGATATTACACCATCGGCCATGAGAGAGGTCTACATCGAAACTCCAGACGTAAAATGGATGGACGTTGGAGGGCTAGATAATGTAAAGAAGGAGCTGCAGGAGGCTGTAGAATGGCCATTGAAGTATCCCGAACTATACCAAAAGATAGGTTACAGCATGCCAAAGGGAGTCCTGTTGTATGGTCCCGCGGGAACCGGAAAAACATTGCTGGCAAAGGCAGTTGCGACTGAAAGCGAAGCAAACTTCATCAGCGTAAGAGGGCCCGAACTACTGTCAAAGTGGGTAGGCGAGTCTGAAAGAGGAGTTAGGGAAGTATTCAGAAGAGCAAGGCAAGCATCTCCATGTGTGATATTTTTTGACGAAATAGACTCTCTGGCTCCTGTAAGAGGTTTAGGAGGGGACAGCATGGTCACGGAGAGGGTTGTGAGCCAATTACTCACCGAGCTTGACGGTATACAATCATTGTCGGGCGTCGTGGTGTTAGCAGCCACAAATAGAATCGACATGGTCGATCCCGCACTTATCAGAGCGGGAAGGTTCGACAAATTGCTCTTCATACCTCTGCCAGACAGGACAGCGAGATACCAAGCGCTGCAGATACACTCAAGAGGGAGGCCGATGTCCTCAGAAATCAGCCTTGACAGGATTGCTGATATGACTGATGGCCTCAGCGGAGCAGACATCGCATCTGCAGTCAATACTGCCGTATCGCTGGTTCTGCAGGAATTCGTAGAGCGCTTTCCAAAGCCAGATGATGCGAACAAGCATGCAGAGGAGGCAAAAGTAGAAATGAGACACTTCGAAGAAGCGATAAGGAAGGTCAAGACTTCAAGGGATGGCAGACCCAAGGAGAAGGTTGCCGTCCCGTATTATAGGTAGAAGCTAAAAGAATTAGGACGTATCTAGGTGCACCCTCTTACGTTTTACTAATCGAATAATTTCAATAACTTCGGGTTCTCATACGTCTTTTGTGCATAGGCTGGAATTGTCTTCTGTTCGTGATGGGTCATACACAGCGAATGCAAAAGAACGATTGCATGTTCTCTATCAACGGGGTCTCGATATCTCACCTCTGACTCTTCCTTGTTCGTTGTTCGACGGATGATTCGTCATCCCGGTCAAATCAACAGGGACTGCAGCGCCACCGTCATTTTGGTCAGTTTCGTTTAGTAACGCTGTAGGATACCCTATAGATTTATGCTGGGTCGGGATAACAAGAAAAATGAGGCATTTGATGTGCCCACTCTGCAGCAAAATGACGGTACTGATGCTGTTCAGCCTAGAATCCCCTAAGAACATCTACCCTAGCGAAGCAAAACGTTTAGGTGTTCTT
>CAZXXP010000196.1:0-2747 GCA_964644785.1 uncultured Nitrosopumilales archaeon | reverse complement strand
AAGGCGCTGGTAAATGGGCAAGACAACATGTTATGTCTGCAAGACTGGCAAGGCTCAAGCATGCAAAAACTGCCAGCAGCTCGTCTGCAAATCTCATAGAGATTTGTACTTCAACGAGTCTGCAAGGAGCTTTACAATGCTTTGCCAGAACTGCGGCAAGAAGATAGCCCCATTCATACCCAGAGCACGATACGGCAGAGCCTAAAGTATTAATACAGATGCGTATTTTCGGTGCACCCTCATGCCTGCAGAGCTGCTACAGCAACAGGAGAACAAGTTCCTCTCAAGGAGAGAGGTTACTGCGAAGTTCACTGATATCAAAGGGAACTTGAAGAGGGATGATGCTGCTAATATTGTTGCGCAGCAGCTCAAAGTTAGCAAGGCCAACGTATATCCCATAAAGATAGAGTTTGACACTGGAAAGGATTCTGCTAGAGGCCTCTTCTACATTTACAGCGATGTTGAAGTCGCAAAGAAGCAACTTCCAAAGTTTCTCATGATTCGATCACTCCCAAAAGATCAGAGGAAGCAGGCGAGACAGGATTTGAAGAAGCCCGCACAAACAACGCCTGCTGCAGCAGCCAAGAAGAAAAAGTAGGGTCTTGTAAATGTCAAAGGCTCCAGCCCGGACACCTGCGGCGACTCCAGCCGCGCCAGCTCCAGTGGTTGCAGCGCCAGCAGCTGCTCCAAGAGGGAAGAAGAAGCGAAAGCCGAAGAACAGCCCTCAGGTGTACAAGTTCTACAAGATTCAGGGAGATTCGCTAAAGAGGCTAAAGCAGGAATGCCCGAGGTGCGGCAAGGGAAGATTCCTTGCGGAGCACACGAACAGGTTATCGTGCGGAAACTGCGGCTATACGTCGTTCAAGAAGCCTTAACGATCTTTGCGATTTCGTCTCTTGCGGCCAGAACTACGTTAGGGGCTAGTACGGGGAAGAAGGGCTCGTAATATTTCACCTTCAGCGATTCTTGAACTATCTTCTTGTCGCCATGAACAAGGTAACCTTCGAGGAAGGCTTTGACAAAGTCTCTCACGTGCTTTCCATTAGTGTTTAGCCTAAGCGAATAATAGATGAAGACCGAGAGGTCCCATGCCCTGTCTCCATCTTTCCTCGCTTGCTCGAGGTCCGTAATGAAAATCTTGGAATTGGTCTTAAGGGCGTTGTTCGGCTTGGCGTCGCCAAGAGCATAACCCAGAGAGTGTATCCTTGCCAGAATCTCCCCATATTTTGTGATTAAGGAGTAATCGTCTGTTTTACCAGAAAGAACCTCCTTTGCGATTCTGCCGAGGTCGATACCTTCTATGAATTCTGTTACGAGTATTCTTGAAGGGGTAACAACTGCAATGATTCTTGGGACGTTAATGTTTGCATCGCGAAATTCCCTCAGGGCTACATATTCACGGGTGAGCCTGGCCAGGGGCGTGATCTCAAACTTCCTGCGGTTTGCAGTCCAAAAATTGAGCAGGAACCACTTTACCGATTTTAGGTCTCGATATGCCTTGACTGCAAATTTTTCTGTTCTGTCTCCTTCCTTGATCGTGTACTCTTTGAGTAGTGAGTAGGGTCCTCCGACCTTTCTTATTGATGCAGATGATTTTTCGGTGAAGGAACGTTTTGCCAGAAGCTGCTTTAGCCACTGTGCGCCGTCCATTATAAGATGGCCTTCGTCAAGCAGGAGCAGGCTCCTAGGGTTCCTCAGATATTGGGGAACTTTTTCTATCTCCCTTGAACGCGAAATTTTTGACAGCAGCTCATTTCTTACTATCCCCACTTTCACTCTCCCTGCATAACCATGCACTGCATACTGTCGTAAGCTCCTCTCTGTAACCGAAAGCAACGACTGAAGTCTTGCCAGCTGCTTCTTCGCTGCCGCTCCTGTTATCCTGAAACTCGTGCCATCGAGGTTTATCAGCAAATCTTTACTGAATTCCTGTAGAGGTTTCATGAATCCCATGCACGACAAAGTTAGATTTTTTTTCCCGCCATCTCCAGAATAGGTCTTGATGTAACTGTATAATGCTGGAGGGTAGATTGTTGCCCTCTTCTTTAGTTTTTGATATAGAATGTATTCCACGGGGACGACCAAACTCCTTGAAAAGTCGCCATAACTTGCTGCCAACTCTGTAATTGCTTCCAATGCGACCCTCCTTTTGTACGTAGTTTCTATCTCGTCAAAATACTCTACACCCGAAATCGGCTCGTAGACATTGAGGAACCTTCCGACTGCGAATTCACCGAGAACTGCCTTCTGCGCGTCCTTGAGCAAAAGGTCACTGTCGATGACAAGTGCAGAAACTTCTGCCTCCCCCTTGAGGTAGTTGTAGCGCACTCTTTGCTTGTAGCCCTTTATCGCTATTATCAGATCGTAATCGCTGTCTGGCCTAGCATACCCAGCAACCTGCGAGCCATAGACACATATGCCCATGATTTGCTGGCTATCTGCTATCTTGGCTATTGTGGCTAGCAGTGCCTCCTTCTCACTCGCAGTAAGCCTGCGTGCTCCTCTAAACTCTCTGGGCATGGTCAATTATCATCCTGTCCAGCTCCTCAATGCGCATCTTGGTCATGATATCAAAATTGGAACTGAGAAGCGCTGAAACTGGTATCCTCATAGTATTGCTTTCTGGAGGGATGCGCAAGATTGGTAATCCTTTTTCTAGCCACTTCTTCGTAGTCTTTTCATGAAGTTTGGGATCATTCAACCCACCCGCAAACTTCTTGTTGAGCAAACTCAGCAGACGCTTGTCT
>CAZXXP010000195.1:0-2763 GCA_964644785.1 uncultured Nitrosopumilales archaeon | reverse complement strand
CCGACACCATCTCATCTTCGGCGGCCAATTCTGCTCTGCCTCGAACCCCTTTGTCTCTAGCTGCGGCTAGCGCAGTTGAGCCCCAAACTACAAAATGCTCTCCTGCAAGGATTACTTTGCCTGGCGCCTCCGCTATACTCTTCAACAGCCCACCTACGAGAAACTCATGGCTGCGTACCCAACAACTGAATCCCCGCTCCCACCAGTATCCCCACTTGTAGCATATTGGAGCAATTTACCATTCGTGGCTCCAAGAATCTTTGAGGCTGTCATGACTGCTGCAATGGGGCCATAGCCACATGCTGTCAAGTCAAGCTTCCGCAAGGTTTCGTAATGCGCATCGACATCAAGGTTTTCTATTGCTTCAACGAGCTGCCTATCTTTCTTGCTTGCAATGTCATGTGGTTCGTAATGCGTTAAATCTGAAGATGCGTTGATGAACGATCTCCACTTCATCGAGATGTCCGCCACGGCTTCCCCGACTTTTATTGCAGTCTTTTTGTCCTGGAGCAGCATAGAAACTGGGAGAATTTTGAACGGCTTACTGAATATGAACTGCAGAAACGGAACCTGAACCTCTATCGAATGCTCCTGAATGTGGGATATATCGTCGATATCTATTATGCCAGAAGTTTCAACAAGGTCTTCTGCAACATCCTTTGCTATTGGAACTTCTCCGAGTGGCGTCTGCCATATTTTTGCTGCTGGCACAGCAACACCACTCCCTGTCCCATAATGGTTGGGCCCAATTATTATGATAAGATTATAGCTTGCTATCGCAGAAAGTGCTAGATAGCTGTGTGCAGCAACGGGCCCCGAATATATGTAACCAGCGTGAGGACATACCAATCCTATTATCTTAGAGCCTTCAACAGGAGGTAACTTCCTTGGCCCTATTTCATGGAGAAAGCACGCTTCGATCGTTTTCCTCAAGACGCGCGGGTTTGCAGGATAGAATTGACCAGCGACCGCTGGTCTTCTGACGTCAGAACTCACGAACTCTATCTCAAAACATTCTGCTTAATCTACTCTACGACTTCCTCGACAAGCTTGGTTTCAAAATCTTCAATCGTATACTTCATCAACTCGTCACCCTTCAAGGCGCCAGAGTGAACTAGAACAGACTTTGCCAAAAGCCACATTACTGCTGCAAGAGCCTTCCGTCCCCTGTTATTGCCAGGTATTGCGACGTCAACATTGTCCGTAACATTGTCGGTGTCACATATTGCAACTACCGGAACTCCTACATTAGATGCTTCTTCAATAGCCTGCGCATCCATCGCTGGGTCTGTCACAAGCACGACATCAGGGTCTATGTGTTTTGGGTAAAGCGGGTTTGTCAATGTACCAGGCATGAACCTCCCCGTTAGAGCTTTAGCACCAGTGAGTTCGCAGAACTTTTCTACGGGAGTCCTTCCATATTCTCTTGACGAATAAACTACAACGCCATTTATATCAAAGCGAGCAATGAATTTTCCTGCGATTTCGATCCTTTCGAGGATCTTTCCGATGTCGATAACGTGAAGGCCGTCTGCCCTTGTCCTACTAACAAACGGAGCCATGGACTTTGTCCTAATCAATGTTCCAACCCTTATGCCCGTTGAAAGAAGGAGTTTTTCAGAGACCTGCGAAGTGATCTGCCTTTCTGCAGACCCTGTCTCCTCTATCTCATCCTCTATCGACCTTCTCTCCATACTCACACCACAAACTTCGCCATCGGAACCTGCTTCTCCCCGTTTATAAGCATAGAATCGTTTATCCTGAGCAATTCATTAAGCTTTGCTACCCTTTCCCCTCCGACAACACCAGACTTCATCATTAACGAATGCGCCCCTACGGCTATATGGGCGAGGTGGTAATCTGGAGTGTCTCCAGATCTATGGGACGTTGTGACTGCGTACTTGTGTGCTATTGCAATCTTTGCGAATTCCAAAGCGTCGCCGAGTGTTCCTACCTGGTTAACCTTCAATACTGCGCCATTTCCAGCCCCGATCTCTGCAGCCTTCTTTATCCTCTCTGGGTCTGTAACGAACAGGTCGTCCCCAGTTACTATACAGTGCTCTGCTGAATAAGTTATTCGCTTGAAACCATCAAAGTCTTCTTCATGCACTGGGTCTTCGATGTAAATCAAATCGTACTCCTCAACAAGCTCAAGAGCATAGTTCTCCTGCTCTTCTGGAGTCCTTTTCTCGCCACTGCGTGAATAATTGTACACTTTGCGCCTTGAATCCCACATTGAAGACGATGCAATATCCAGTCCCATTCGTACCTCAAAACCTAACCTGCCAGAAACTCTAGAAATTGCTTCGTATGTGATTTCAAGAGCTTGCTTGTTATCAACTGCGTAAGCCCATGCACCTTCGTCTCCTTTCCCTCCGCTGAACTTCGGGTCCTTTTTCTCTATGATTTTTCTTATCTCCCTGTGAACTTCTACGTTAGCCATCAAGGCATCCGCAATATTCTTGGCTCCTCTGGGACATGCTAGAAACTCCTGAATGTCTGGCGAGCCTTCTCCTGCATGTTTCCCCCCCCCTAGAACATTGCCAAGCGGAAAAGGAAGAGATACATTCTTGCTCCCAGCCAAAAGTGCACATAGAGGTATCTTTCTCTTCTTTGAAGCTGCTTCTGCCGCCGCTACCGATATTGCGTATGCTGCAGAGCCTCCAATCCTGCTGAAGTTCGAAGTTCCGTCTATTTCATGAAGCAAATCAGCAAGGGTGTATGGATCTGCAGCGTCTGCACCTATAAGTTTCTTGCGATACG
>CAZXXP010000194.1:2522-2781 GCA_964644785.1 uncultured Nitrosopumilales archaeon | reverse complement strand
TATTACAGTAGCCAGCTGCTTTGACTCCCTGGGGTTCTACTCTTGGCCCTGGTCTTCGGATTTTGTCGGTAGGTCTAACGAGCAAATGCGTCGAGCAGAAATTCTTTTCTAAATTTTATAAGCCTAGCTTACCAATCGTATGGAATTAACCTTCAGTACTCAAAGACAGCCCATTTACTCTAATAAAGGAAGTTCATAAGCAGCCCCTGTTTAGGGTAAGAATGTCGCGAGAGTCTTCACAGATCTAGCGCACCTATTC
>CAZXXP010000194.1:0-2459 GCA_964644785.1 uncultured Nitrosopumilales archaeon | reverse complement strand
GGCCTTTGCCATCGCGTTCAATCCAGACGTTTAGGGGAGTATGAATTGACCATTACGAGCTGGTTTACTTTGACAGACACGCTCTGCAGAACTGTAGTCGGGTAGCTTTGCCGTAACGATCTCCGCCTTGCCAGTGTATTTGCCTGTGTATGAGTAGAAGTCGTCCACATCAGCACAGAAAGTGCCCAAGAGACTCCTTTGGATCTATGATTAGCACCCTGACGCCCTGCACTGGATTTCCCTAATCCGTAACTAAGCCATCCATCGTCGCCCGTCTGGCTACACCTAATTGGTAAGTTTCATTCACTCGACAGCAGAGATTTATCCTAACCTTGCAGAACAGGAAGATTCAATGGAATTTGACTATACTGTGCACGCTGAAGAAATAATAATGGAAAGAAAGATGAGCAAGAAAACCATAGAAGAAGTTGTGAAGGATGCCGAAAATGTTGCAGAAGGGAGATTCGGGAGGAAGATAGCTCAGAGAACGTTGGGAAAGAAATTATTGAGGGTTATTTATTCATGAACAGGAAGGTAATACTCATGTGATTGTCACCGCATATTGTACAGAACCTGAAAGGTATCCGTGAAGAATATGAAAATTACATACGACCCTAGAGCAGATGCAATGAACATCAAGTTCCAAGAAAGCAAATACGAAATAAGCAAAGAGGTATCTGAATGTATAATCATAGACTATACGAAGGCCTGCAAAGTCATAAGGATAGAGATTTTAGATGCTTCCAAGAGGATACCGAAGGGGAGTCTAAAGGATGTGACAGTAGGGATACCTGTCAAGGCTTGACTAATGATGTCGGCCTTGAAAATGCTGAGCCGCTTACCCAAATTTTGCTCAAAAATCACCGACCCGAGGGGAAGGTTTTCTCTCTGGCTTGGATCTTCTTGATGTCGTGTCGCCTTATTCTGAAGATATACTTGGCCAAGTCCTTCAGGGCGAAGAGAATTTCAGAATTTGTCTAGTAGTGCGTCGTTATTCAAGTTCATAGTATATCCCACTGTCCCCTTCAACCCATAATCTAGATGCATAGTCACATAAATGAGCCCAGAGAGTGACACATCCCCTGCGATTGATATATTTACCAAGCTCGTTGAGACTAGGGGGCTTGTCGGATAGTCGCTGAAAGAGTCCCCAACGCGTTACTTGTCGCCTCGCCTTTAGAGGCGTCACGTAGATCGATAGATTATTCTTACGAGGGATTGTGGCATCAGATCCAACTAGATTTCTTCTAGATAGCCCCGAGTTAGAAAATAAATTATGTGGGCCCTGCTCGGCCCACCCTTATCCGATTGTTACCAGCCTTTCAAGTCGGTCAGGTATTGATTTCGAAGTCTGGAACCCAGACGAATTGGTTGGATTTAATGCTGACGGCCTGGTAGGGGTCTCCATAGCCTAGAATTTTTACCGTGAATGTTGCCTGCTTTCCTGTATGCTTGTAGGGGAACGTGTAGAATCCATCAGCATCCGTCACCACAGTTCCCAAGAGATTATTGTTGTTGTCGCGGATCTGGACACTTACCCCTTGCACCCCCTGGAGGGACAGGTTATAGACCAATCCAGCAAACCCACGCTCTCGCTTGAAGACATTCTCGCTCTCAATTGTTTGGGTGTCTGTCAGAGGTCCACTTACCGCAAAGTTGTAAGGTTGTAAGTCTGGAATGAGTTTTCCTCCTCCTGCCGTTGCGTCGGCACCATTGGTGTAGGTCTTGATATAGCCAGTCGTGGCCTTAAGTCCATAGTCAAGGTGGATGGTTATGAAGGCCAGCCCCGACGCTGGTACTTGGCCTGACACGGTTACTGTAACTACTGATCCGAACGCCTGTGAGCTATAGTCTGCCAACTTGATTATCGAGGCTCCGCTCGGAGAAAGGCTACCAGCGGCAGTTATGGTGAAGCTACTTGTCACGTCCTGCGATCCCACGAAGCACTCCTTCCCGTCGATCGTTGTTTTGCTAACGCTGGCTTGCACATGGACTGGGACCGCCCCTTGAGTTACAAACGGGTACGGTACCTTGATGTCGAGGCTGAATGAGGTTCCTGGTGTCGCTGGGTAGAAGACATTGTAGAAGAACTGGCCAGGGTTGGTGGCAGTTAGTTTGTAGGTCGCCGTGCTGTTCTGAGTGAATATCTGTCGGTACTGTTGCCCTGCTCGATCGTTATCGATATCGAAACTACAGCCGCCTGCGGTCAATCTGCTCAGGGGTAGGCTTCGATAGTTTCCTGTAATGCTATTTGGTCCTCCCACCGCAAATGGAGACGAAGTTCCTGTTGCACTGTAGAGCCAGAACTGAACGCCAGGAGTGCTGCTCGGGACTGGGTTGCTGTAAACGTAGCCTATGCTTTTACCCGCATCATAGAAGTCACCATAAGGCAACTGGACGAAGGTCTTAGAAATTGTGACAGTGTCGACAGTGATGGATACGACGGTGCCAGTGGCTGA
>CAZXXP010000193.1:0-2798 GCA_964644785.1 uncultured Nitrosopumilales archaeon | reverse complement strand
AGCAAACTCCTCAAAGACCCCCTGAGCAGATTAATCCCGTTCCAATACCTCAGCCAGCTCCGCAACCCGCACCGAATCCACAGCCTCAAATCCCTCCAGTCCAAGACCCAAGGGCAGACGCGCTAAGGAAAACGATAATCAATCATCTTGACATGCTTTCTGCAAGAGATGTGAGAGGGTTAATGGAGATTTACATCCCCGACAAAGCTTATGCAGAATGGGCAAATCAGGCAGGCGTTTTTGCAGGCAAGTACGATGGAACTGGCAACATTAGGATTCTTTGGGCACAAATAATAGGCAACGCTATTACAATTAGATATAGGGTTGATAATTACAATGCCAAGATTACCGGCGACACGGCAGAAGTAAAATACAGCCTCTACCTTAATGGCACTGGCAAGCAAATAGGCGACTATGAAATGAATATTGATGCAATCGGAAAGTTCGTCTACGTTGACGGAAAGTGGTTGATGAATTATGATTTTTGGAATTTCCGTGTCTTTAGAACTTCTATAGTCGACGACGGTACTGTATTTCCTCTGAACTGGAGAAAGCTCGGGGACTATAGCGTTTGGAATGACAGGTTAAAGAACCTCTTCCCGTTTGGCTGGCCATAATCACGTCCTAAGATCGCCTTTTAACCAATCCTGCATAAAGAAGGTTAACGAGCTTATATATCCCATAAACCTCCTTTTGGGTATGGCTCATAGAATTATGACGTTGAGTCTGCTGACGGCAACACTGTTACTCGGACCAGCATTACTTACCGCAATCCCCCGCATAAGCGCATTCGATCCTGGCGGCCCTCCTGTGGGAGGCGCAGCACCAACTGTACCAACCGGCAATTGGGAATGGATCAATTATCAGCCTACAGGAGGTAGTTATAGTCCTCAAACCCAGATAAACAAAGATAACATACAATATCTCGAAACAAAGTGGATATTCCCGATCCCGAGGGCAGCTGCCGACTCGAAGAGAGCACTCGCGTACGGATCTATTACACCACCGCTCATAGTTGACGGTACTGTCTATTTCTCTACAAGAGATAAGAGAGTATATGCACTGGACGCTGCGACAGGAAGACAGAAATGGGTTAACAATTATATGAATTTGATACCGGATGCATGGTACACGGGGAACTATACAGGAGGATGGCTTCAACCACCTCAATCTGAGACACATGCGATAAACTACTATCGTGACAAGGGCTTGCTCATACCAAGCGTCACCGCATGCACGGTCTATGCTATTGATGCGAAGACTGGGAACACAGTTTGGGTTGTCAAGCCAGAAGTGATATGTGGCACAAATGCAGAGTTCGGTGATGTAGCCAACGGCAAAATCGGAACAATTGGCAACCAAGGAGTAATGGCCAGACAGGCCAACCCGCCGGTCTTTCAGGGCAATATCATGTTTGTTCCATGGGGTGGAAGGAGCGGATCAGGAGGGAGGGCACTTGTGTCGGGAATAGACATGACTGATCCTCAAAATCCGAAGAGGCTCTATAGGGAATTCGTAATGCCTCCAGCTCAAGGAGATCCTGACTGGGCGATCAAACAATGCACACAGGCAAACGGGAATGGATGGTACTTCGAATATCCCCGATACTTGGAAGGAATCAATCACCCAGCAAGGGATAAAGAACCAACATACCTAGCAACAAAGTGCACTGATGTTAATCCAGACGTTGTAAAGAATGACTGGATTGATATGGTACCAAGCTCACCGCACTTTGGAAAGATACATACAGCAAGCGCAATAGCGGAGGTTTGGGGTCAATATATTCTGGATCCAGAAACTGGCCTAGTGTATGTGGGATGGGGCGACCAAGGACCATATACAAACTTGACAAATAGATATGGACCAGGTCTACATGGTAGCGGTTTCACAGTTCACGACATCAAAACAGGAAAGATCGTATGGTGGTTCAGTGCAGCTCCTCACGACATGTGGGACTATGATTGCTCCTGGTCAGGCTTCCTAGGACAAGTACAAGGAAAGAAAGCATTCATAAAGGCCTGCAAAAGCGGCGTAGTATTCGCGCTGGATGCTGCGACAGGTAAACCATTCTGGGTGTACGACGGCGGTTCATTCATCAACAGGGGCGGTGCTCCATGGGCCGATAATGGCCAGAACTTTGGCGTGGACAAGAACAATGATCCAAAGACCAAAGATGCATGCTGTAGGGTTACAGGACCATTCGCACAGGAGCATATGAGTCGGCCAGTGATGAGTTATCCCTTCAAGGGGCCAGTCAAGACATCGTGCTACACAGCCTGCCTAGAAACTGACCAAGCGTATGATGGGAAGAAGGTATACGTTGTACAGTACAATGACTTCAACACACATGCATTCAGCAATGTCAGGGCATTTGGTAATAATGGAGGAGGAAGCCCCATGCTCACTCCTCCTCCACCTCCAAGGAACATGCAGCTATCTGCTCTAGATGTCAACACCGGCAAGGCAGTCTGGACCTTCCGCGTCGAAGGGTATGGCATGAGGGGAGGAGTGTCAGTTACGGGAGGGATGGTAATGTTGTATCCTCAGGATGGCAATGTACGATGGGTAGACGCTGATACAGGGAAACTACTTCATACAAAGTACTTCGGAATATCGGTGAACATTATGCCTACGATTGGAGCAGGAAAGGATGGCAAGTATAGAATCTACACCTTCATAGGAGGCGGTGGTGGAGGCCAGCAGGCTCCCGGAATATCTGCAGCTGTGGACGGATCTCTTATCTCCTTCGGTCTCCCTGACGTAATACCGCAAGGGCAAGTGATCATAAAGGAAGTCAT
>CAZXXP010000192.1:0-2859 GCA_964644785.1 uncultured Nitrosopumilales archaeon | reverse complement strand
TTTACGGATACAAGTTTGTCCAATCTGGCAAGAAAACCTAACGGCTATACCAAATTTTCCCTGTGGCGTGCGCAGGGCGATATATGTTCTGACGCTTAGCTTGAGAGTCTGCCTCCCCGAGCCAGCTTTCTAGGGTCGAGAATCGAATTCACTTTTTCCTTGGGAATAACATTCTCTTCTATTATAACATCCCTTATGCTCTTGCCACTCTCCACTGCCTTTTTTGCTATTTCGGCCGCTTTGTCATACCCGATCAAAGGCGCAACGACTGTAACCAGAGCAACTGTCTCCTGCGCATACTTTCGTGTTTTAGTTTTGTTGGCCTTGATTCCATCTATGCACTTTTTGGCAAATGCTCTTGCCGCTGCTGAAATTATTTCGATGGACTCCAGCAGCGTATAAGCTATAACGGGCATCATCGTATTCAGTTCAAGGTTTCCTGCCTGCCCCGCAACGGTGATGGTAAGATTGTTTCCCATCACCTTCGATGCTACCATGCTTACAGCTTCTGGGATCACAGGGTTGACCTTTGCAGGCATTATGCTCGAACCAGGTTGGATTGCTGGCAGCTCTATTTCATCAAGACCGGTTCTCGGGCCAGAGCTGAGCAGCTTCAAATCGTTTGCAATCTTCATCAGGCTCACAGCGATTACGTTTAGAGCTCCGCTTAGCTCTACGGCAGCGTCTTTATTCTGCATAGCCTCAAACGGATTGTCTGCCCTTCTGATTTCCAGTTTTGATATTTGTTTGAGCTCTTCTATCACAAACACAGCAAACTTTGGATGCGCGTTCAAACCCGTACCAACCGCAGTTCCTCCAATCGGAAGCTCGGAAAGATCAGGAAGACAGTTTTCAATTCTTCCAATACCATGTTCTATCATGCTTGCGTAACCGCTGAATTCCTGCCCAAGAGTCATTGGCACTGCATCCTGAAGGTGGGTCCTTCCTGCTTTCACAACGTTGTCAAATTCTCGAGCTTTTTTCTTGAGGGAAATTTCAAGAACTCTGAGCGAAGGCATCAGGTCTTCTTTGATGGCTTGCAGTGCTGCCAAGTTTATCGCTGAAGGAAATACGTCGTTAGTGGATTGGCCCATATTTACATGGTCGTTAGGATGGACAACGCTTTTGTGCCCAAGCACCGCGTTTGCCCTGTTTGCGATAATTTCGTTAGCGTTCATGTTGGTTGATGTCCCAGAGCCCGTCTGGAATATGTCGAGGACAAATTGATCGTCAAATTTTCCTTTGGCAGCTTCTTCTGCCGCAGCAACTATAGCATCTCCTCTTCTCTTGTCAAGGAGTTTCAGCCTAAGGTTTGCTTTAGCAGCTGCAAGTTTGATTGTGCATAAAGTGTGTATGAACCTCTTCTGAAATTTCAGACTCGAAATCTGGAAATTCTCCAAAGCCCTCTGGGTCTGTGCCCCGTATAGAGCATTTGCTGGAAGATCTACATTTCCCATGGTGTCCCTTTCCGTTCTGAACTTTTTCATTATCCTAACCCTATGGTCAAAAACACGGCTCAAAATCCCTTTCTAATTTAAGCAAAAACAGATTTAATCTCCGAAGATCTAGGAGCGGGCAATGCCGAAGAAGTTCAGGATCACTGCAAAGGTGAATAATCTCTGGGCCGTTGAGCAGTTGGTTGCAAAGGTAAGTACAGACAAGAGGCTAAAGCACGAAATCAAGGACGACTGGACCGTGTACATTTACGGAGAAGAGCAGAAGGGTCTTTTGGATGAAGCTAAGGAAATGGTAATCAGTTCTTACGGCTATGTCGATGCTGTAGAATAGTTGAATTATGACCTTAACTAATAGTGGGTGTGCGGTTTGAATGCCCTAACTGCGGGTCCTTGATGGACGTTTCTGAAAAGAAAGAGTATACAGAGTATAAATGTCCAAAATGTGGTCACGTTATTCTTGATTTAGAGATGGCTTATGATTAATGCACGCCCCCGCATTTGTCGATACTCTCAGATGATTTGAGATTAGCCTAGTTACTAACAAACACCCCACTTGTGTTAAATTGACACGAGGGAATCGAATTTAAAGGGTTAGAGTGGGTTGGCAGGGCATTCTACCACTCTACTCTTAGCTCATTTGTGAAATTCAAAGCGTCCAAAAGGCCTTCCGCATACCCTATGCTGAGAATTGCGAGCTCGTGTTTTCCTTGATTAAGAAACCTCTCCGAGTCAAGAGTATATAGCTCTACGTTTTCGAATAGCGAATCGAACTTCTTCCCTTTCTGCTCCGCCTGAAGCCTAGCCTGTTCTAGAGCCTTCTTCGTCTTTGCAACGTACTTTGTAACCATTTCAACTGCGGGCACTCTAACCCTTGCTGAGTTGTTGATTGTTTGTTTAGGCGCCTTACAGAGAACCCCTAATGCTTCTTCCTCGGTGTAATGCAATTCACCCGTTAGTATCATGGCGTGAGGAGGTTTCCCGAAGATTTTCTTCGAAAGAGATTCTGCAGTTCCAGCAACGATTCTTTGATCTTTCTGGCCTATGCGGGAACATACTATTATGAAGCAGTCTATGGGTATTACTAGCTTCTTCTGCTCGGCTTCGGTTTCTAAGAGGCTCTCTGTTGCTTCGTTAGGCGAAAGGAAAAACTCTGAACCCTTGTCGTATTCCAACAGAATGAGTGTATGGAGCCCATTGAGGAGGTTTGCATGGAGGGAATGGTAGACGTACAGGTTCTTTGCTGGTGCGGCCCTAGTCATTGTTACTGTCCTGCCAAACTTGTAAGAATGTAGGCCAGTTTCTCCGGCTATTGCCGAATAAATTGAAGCGTTGTGTATTACTCTTGTTTTGATATTTTGTTTCTCGGCTCTAATCCTCAATTCCATGTGCGTCGTAGCGACCA
>CAZXXP010000191.1:0-2860 GCA_964644785.1 uncultured Nitrosopumilales archaeon | reverse complement strand
GGCCCTCATCGACCCTTTATTATTGACAGGGGTGGAATGATTTCGTGATAAAACAGGATGCTAATTTCTCCTGAAGGGCTTATAGGATTGGCTGAACCCATCAACTGTGCAGGGGCGGTGTTTTTGAACTGGATTGCCTGCATAGTGCTCGGAGGGTCTAGATCGCTTACACTGGTGTTGGAAAGGCTCTGTCAACATGAGGCTGTTCCAGTTAGGACTACAGACCAATATGCTTAGTAACAGGCAAACCCGTGTGACTAAATCTCGCAGTTAGAAAATTTATGCGAGTACTTTCGGTAAATGTCGGTACACCGCATGAGATATCTAGGTCTCGAGGGAAAGCGATTCTCTCGGCCATCTTCAAGAAACCTATCCAAGGCCCTGTAATTGCAAGGAGACTTAATCTGGAGGGGGATCGACAGGCCGATCTATCTGTTCATGGAGGCGAGGACAAGGCGGTCTATGCGTATCCCTCAGAGCACTATGAATACTGGAAAGAGAAATTTCCTAGGATGGACATGCCCTGGGGCACGTTCGGTGAAAATCTTACGACGGAAGGATTGCTGGAGGAAGCTGTCCATATCGGGGATCGCTTTATCATCGGCTCCGCTCAGTTTGCCGTAACCCAGCCTCGCTTCCCTTGCTACAAACTCGGGATAAGATTCGAGATCAATAACATGGCCAGGTTGTTTCTTGAATCGGAACGTACTGGTTTCTATCTTAAAGTCTTACGGGAAGGGCAGATTGAGGCAGGCAACGTAATCAAGCTGGTCAAAGCAAACCCAGATTCAGAGACAATCACCACTATCGTCCGTAGGGTCAAAAGAAATGCAGTGTGGGGAGGTGGGACTAGCCTAGCATTTTAGGCGGAAAGTCTACTCACCCTAGAGTAGTCACGGCGCTGATTGGACTCGAATGAATTGCTATGCCAAATCCAGACCCAATCAGTATCGCTTGTGTCTGGGCCTGGTGGGATTTGAATACAAATGGGTTCAAATCCACTCCTCAACACGACATAATATGATCGGTTGGAAGGTAAATTCTGCCTAACGGCTGTATTAGGATATAGTTTGTGCGATCGACGGGATCTAGTCCCGCTCGCGCGCTTTCAACCTGCTCCCCCTTGGAATACTCGATGGAAGGAAGGTTCTCACTTGGAACAAGAGGGTCTCGGCAATCGTGTTTATTGCTTCAATAGCTCTTAGAATACTCTCTTACTACCTGCTCTAGGATTGTAAAATCACAAGCCTTCTATCCGTTCCAAAATTTGATAGGTCTATGGCTTTTCCCAAGTCTTCCTTCGTAATTTTCATATCCGGCCCGATATCTGGGTCATTGATGATAAATCCATCGTCGTCATAGCCGGTCACAACGACCCAGTGTAAAATGCCATCCGGGAAGCTTTCATCCCAAGCATATTTTGACTGATCAACCATGAGAATAGGGTAGTTCTTTGAATCGATAAGCTCTCTGATTAAGGATAGTGTAATTGGAGAATTCTTTTCCTGAACCCCATTCTTCAGGGCCGCTTTTCTTTTGCACCCATAAGTAAATTTCATGTAAGAAAGCATCGGTTTGAGCAAAGATGCAAATTTCCAGCTCTTTGGAAGGGAAATGCGGAATTCCTGAGACTCTTTTATCACTTTAGCCTTCAGCCCATACCTCAGAGCGTGATTCGCAAGCCCATAAGATTCCGTCATTCCAAATGGTACAAGCCAAGCATCGAACCAGGCTCCAAATTCGTGGAACTTACCAAACTTGCTATCTGGCTTTTGGTGCTTCAGAACCATCATGAGGCAAGCGGGACCACAACTGCCTATGATTGTCTGCTTGTAGTAGAGGAAATTGTTCATCCTTTGCTATGTTGATGGGAATGCTATAATAGAATGTTCTGTTTGATACAAAAATAGGGCTCTGTTAACTTGTTTGGACATGACGAGGGATTCTTGAGCATGCATGTCCAGTCAACTTAACAGAACCGTAAGGTCGACTTCCCACGGCAATTCTATTCTCTAGTCGGAAGCATGGAGGTCTGCTAAGAGATCTTCTGAATGCCTGAAGTGTTTTACTCTTCCTTCCCTCACGTCTTTCTGGCCCTGCTTTAGACGCCTCTGAGCATCCCTGTCGAGCATTAGATCTATCTGGCTCATGATCTCTTCTTTGGTAAGCCCCTCTTTTACGGCCTGCTCCATGAATTCAACCATCTCCTTCATCGTCTTCCTATCCGTAACTACCTGTTCGGCTTTTGCCATATCGACGTTATCTTTCTTTGGTCGTGGATTGTTATAAGCCTATGGAGATGTCAAGCATCGTTTGTTTAGAGGGTAACCTTGACAACTTCCTTCCTGAACTTCAGGCGTTTCGTTTCATCGGGAAAGGCCTCCAAATAACCCTCTATAGCTTATCTGATATTCCTAAGCGCATCACGCTTATCGTCACCTTCGCTTATTGCTCCTGAAAGCTCCAGACAAAGCTGAATAGCTCCCATCATCCTCTTCACGGAGGAGAACGGTGAACTGCCCCTGAGGGATCTTGGCCTTCTTCATAATGTCTCTCTATGAGAGGGTGTCAATAGCATTTCTTAAGCTTAGTTGTCGGACGCTGATTGCGGTCTAGGGGCACGGTTCTAGAAACTTGGGTAGCAGAACATGCAAAAACAGAGCAATTCGGATTAGAGGGTAGTAATGACACTCTTTCCTTTTTGTTTTGTTGGTCCTGATAACTAAACTGGGTATCAGTCCAGCCCTCGTGTAGATGAGAGGAAAGGAGAAATTCTCGTAAACCCATTTAAGTTATCAGAACCCTTTTTTGGAAGACTTAAATATCGCTAGTAATATCACTAGTGATATGAACAGAAATC
>CAZXXP010000190.1:0-2893 GCA_964644785.1 uncultured Nitrosopumilales archaeon | reverse complement strand
TTCCAGAGACGTATGTTCCGGTCGTAGGTGAAGTGATGCTAGCTGTAGGGGCTGTCGTATCCCCACCAGCAGAATTGCTTATCGTGATGCCTATATTCGAAGTGTATGCAAGATTCCCCTTGTTATCATAGGCAACAATCCAGAAATTGTAATTGCCATTGGGATAGCTGTTTGTGCTCCAGGTAAAGTCGTACTCGCTCGGCAGTACGGTGGGAGCAAAGTCAGTCCCCAATGTACCAACTCCAGAAACATGAAATTCAACCCTTTGAATACCAGAAGTTTGGAGCGTTGGGTCCACCACCCGAACCTTGACAATATAAGATCCAGAGATAGTCTGCCCAGCTGACGGCTGGAGTACCGTTATCTGGGGAGGCGTTATGTCTGGGTTGTTAAGAGTAACCGTTACAGAGCTGCTTCCATAGTTCCCCAGGTTATCGTATGCCCTAGCCTGAACTGTATATTGCCCATTCGGATAGTTGAGAATGTCCCAGTAAAATCCTATGGTAGGATAGTTTACAGATTTCTTAAAAACTCCGTTTACGTAGAAATCTTCATGGGCAGGTCGGTTAAGGTCATCAACGCTTGTAAGAATCGGATAGCCTAAACCTTGGACGTACGGTCCCGATAACGTTGAAACTACGTAACCGGTCAATGGCGCTGTTATCAGAACATAGGTTTGAGTGGCGTAGGCAGGCTGAGCTATGATGGGAAATGATGCGGCAACAAGTCCAAAGAGAAGTAAGGTCACTAGCAGGTATGACTTTCGCTTCGACCGCCTGACAACTGACTCCGAGGTACCGTTATGTTGTTTCAAGTTGACCGTTTTCTTTTCCGAACCCATAAAAGCGCTGTGCAATGCCTTTCTAGAGCTGGCGTACAGATTTCTATTCATATCACTAGTGATATTACTAGCGATATTTAAGTCTTACAAAAAAAGGGTTCTGTCAAGTTCATGGGAGATAATTCTCCTTGTCAATTTTCGGGAGATGACTAGCATTTTGGATTATAGTTTCCCATTTGTTTGAGCCTTCAATCTCAATTCCGCAAGCTTCGGCTGGAGTTCTACCCTCTACCCTTCATGCTCTCTAATGTAATTATGAAATATCTGATAACCTTTCAGAATTGGAGTATCCTTGTTCTTTAGACCACGCATAGCCTTTTCTCGATCTCTTACTGCTCTATTCATTCGCTCCATCTTGTTATTGTTCATATTACCTTGAAGTTTTATTGCATTGATATGCTCGGTTCTAGTTTGCTTCTTAGCTGTCCAGAACTCTTTGAGATATACGTCATGGTAAGCTGGTAGTCTGTCAGTTATCAGAGTTTTTTGGCTTTGTGCAGGTAGCTTCCTTTGCTAAATGAAATATTTTTCGTGTACCGTGTTTAAACTTGCTATCACCTATTTCCTGAGCTATCCAGAATCTTGTTTGATCGTCCATTACAGCGAATAGGTATTTCATGTCTTCCTTGATTTTGACATACGATTCGTCAGCTCTCCAATTATCTGAAACATTTGGCTTTATCTGCTCAAGATATTTCTGCATGAGCTTAACATACTTGCTTATCCAATTATAGAGTCTAATGGCTTACATTAACGCCTTGTAATCAAAGGAATTTCTGCGCGTTCCTTAAGCTCTCCGGTAAAGTAAAGCTGCAAGGCACTTGTGATAATTTGCGGGCTTGCTTTCATTCCTTCAAGCCCCGGGCATAATGTGCAAAATATTTGTGGTTCGGGCGCTTTCCTTTGATTCTCTTCATCTGTTTCCTCTTGCAGTCTGTGAACTTCTTGGGGTAGAGTCGCCCAAGTCTCTTGACTCTAAGAGCGAATATGCTACGCGATGCGAAAGGTCGACTTCCTCGATGTGTTCGTTACGCCGGCCTGACTGAACTGAGCCTGTTCACTTGGCAAAAGATGTCTGCAGATTGTAGTGGGCCAGGGCAATCGCGCTCCTAGCGGCTGGAGTGTTTGTAATTGCGTTTAGCATCACGAAGTCGTGGATGGTTCCCGAATATCGTACAGCCGTAACGGGGACCCCCGCCTCGTTCAATTTATGAGCGTACGCTTCACCCTCGTCGCGAAGCACATCAAACTCACCGGTAATGACCAGCGCTGGCGGCAAATCTTTGAGCTGCTCGAGTGTGGCCTGCAGTGGAGATGCGGTATGTCGCTTCCGCGTTCCTTCGTCAGGCACGTAGTTGTTCCAGAACCACTTCATCGCCTCTCGGGAAAGGAAATGACCGGTTGCGAATTGGTGATACGACGGTGTATCGAAATTGGCATCTGTGACAGGGTAAAAGAGCACTTGCAAGCCGATGTTTGGGCCTCCCCGCTCCTTGGCAAGCAGCGTGACGGCAGCTGCCATGTTCCCACCCGCGCTGTCTCCAGCTACCGCGAGCCTGGAAGAATCGAGGTTGAGTTCTTTGCCGTGCTCCGCCACATACTTTGTTGCCGCATAAGCTTCTTCTATCGCGACTGGATATTTCGCCTCTGGAGAGCGAGTGAACTCAACGAAAATAACCGCTGATTTCGCGCCGTTTGCAATCTCTCGGACCAGTCGATCATGTGTATCTTTGCCGCCGAGCACCCAGCCACCGCCGTGGAAGTACATCACGACGGGTAGGGATAGAGTGACTCCTTTCGGCCTGATGATCCTGATGGAGACCTGACCCTTCGGACCGCCTGGAATGAGACGATCCTCAATATCAGCTGGCAGTTTGGCTACATCGCCGGCCTGCGCGCCGGAGAGGACTGCGCGTGCCTCTTCGATTGACAGCTCGTAAATTTGAGGGCCGCCCTTGGCATCGAGCGTCTTAAGAAAACCCCTTGTAGTCGGTTCGATTGAATTGCTTAATGTAATAGTCATGAGTTGTATTAGTCAATTCTAGACATATT
>CAZXXP010000189.1:0-2894 GCA_964644785.1 uncultured Nitrosopumilales archaeon | reverse complement strand
TTATAGCAATAGCTTCGGTCTGCGCTGCCCTCTTGCTTGAAATCTACTACAGCCCTTCAGATATGAGGAGTAAAAGTGTCAATGCAAATGCTAGGAAGATGCAAAGATTGGCTATTGTCACCTTGATACTTACTGTTCTGGCAGCCTTGGTGGCTTTGGGCGGGGCCCCCTTACCGATAATATTGGGAACCTTTCTTGCTGGCAGGTATCCGATTCTGTTTTCCGCATTACTTGTCTCCCTGTCTTTCCTTATTGTCGTGCCGCTCAAGTTTCAGATGGGCCAAAATGCAGCCACTAATGCGCTATCCATAGTTCTGCTCGTACTCTCTCCAGTGGCATATTTTGTCGGAAGCGGAGGTTCGATACCATTCGAACCAAGAGCTGCAGTAGCAGTAGCACTGCTGATTTCAGGACTACTTCTGATGGCGCGCAGCAGCAGAGCTCTATTCGAGAACAAGGCTGCCTAATCATTCGAACATAACATTATTCAGTTCTTTCAAATCCCGAGCTACAAAGGTAGGTTGTTCTTCTTCCTTGAGGACTTTGGACTCGAATTTCATGCCTTTTGTAATAAATACACTATCTATCCCTGCCGCTCTTGCACCTTTAATATCTGACGACAAGTTATCTCCGAGCATTATCGCGTCCTTTGGCTTGGCGCCACAGTTTGTAATCGTCTGAAGAAATATTTCTGGGTAAGGCTTTCCAATGTATGTTATTGGAGCATTTGTTGCCATCGAGATTGCGTTCGCGAATGGTGCCTCGCCAAGAAACATTCCAGATTCGCCGAGAAAAGTCCCCTTGAACATCATAGTTGTACCTACACAGATTAGTCTAGCACCGTTCATGACAAGCCTAGCAGCATGGTTCAATTCGGAATAGCTTACACGCCTGTCTACGCCCATCAAAACAACGTCAGCGTTGCCTTCATTGGCAAGTGTTATACCTTGTTTTTCTAGGTCTGTTCGCAAACCCCACTCGCTTATCACAAAACATCTTGCGTTGGGATGTTTTCTTCTTACATACAATGCAGTGGCAGCGCCAGCTGTGAATACATCGTTCTCGGAAAGGGGGAACCCCATCCCCTTCAACCTTGAAAACACTATTGCTCGTGGCTTCCTTGAAATATTGGAAAGGACTGTAATCTTCTTCTCCACTTTCCTCAGATTTTTTACAAACTCTACTGCAGAGGGTAAGGCTCTCCCATTGTCAATTTCATCGCATAACACTCCCTCAATGTCAAACACGAAAGCTTTCTTCTGCCGAATTTTCTTCAAGTTATCCTTATTCAAATCCACACATCAAGCCCCTTCCTTGGAGGCAGCTTTTCTTCTTTGTCTATTAATTTCAGTTTTCCATAAACGCCGTCATAACCTGGTATGATTTCTGCCGTGTCGTTCCGCACGGCCGCTATTGGTTGAGCGATCTCCTTGCCAAGAACATCTGCGACTGAATTCATCGGAGCGAATAGGGTTACGTTAAATTCATTCTTTAAAGATGTATTAGCTTTGTCATAAATACGCTGAACTGTTTTTGAAAGTAGACTGCTTTCTCCGATCGTTTCCGCTATGAGTTCTTGCAGGGGATAGGCATAGATGTAGCCAGGAGTGCCATCTGCCTTGAATCCTTTGGGCTTGCCTGCAAGATCGGAAACCCTCTCCTCAATCCCTCTCGTGAGTTTCTTTCCACATTTGAGGCACTTAGCTCCAATCCTTTTTGATTCATCAACAGAGAAAGAAACTCCGCAGTTTCTGTGCCCTGTCCAATGGTACTTGGTAGATGAAATTTCATATGGAAATGACAACAAGAATCTGGAACCTACTCGTTCCATAAAAAAAGGTCGACTCCTATTATGCGTTTAACCTTCGGATGGTATGGTGGGTTGAATCTAAATAGTCATCGAATCAACGAAATATTCTTTGAGCTTTGGCCAACCTAGGTTACCATACGACGTACTGCTTATCTGTAAGATTGAAGATTAATCACACCGACTCTTGAAGAACGTGCTTCAAGGTCTCTATGTCCGACATGATTTGCCGTTTGAGATCAGGATTGTAGATTACCGCAGCAGGATGGTAAGTAACAAACAGGTTCATATCACTGTGCTTAATCAACTTCCCTCTATTCATAGTCAGACTTCCTGAACCCAAGATCGTTTCCATTGCACTCTTTCCCAACAAACAAACAATCTTCGGTTTTATTATCTCCAGTTGCCTAAGAAGGTAGGGATAACATGCATTCCTCTCCTCTATTGCGGGAATCCTATTTCCGGGCGGTCGACATTTTACAGTGTTTGTGATGAATATATCCTGTCTCTTGAACCCCGCTGAAGACAGAGCTTCATTCAGGATCTTCCCCGCAGTACCTACGAATGGCCTTCCCTGCCTATCCTCTTCTGCTCCTGGTCCCTCACCAACAAACACTACTTCTGCGTTTACTGACCCTTCCCCCGGCACGGCATGGGTGCGGGATCTGGCCAACGGGCACAATTGACAACTACGGACCTCTTCAGCAATAGTTTCCAAGTCTTGTGTTGCTTTCTCTTGGCCCATGGTTTCCAAACACGTTCCTAGAAGTTATAAACATCCGTGTCCAATGAAAGGTGTTCACGTCATACAAATCATCGTGTTTGTTCTTCAGGGAATTGTTTGATTGGATGGATAGAACCTTGCGGCTCAATAAGCACAACCCAGGTTCAACAATATACCCTTGTCTCTCGTACAATTTTCAAATCCTCAGGAGGAACAAGATCCCGATTTCAGCGATAGTAAGAACGTCGACATGGAAAAAATCTAATCAGCACAGCTTACTTGCTTGAGGCAGGAGAGGAACCCGCTCATATTTCTCAGGTCAGTCCATGGGAATGTGACGAGATGGGAAAGTGAATCTTGAGC
>CAZXXP010000188.1:0-2983 GCA_964644785.1 uncultured Nitrosopumilales archaeon | reverse complement strand
GGTCTGCCAGAAAAATGCGATGGACTCGTTAGTACTAAAGCTATAGCGTCACTAGGGATAGTTCCAAAGCCGAGAATGGTTCAAAACCATATTGAAGGAGCAGTACTCCATTCTCCAAACGGGACAAAGTTTGAGATAGACGCAGGCAGGCAGAAGATCATAGTTCTCGATAGAGCAGAATTCGACAAGGGCATCGCGTCTATGGCAAGGAACTACGGCAGCGACATCCAGATTTCAAAAGCGGTGACGGCTGTGAAAGAGAACGAAATGGTTGGGGTTGAGACCAAAGAAGGAGTTGCCAGATGCAGAGTTGCAATAGATGCCATGGGCTGCAGCTCTCTTGTAAGGAGGAGGAAAAACGGAGTCATTCAGGCAGCAAAATATGAGGTTCACGGGACATGGTTCGACTCTCACAAAGTCGAGCTGTATTTTGACCAGGGGGTTTCTCCTGGATTCTTTACGTGGGTAATTCCTATTGACGAAACTACGGCGAAGGTAGGAGTTGCTGGCAATGGCATAAACCCGTTCAGGGCCCTTGACGAATTTGTCAGGAGGAAGAAGGCTACAGTTGTCAAGAAGATTGCAGCCCCAATAGTTGTCGGAGGCTCTATTGACGATTTTGTGGACGGTCATATTGTCAGCGCAGGAGACTCTGCTGGCCAGGCCAAGCCCACCACTGCAGGAGGGATATACAGCGGAGGAGTGGGGGGGATACTTGCTGGACAAGCCTCTGCTAAGGCCATTATGCTCTCAGACCACAAGTATCTTGAGGAGTATGAGAAAAAGTGGAAGTCGATATTCGGAAGGGATTTTGCAACTACGCTGCAGGCAAGAAAGATTTTCGAGAAACTCGAAAATAAACACATCGACGAAATCTTTGAGTCCATAGCCTCCTCTGGAGAAGTTCTGCAGTCTTTATCTTTGGATGGGGATTTCGACTTCCATTCCTTTACACTTATGAAGGCTCTTGGCTTGAAGAGCGTATTAACAATACTCAAAGTTATAGCGGCAAGCGAGCTGAAGAGGTTCCTTCCTCTGGTTCAGGGCAAATAGTTCCTCTAAAGATAAAAGCAGAGCCTTTAGGAACTTTTATCTGCCCCAGTAGCTCAGCCTGGTCAGAGCGGCTGAGGTTGTAGCCGAGTCTCGTAAGCAGCAGGCCGCGAGTTCAACTCTCGCCTGGGGCTTCCAACTTCTGAGTGAAAAACCTCCACCATAGTCATGCTTCCATAGGCATGCAAAGAGCTATGTTTGAGGAGAAGAGGCAAGATAGTCGAGGAGTTCCTTGATAGTCTTGCCATAATAACGGAACGGAGTAGGAGTAAGTATCTCTCCAAACCTCGAAGCATGTTTCAGGGGTTGGCCCTATTGAAGGAGTTCACAGAAAGCAACTGAAGGACAATCCAATACAATTGATAGGATTTATTTCCGTACGGGTACGCAGTAAAGCAAAAGGCAAACCCGCTGGCGTAGAGGATGAATTGAAAGACATTCAACACGTGTCGCTTGCCCATCCTATCTATATATCCCTGAATCTCATTGCAGCCATCCTGTTGGAGGTCATCGATTAAACCGATTAGAGATGCGAAAGATCACCAGTGGAGAACCTCGCAGTCAACGTCTTGAATTGGCAGACACTTTGTTCATGAGCCCCCCTTCAATCTATCCTCTGATTTTCCTCCGATGGTACAAGGTTTTCGGTTCATCTCTCTACACACTGATGTCCTAGACAACTTAGACGGCTCCCTAGAAAGAAACTTGACAATCTTACAGGAGTCAGGATGACCCCATCCTTAAAACAGTCCCATGAACCCACGGGTCAGGTTCAGGGAATGAAGTTTTGCTCAAAATGCGGCGGCAGAATGAAGGCAGGTGCAGGCTGGAAGTTGATTTGTGTCGGATGCGGAAATTCGGTCGCCGAAGAAACCCGGGTCCAGCCGCAACCCCTGACCCTTAGGAGTTGTTTTCCATTCAAAGCGATAAGACCATCTCAGGAAGGAATCCTTAAGGAAATAGAGACAGCGTTGGATTCAAAGCGGTTTATCATTCTCGAGGCACCCGTAGGTTTCGGGAAGTCGGCTATTACAGCAACGTTGTGCAAGTTCCTTGGCTCGGCCCATATACTCACTTCTACAAAGCAGCTCCAAGACCAGTACTCCAGCGACTTTGGTTATCCAACGATAAAGGGCAAAGCCAATTTCCAATGTCATGTCAGAACAACATCTGGAGCTTTGTTGCCTTGCAGCAAGGGGAGATGCGAAGTCGACTGGGATCTGAAGGACTGCCCCCACTACCTTTCATTCGGGGAATATCGTACGCACAAGAACAAGGATTGCGATCGCAATTCGAAGTGCGAAAATCTCAAGGATAAGAAACAATGTACCTACTATGATCAGAAATGGTATGGCTTCACAAACCCCATAACAGTTTACAGCTACTCTTTCCTCCTAAGTGAATTGAGGTACGACAAGAAAAACATACCGAAGAGGAGATTATTGGTATGCGATGAAGTTCATGACCTCGAGAAGCAGTTAGTGGGTTTCTCATCATTCCAGCTAAGGAAGAGTATTTTGCAGTCTTACCACGACGAGCTGAGGCCTGGCAAGGACTTTGAAATCCCTCACAAAGGGCTCGATGATCCGTCAGCATGGCTTGAGGTATTAGCCAATTCGAAAGAGCTATTATGCGAGTACCTAGAGGGACACAAGAAAGCCGATGATGCACAGGACAGCGTTGTAGTATGCAAGAATCTCTTGGAATCGCTGGAGAGTTGCATAGGTAATATCAAAGATCGTAGTGCAAATTGGGTAGTCAATAATGTAAGGGTGAACGGCAACCTCTCTGTTGAAGAAGTAACATTCCAACCCCTGAACGTGAGCAATTACACTTCACCTCTATTCGGGACGGCAGACAAGGTTCTTATGATGTCTGCTACGATCGCTTCTAATGAAAGACTGTATGGAAGTCTTGGAATACCACCTTCAGA
>CAZXXP010000187.1:0-3013 GCA_964644785.1 uncultured Nitrosopumilales archaeon | reverse complement strand
AACAGCAGAAATCTTGCCATAAGGAATGTCCGTCGCTATCCCTCCAACCCTGCTTAGGGGGAGGTTTCGTGCGTCCCCCTGAACTAAAGTGTATGTCGGTAATCCCAAGACCTTCAAGTTCTGGAGCGAACCCATGCAGAGCTTGTCAGAAATGTCTATTCCCATGGCATCCAGGCCCATCAACGTCGCTTCCATGACCATTGTGCCAGACCCGCAGAAGGGATCAAGGAATGTTTCTCCATCTTTAGCCCTGCTGAGATTGACTAGGCACCTTGCAAATTTTGGAAACAGTGCAGCCGCATAGAAAAATGGTCGTATCTTTGGCCTTCTTTTTTCCCAATTTTGACTGGACTTTTCCGTCAGAGAATAGCCAAAACTGATCATACCATCCCTAATGACAGCAACGAAAATTGCGTCTGAGTTTTTCATGGAAACCTTTAGCCTGGGATAGTTTTTCTTGATTATTGCTGCTAGCTTGCCTTCCACAATAACTGATGAACCTGTGTTTGCAAGGTCATGGCAGTCAATTCTGAACGTTTCTACGTCACTCGAAATATCAGCTAGGTCTATGCTCTGGGCGGTTTGCAGGTCATTCAGTTTCGTGCTCCACAAATGCTTGAAGCCTGCCAGAACATACGTTCCTCTATCCAAGATTTTCTCTATTCTTTCTATTTTTTCCGCCCGCACTACAGCAAACCTGTTTCCGCTAAGCACTTCAGAAAAATCATTGCCGTAGGTTTGGAGCAGGGCGTAAAGCTCAGAATGTGCTAGTGTTCCTCCATCCCCAGAAAAGACGAAGAAATATTCCTGCTGTGCCGCCAGACCATTCAACTGCTTTCAAGGCTTTTGTAGTGCTCTGCTATCATCGGGGCAACATCGATCTTGCTTGCCGCGCTGGGCACCGAGTTCGTTGATACCACCTTTTCTACACCTGAATCCAATATTTCATTCAATGCATTCCCCAGCAATAACGCATGCGTGCACATAGTAATGATTCTGCCTGCTCCGTTTTTCTTGAGCAGTTTTGTTGCCCTCTGTATGCTGGTGCCCGTGCTTATCATGTCATCAATGATGATCAAATCCCTGCCTCCTAGCGGAGGTATGCTGTCCTCTATAGTAACCTCTCCAGTAACCCTGTCGCGAACCTTCTTCAAAACCATGCTTTCAAGGTTGAGCAGTTTTGCAAATGCTTGAACCCTGTTTTGTCCACCGTAGTCTGGCGAGAGTGCCAGCGGGTTAGAAAGTTCGAAATTCCTCCTGACGTGCTCTGCAAGAAGCGGTATGGCGGAGGCGCTGTAAGCTGGGAACGTGAAGTATCCAAGACCTCTAGTGCTGTGTATGTCAATTGTCAAAAGTGATTTTATGCCTACTGAGCGAAGCAAATGCGATATGACGCCAAGACTGATGATTTCGCCCTTCTGGAACTCCCTGTCCTGCCTTGCATAGGCCAGATACGGGATGAAGGCATAAACTTCTGCCCCCTCTTCACTCAGTTTGTGGCATAAAAGGAAGAGCTGCATAAGGTGCGAATCAGCTGGATAATATGTGCTCTGAACGACTATAACCTTCTTATTTCTTACTTCTGTAAGAAGGCGAACCTTGTTCTCTCCGTCTGGGAAGACGGTGTACTCAATACCTACAGTTTCTGCATTTAGAGCCTTGGCCAGCTTTTCACCCAGCTCTAGGGAGGCTGACCCCGGAGCTACTAGCCAAGCGCTCATCGCAGACAAAGCAAGGGTGTTTGAAGTTCCTTAATAACTGATATCCTAAAGATTTTTATCTATAACATCCCCTAATATTGGACTAATTTTTGCTTGTCGTTAGGTTTTCTGCAGTTTCTTGAACTAATTCTGGCTTTGGATCCTAAACAAATCAGAAACCTTTGAGCATTTCCCCGCCTTCGCTCTCGAAGAGCTCCTCGATTGTTTCTGCCTTCCTAATCAGCTGAACCTCGCCGTTCAATCTGCGCATAAGAATTGGTGGCTTCGTCTGGCAATGGAACGGCATGTTGAACACTATCGAGTATGCACCAATATTCCTGAAGACCACCAGCTTGTCCGTTTCAGCGCCAGCAAGGTTGGATGCAGGCGAAATTGGGAAGATGTCATACGTGTCGCAGAGCCTCCCCGCAAGGTTTACCTTCATCTCCTCCACCTGGTCAGATTTTGGAACTACTTCTTGAGGATACATCTGGTGCAGCAGAACCGCGTCAAGGAGCAGGTGGTATCCCGCATCTACGATGATGAACTTTTGGCCTCCGTAGACCTTCGTGTTTACAATCTTTGAAATTAATATCCCAGCTTCAGCAGCAAGATACCTCCCGCTCTCGATGAAGACGGTGAACCTCGAGCTCAGAGCCTCAGAAAGGGCATTAAGCCTTCCTGCAACCAGCAGCCCTATCTCCTCTGGCATTGGTACAGGTGTACCGTAGAATACTGGAGTCCCCCCTCCGATGTCGAGAACCTTGATACCAAGGTCTGGAAACTCCTTGCGCATCTTAACTACAAACGCCTCCAGCTTGTCCAATGCGTTGATGAAACAAGTGGGATCTTCAATCTGGGAGCCAAGGTGGAAGTGGAAACCGTCGAACTTTAGGGACGGCGCAGCAATAATTTTTCTGATAATATTTGTAGCACTGTCAACCGTATTCCCGTTGAATGGAACGCCGAACTTTCCGTGCCTGTATGAAGCTCTGACTTCTGCCTTTACGCCCACTTCTGGATTGATCCTGATCATTGTGCTTACTTTAACGCCAAGGCCCTCTGCCGAATCTATCAGGTTCACGAGCCCGTTGTAAGAACTTACAACGACCCTCTTGACGCCTGTCTTTATTACGGTTTCGTACTCTGGCCTCTCCTCCGTCACACTAGTGTAGATGACATTCCCTGCAACCCCTCCAGTCCTTAGGAAGAATTCCAGCTCTCCAATAGATGTCAGATCGAATATTATCCCCTCGGAGTGGAAGACCTTCAGCACTGCAGGGTTGAAGTTGGCCTTTATCGAATAAGCAACC
>CAZXXP010000186.1:2695-3064 GCA_964644785.1 uncultured Nitrosopumilales archaeon | reverse complement strand
GTGGGAGAAGACATCATGGCAAGGTTTGCAATGCCAGTAGCAGCTGGGGTTGCCATAGTGCTAGCGACATGGATACTTGTCAGAAGGGCTGTGCAGACAAAGCCCGAAGAAAAGGCCTAGCGCTCTCTTTTACCCTCTACAAATTCAATGAATCTTCTCTTTGCCTCTTCGTAGGGGAGCTGTTGCGGTGGATGCTTGAAGCAGTATGAGGAGACGCTGATCAGTGATCCTGACACTCCTCTCTCCAGACCTAACGCTGTTCCTCTTACGGCGTCTATCATGATGCCTGCGCTGTTGTACGCGTCAACGACATGCAGTTTCACGTCAATTGTTAGGGGGATATTCCCGAAGTACCTTCCTTTCAGGTAG
>CAZXXP010000186.1:261-2685 GCA_964644785.1 uncultured Nitrosopumilales archaeon | reverse complement strand
TGTAGCATACCTTGTCATTCTCAAGGAATTTGACGTAGTCGCTCGGGCCTATCCGTGTAGGAACATCGTAAGGTGCCATGGCCCTTACAGCACTTGTCTTGCTTTCTCTTTTGTCAACTAACCTTTTCTCTTCTAGCATGTTCAGAAAGTCAGTGTCTCCTCCAAGGTTCAGCTGATAGGTTTCGTCGACCTTGACACCTCTATCGACACATAGCTTTACTATTGTCTTGTGCAGAACTGTTGCTCCGAGCTGGCTCATTACGTCATCCCCTGCTACGGGCAACGAAGCTTCTGAGAACTTCTGTTCCCATTCTTCGTTAGAAGCGATGAAGACGGGCATTGCATTGACGAATGCGGCCTTTGCAGCAATTGCTTGCTCAGCATAGAACCTTGTCGCATCACCGCTACCTACGGGGAGATAATTCACTACAATGTCTGCTTGCACCTCGGAAATTATGTCTGAAACTTCAGTTGGTTCAACGCTGTCAACAGGGACAACGTCCCTCAGGTACTTCCCAATGCCATCCAAAATCCTCCCTTTCTGCACCTTTACGCCTAATCTTGGCACATCCGTTATCTTAATCGTGTTATTGGGCTTCTCGAATATCGCTTCGGAAAGGTCTTTTCCCACTTTCTTTGCATTAACATCAAACGCAGCTACAAATTCGATGTCGCCGGGTTCGTAGCCGCCGAGGGAATAGCTCATCAGGCCTATGGAATCATCTTCGCCTCTAATCTTGTAGTATTCAGTGCCCTGCACCAATGCCGAGGCGCAGTTGCCCACCCCCACCAAAGCAACTCTAATCTTTCGCAAAGTTGACACTGCTGGATTCTATATTCATAATAACCTTTCCCACTCTGCACTGGAGGAGAAAATGTCAGTATACAGAAGCGTCATAGAAAAGGCGTTCAAGAAGCTTTATGCAGAGTTTTCGAGGGTTAGGAGAGATTCTAAACTTGCTAATGTAGTTGGGAGAGGAGCGTCTGGAGATATAACGCACACTATAGACGCGATGTCAGAGAAGCTACTTATCGACTTTTTTAGAAAAAGCATACCAGACTGCACCGTAGTTTCTGAGGAAATTGGGGTGATTAATGGAGTAAAAGACGCTCCGATCGTGCTTATGGATCCGATAGATGGTAGCACCAATGCTGTTCGAGGTCTCCCCGTATTCTGTGCGACCGCGGGAATTCTTGAAGACAGAAGGTTCCGCAACATGAAGGCTTCTGGCACCGTCGATCTTGTTAATGGAGAGATTATTGTTGGCGATGAAAGAGGAGTCTATCTTAACGGTGCAAAACACGATCTCAGCAAGGTTTCAGAGTTAGAGGAGGCTCTGGTATCTTACGAAGTCAAGGTCAGGGTCGAGAGGCCGCAGAGGCTGGTCGACAAAATGTATGAACTCCTTTCGAAAACAAAGTATCCCAGAGTTCTCGGCTCTGCAGCCTTGGAGATCGCTTACGTTGCGGTAGGGAGGATGGATGCTTATGTTGCACCTGGAATGCAGCTCAGAAGTTATGATTGTCTGCCATCGATATTTTTGGTAAAATCTGCAGGGGGCTTTGTTCAAGGAATTGGACAAAATATTGATTCTGTAGATGTCATGTCGACGGAGAGGGTTTCTTTTGTAGTTGCTGGAAACAAAACACTTGGGAAAATCTTTGCTGAAGAATTTTCCTCCGTCTGAAAATAATAGCATAAATGGGGCTCTTATGCACCTGTTGTGCATAGGCTGGAATTGTCTTCTGTTCGTGAAGGCTCATGCATACCTAATGCAAGAGAACACTGTCATGTTCTCTATCAACGGATCTCAATACTTCTTCTTTGACTCTCCCTTGTTCGTTGTTCGACCGATGATCCGTCATTCAAGTTAAATCAAAGGGGATCCTGCCGTCACTTTGCGTCATTTTCGTCAAAGTTGGGCCATAGTCTCCCATAGGATACCCTATAGTCCATATGCCAGGTCGGAATAACGAGTACCATGACGCATTCTGTGTGTCCACTCTGGCAAAATGACGGTCTGACGCAGTTCAGCCCAGAGTCCCTTAAGAACATCTACCCTAGCGAAGCAAAATGTTTAGGTGTTCTCTTGCATTAGGTATGCATGAGCCTTCACGAACAGAAGACAATTCCAGCCTATGCACAACAGGTGCATAAGAACCCCATATGGGAAGGTTAATTGCATAGTTCAATTTCACGTGCTAAAAAGGGAACTCTATGGAAGAGCGTTCTGCTGGTGCGGTACTGTTCAGAAAGGAAGACGGTGCAGAGATGTTTCTGCTATTGCATTATCCCGCCGGCCATTGGGACTATCCAAAGGGTAACATAGAGAAGGGAGAGCAGGAACTAGAAACTGTCCGGAGGGAGATCAAGGAAGAAACTGGGATTGAAGATGTTGTAATAATTGATGGTTTCAAGAAAGT
>CAZXXP010000186.1:0-251 GCA_964644785.1 uncultured Nitrosopumilales archaeon | reverse complement strand
GAAGCTGCGATGAAGAAGCTAACCTTCAAGAATGCGAAGACTGTGCTGGCGGCAGCTTACGAGTTCCTCAAGAAACCGGGAGCCAAGACTCTCGACAAATTCGTTTAGCTGTTCCTGCAGGATCCTCTGCTTCTATAATCGTCCTTCCTACGATGAGAAAGTCGCTCCCCGCATTGATTGACTTCTTTGCGTCTCCTCCCTGAGCACCAACACCGGGAGAAAATATCAAAATCTGCTTTGGCAATATTTTC
>CAZXXP010000185.1:2482-3092 GCA_964644785.1 uncultured Nitrosopumilales archaeon | reverse complement strand
GCCCTTAGGTTTCCGCATTGGAAGCATCCATCTGACCATCCTCTTCAATATACCGTCTGGAGTTCTTGGATGGTAAGGACCCTGCAACGGGTTTGTAATGCTGCCGATCTCCAGAAATTCGTACCAGCTCTTCATTATTGAACTCTTAGATCCCGATATGACAGCCTTCTCTGCGTTGATAACCACAACCTTGTTTCCGCTTATGATGAGCTTTGCAACTTTAGAGCACAACCTTCCCGAAATCATCCCTGCCGCATCGATTACGGTCATAGATACTGTGCTTTGTCCGCTAACCTGCAATTATCCTCACACCATTACCATCGGCATGTTTTTGGGCAAGCTCTCTCAGCGAGACTGCCTGACCCCCTGCAGCCTCGATCTTAGCTCTTGCAGAGCTTGAAAACTTTTCTGCTCCAACGACCAGAGCGTGCGAAATCTCTCCTGCTCCCAGAACCTTGCCTGGTACTGCAACAACATCATTCTTCTTTGTTGTTCTTCCCAATTTCCCAACATTGACTTCTATGTTTCTTGTCAACCTTGCTGCTATGTCATCCCATATGGCAGTCTTGAACTTCTTGATCTCAGCAACTAGTGCCTGATGCACGATGTT
>CAZXXP010000185.1:0-2398 GCA_964644785.1 uncultured Nitrosopumilales archaeon | reverse complement strand
AAGTCCTCGAGCTTGCTGTGGAGTATTTCTGCGGCCTTTGCTAGAATAGTCGGCGCTGGCAGAGAACCCACGGATTCTATGTACAGATCGAACTCATTCTCCTTGTTAGTCTCTGTCAAGACTGAGGCTGAAACTGGTTGCCACTTCGCGTGCTCTTTGCCTCTGCCGAGCTTTGCGTAAGCCTCAAGCTTAACCTTCTGCCCAGGAGCCAACTTGACTATTGGTATCTTGTCAGTAATCGGAATGATTTCTTTGTCTTCAGAAACCAAGTCACCCGAATAGACCGTTAGCACCTTGTCCCTAGCCTGCGCATCTAAAACCAGCAAAACTCTGCATTTTGAACATCCAAGAGGGTTCCTACAGTCGCACTGCTCGGGAAGTATATATTTTTCTAGGTCTGTCTTAAGAGGCAATAATCCAAGCCTATGAGCCAACAGCTCATCGTACATCACGGAGGAGTTCTCCAAGATTACAACTTCATCAATTGCCATGGAGGGAACCTCGCTTATTGCAAACCTCCTTATTGCATTGGCATATGTCCTATCGATGCCCTTAATCTTTACCTTTACAGCCTCTTCAGATGATTCTATGACTTCAACACTTATCGTAACTAATCACCTTTCTAAAGCAAACACCGCTTCGTACATGCTATACACTCGGTAGACTGCACTATTTTAATGATGCACTTAAAACCTTATCTCTATTTTCTAGATACTATTTTCTAGAAACCCTATTGTAATTAGCTGGAAACAAAAGGATTTGCCCCTTGCGGGGCTTTTTTTCTATGTCTTCTTACTTCTTGAGATGACCATTCCTAATATAGTTATGATGGCCTCGATTCCTACAATGGCATAGGAGTTTGGACTGACTATTTCTGCTGTTACTGTCTTTGTAACTTCTTTTGCCACTTCTTTTGTTACTTCCTTCGGAACTTCCCTAATGACTTCATTCGTTGCTGGTGGGCTGTCAGGTCGCCCTAATACCATTATTGAGCCAGACATTATTGAGCCAGACATTACAGAACCTTATACCCCAACACCGAGTCCGAACCAGTTGTGTCCACCGAGAGTTCTGAAGAGCTTTATCTTACCATCAGAATCAACAGCTGTTGTTGGTTACACTACTTTCGAGATTCTTAAGTTCGACTCATAGACTACCTTTCCAGTATCCGCGTCCCAGTTTCTGCTGAACCCATCTATTGCGGCGGCCCACACTAGACCTCCCAACACTATGAGCCCTCCTCTGAATCCCTTTACACCAATGAAATACTTCCATTTCGGCTGACAGGTATCGAGATTCCATGCGTTGATTGTTGAGTTTATCTTGGGTGTAAATGGCGGTGTTCCTGGTGAAGCAGATGAAAGGTTTAGCCGCAGGATAGGGAGCGTGGAGCAAGAGGCACAGGTATGGGTATACGTGGATGACTGAGTCGGCCGTCTGATCCATAAAGGGTAGATTGGGTGAGTTTGTAAGGGCCGAGAAGCTCCAGAAAATGGTTCGAGTGGTAAGGCTGAAGGTCTTCACGTCCAACTGACTCTTAGGAGCGTGCCGATGCTAAGAGGGATTTGATAGGCATCCAGTTATGCACTGGTCCAAAGCAAGGTGGCAACTATATATATTAGGACAGTCCAGCACCAACAACAAAGGAAGCAACAGAACGAAGAGGACTAAATCCGAATTATCTGGCTATCTTTTGTAACGGAAAAAAAGTGTAAAAGACATTGAGTCAATTTAAGGAAATAGGAATCAATCCTAGAATCCTTCATGCAATTGAAGATCTAGGGTTCGCCGCTCTTTTCCCAATTCAGGAGAAGGCAATTCCGCCCCTGATGGAAGAAAAGGACGTAATAGGACAATCACATACAGGTTCAGGCAAGACTGCAGCATTTGGAATTCCTCTGATTTCAAAAATAGAGGAGAATGACAGGCACGTTCAGGCATTAGTGTTGACGCCTACACGAGAGCTTGCAGTTCAGGTAGCGAAAGACATCAACGCATATGCAAAGTACACAGAGATAAGGGCTCTTGCGGTATACGGAGGAGAATCTATTGAAAATCAGCTTTCAGGGCTGAGGAATTTCCCGCGTATAATAGTAGCCACTCCCGGAAGATTGATAGATCATTTGAGGAGAGGCTCGATAAGGCTTAGCGCTCTGAATTTTGTAGTGCTTGACGAAGCGGATAGAATGTTAGACATGGGCTTCATCGAGGACGTCGAGTATATCATGAAAAATGCTCCAGTTGATATCCAAATGGCTTTGTTCTCGGCTACGATGCCCCGAGAGATACTTTCGCTGTCGGACAGGTACATGAGGAATCCAGTGAAGATTCTTCTCAGCAAGGACGAGATCGGGCTCGAAGCCATCGATCAATTGTATCTAATGGTAGATGAGCAGTA
>CAZXXP010000184.1:0-3105 GCA_964644785.1 uncultured Nitrosopumilales archaeon | reverse complement strand
TGCCATATATCTACTTTTGATGACATTAGGCTATCGGCCTTTCAGAATCTTTGTTGCCGCATCGCGCAGAGCCTTCACGGCGTCCTCCGGTGCAACCGTATTTACATAAATCCCCGTCCCTCTTTCGAAGCCGTCAAAGCCCCCTAGTCGAGGATATACTTCAATGTGCCAGTGAATCTGCCTTGAGGTGCGCTTCTCTGGAGAAGTATGGACGATAGCATTGAACTGTGAATCTCCAACCACTTTTGCTAGAGCTGTGAAAGATAACTGGAGCAACCTTGCAAGGTCCATTATCTCTTTCTGCGATGTCTTGAGGAAACTAATTTGGTGAGCCTTGGGGAATATCCAGAACTCAAAAGGATGAGATGGAGCTTGAGGAGCAAAGGAAAAGAATGCTTCTGTCTCAAGAAACTTCCTTGCACCTTTAATTTCGTGCTCAATTATCTGGCACATTGGGCATCCTCCGCTAGTTCGCATAGCTTTCTGCACAGCTCTGGATTCCTTCTCTATGGTAGGCGGGAGAACGGGCAATGTCATGATCTGCATGTGGGCGTGAGCCCAAGAAGCGCCGGCATCTCTACCTTGATTCAGGAAGATTGCTACATATGCAACGTTCTTCTTTGCGTATAACCACCTCGCCTTATCCTGTGCTATTGAAAGCACGTTAACCCATTGATCGGCATCAATATCCTCAAAATTTACATGTTTAGGGCTTGCAACGACGATGTAGTGATAGCCTAGGGCTGGTTCGCTGTAAAGCGGAGGATCGCTGTACTTTTTTGGAGAATCTTCAGAAACTGCTGGAAATTGATTCGGGATCACTCTGACAACCCAGTCCTGCACATAGTCTTCGGGCATGTCGCTCAGTTTGAGCATCGTACCGTGCCTGCTGGTAAGCACCAAATCGGAGAGAGGAGTCTTCGATTCATTACCGGGACAAAATATGCAATTCTTTGCATCGGCACTTTTCTTCTTCTGCCTTGCAGTCCACGCTCCGGGCCTCAATACGACAAACCTTTCGGTAAAGTAATCTTTGCGGAGCTCGGACATTCATTATGCCCTGTTTAGACTTATTTATCACCGTTTTCTAATTCGTAAAATAATTCTGGCGTTTTGCTTGTTCGAGCCCACAGTTTTTGGAGCAACTTTTGTCGCCGTGCTGTTAGCAGAGGTCGGCGATAAGACGCAGGTCATGACGTTGGTACTTGCAGCCAGAAACAGAGCAATACTTCCCGTCTTTGTCGGTTCGGTATTAGGAGAAGTATCTGCAAATTCTATTGCAGTCGCCATCGGGACTTTTCTTGGCATTGCTATACCATTGAACATAGTCAGTCTAGTTGCCGGTGCAGTTTTCATAATTTTTGGGATACTGACCATAGTCAAGAACGAAGAAAAGCATGAGGAAGTTCCTCAGGCCAAGACCAAGTCGATACTACTGTCAGCGTTCTACCTAATCTTCCTTGCAGAAATGGGCGACAAATCCCAGATAATAGCTTTAGGTCTCTCCGCTCAATACCAGAATCCCATTACGGTTCTCGCCGGGCTTGCACTGGGTTTCATGGTGATTTCCTCGGTCGGTGTACTGCTTGGAGAAAGAACTTCCAAGATACTGCCTATGAAATGGATTAAGATCGCATCAGGAGTACTGTTCATAATTTTCGGCATCCTGTTTATTGCAGGTATAAACTTCATCTAGCGCGACTAGGCTTAAGAGATGGCCAACATCCTTTCTATCGGTAGTCTAGCCGTATCTGCAATGTGTTTTGGAACTTTGACCTCGTACTTTAGATCGCGCAGCGATTCGTAAAGTTTCTCCATCGTTATCATCTTCATATATTCGCATATTGCACTTTCGCTTGCAGGAATGAATCTTTTCTGTGGGTTTTCCTTCTTCAAGCGGTGCAGTATCCCAGTCTCAGTCGCAACTACGAACTCCTTTGCATTCGACTGCTTGGCATGCCTTGTCATGCCTTCCGTAGAAAGAATGAACGTACCATCTTTGGGAATCCTCCCCTCCTCAACAAGATACATGCAGTTTGTAACGCAGCCGCATTCTGGATGTATCAGGAATTCCGCATCTGGATACTTTTCTATTTGGCCGAGTACTGTTTGAGGGTCTAGCTTTGCATGCACGTGGCACTCTCCAGGCCATAAATGCACCTTCCTGCCAGTCTTCTTCTGGACATAAGCGCCAAGAAACATATCAGGCAAAAACAGGATCTCCTTATCCTTCGGTATGCTGTTGACAACATTTACAGCGTTGGTGGACGTGCAGCAATAGTCGCTTTCGGCCTTGACTTCAGCAGTAGTATTTATGTAAGAAACTACCACAGCATCGGGATACTTGCTCTTCCACCCCCTTAACTGCTCAGCATTGATTGTGTCTGCCAAAGAGCAGCCAGCCTTTAGGTCAGGTATCAGAACCAGCTTGTCTGGACACACTATAGAAGCGGTTTCCGCCATAAAATGAACCCCGCAGAATACTATGATGTCAGAATCTGTCTTGGCAGCCTGCCTTGACAGGCCCAGAGAATCTCCAACGAAATCGGCAATATCCTGAATTTCGGGTATCTGGTAGTTGTGCGCCAGAATAACGGCATTTCTCCTCTTCTTCAGGGTTAAAATATCCTCTACCAACTTGCTTTGAGGAGGCTGCAGAAGAGTGGCCATTCAATCATCAATATTATGCCTGCGATATAAGGCATTGCAGATCAAATACTAGAGCTTTGGAAATTCTTGGCTTTACTGAATAATCTTATTAGTACGTAATTCATCCACGCTGTGAGTTCTTATGTTTACCGGTGAATCAGAAGTTCAAGCCAGAAGAAAGACTCTTTCTATACTGCAGGATGAAACTAGGAGAGTGTTTGACTCTGCCAGGGATTTGTCAACGGCATATTCCCTTCTACTAGCAGGAAAGGAGGCTGATCTGCAGAACACCTTTGCTAAGATAAGGAAGGCTGAAGATGATGCCGAATCTTACAGAAGAGCATTGACAAGGGAGCTGGCAGAAGTCGGCACATTAATGATGAATAGAGAGGACATTTTGAGAGCTGCGTATGACATCGAAGAGATTGCGGGATTTGTAAATGGAATAGCTTTCAG
>CAZXXP010000183.1:0-3105 GCA_964644785.1 uncultured Nitrosopumilales archaeon | reverse complement strand
TTCTCCCCAAGACTTCTCCAAACGGCGATGAAACGAAGGAGGAGCCCCAAAATGTCAAATTTCCCTCTCTTCCAATTCTGTTCACAGCCGCTACGAATGTTCCGTTCGCTATTGCATGACCTCTCTGCACTGTTTCCCATGCCCGCAACTGAGCCTCCGCAACGCTTCTTTTTTCGCTGTCGTGCCAGCCTATGGCAGTCGGATAGAATATTATCTGGGCTCCCTGCAGGGCTGTCAATCTTGCAGCCTCAGGGAACCATTGATCCCAGCATATCAGCGGCCCAACCTTAGCGTATTTAGTGTTGAAACTCTGAAAGCCTAGATCCCCGGGAGCAAAATAGAATTTTTCGTAGAAGCATGGATCGTCAGGGACGTGCATCTTTCTATATTTCCCAACAATCTTGCCATCTGCATCAATAACTATTGCAGAGTTATGATAAACTCCGGAGGCCCTTTTCTCAAATATCGGAGCAACTATTACAATCTTCTTAGCCTTTGCTACCCTACTCAGCTTCTCTGTAGTCTCACCAGGCATACTCTCTGCCAATCTAAATTGCTCAGTGTCCTCGCTCTGAGGGAAGTATAACGATCTGAATAGCTCTGGCAGGCAGATTATTTGAGCGCCTTTGCTTGCTGCTGAATTGATCTTTTGGATTGCGTTGCTCAGGTTAGCTTTTACATCATCTTTGCACCGCATCTGCACTAGCCCGAGGGCTATCTGTTTTGACATCTCTTCCCTCTCTTCTTACCAATGCAATGGCATATTTTTGAATAATGCTGTAAGAGCTAATCCTTAAAACGCGTCTGTGGACTGACTCTGTCCAGCAACTTTGCGGTCGTCGTCTAGTCTGGTCTAGGACGCGAGCTTGCCAAGTTCGCAACCCGGGTTCAAATCCCGGCGACCGCATCTTAGATAAGTTCTGCTAACTAAATTCTGGCTGCTACTACCATGAAGGCAACTATACAGAACTGGAGTGCAAGTATTATCATTGAGGTTATTGCCATGCGCTTCTGCAGCTTGGGCATTTGTGCCATTACAGTTGATTGTGGGTTGCTCTGCATTTCCTGAGTCAGTTTTACCATTTTATTGCTCGTAGGAATGGCTACTCCAAAGCCCAATACAATACCAATAATTGTCAGCGTCATTCCGCCTGTCATTCCGATCCCCCAAATTGTGGTTGGCGCTAAAGCCTCAAAATTACCATTAGTAAGATTGAGAACCAGAGAGAACCCAAAGATGATAGTAAGTATCGCAAATATGCTGACAAATCTCGCAAACTTCGGCGTCATTCTTATTGAAAATTCTGATCGTGTTTGTGGAGAAAGGTCCCTCATCATGGGAGCAACTACCATGGTAAAGAAGATTGTAGAGCCCATCCAACCTATCGCCGAAACTATATGCATCCAAGCTAGTGCAGCATTAATTAGGGATCCTACCATAATATGCGAAAAATAGCTTCGTTATTTAACCGTATTCAATGACTTGCCTTGGTTTTTTTGCATAGGATAAAGGAATAAATCGTTTGCGTGGTCTCCTCTGATTAATCTCCAAGACTGCAGACATTTGGTGGATCTTTACAAGGCAGACTGTCATGATAGGCAAGAACCAGCAGATCTAGTGCCGTCAAGCTGAGGGTCAGAAGAGGTTTCAGGTACATCCCTGTTACAGATGCAGGGTTTAGACTTGTAGGCATTATTTCCGCGCAAGATGTTATCAACACTGTTCACTCTGCGATGTCAGTTTCAAAGAGCCGTGCAAATGCTGGTGCAATACTCCTGAAGGCACTGTCAAAGCCCGTTTCGCAAATCATGAACAAGGATATTGTTTCTGGTGAGGCAAGCCAGAGCCTTGTCGATTCCATAACGATGATGACTGATAAGAGCGTCAGTACCCTTCTTTTGCTTGATGGAAACAAAAGGGCTCAGGGCATAGTAACCCTCAGGGATTTAGTTTCTATAATGGCTCAGGGAGCGGGCAGGTTGGGCTGCAATTGCAGGATGCGATGAGCACCAAAATTCATTCGTTAGGAATCTCCCATACTATACTTGATGCCATAGCCATAATGGCCGCTAATAAGATCGGGAGAGTTGCCATAACTGTTGACAACGGCAAGAGCTCTGCAGGAATTGTCACAAACAAGGATATCATGCGCCTTCTGGACAGCGCATATTCATAGAGTCATGCAACCCGAGTATGCCTTCAAGATCAAACTCTCGCAGGTCATGAATACAGGTTTTGCAAGCATTGATGCAGAAGAGGAAATCAGGGCAGCGGCATGGAAGATGATGACCCTCGGCTTCGGAGAATTAATCGTGATGCAGGGGGCCTATAGGGATCATATCAGAGAGGGGGTTGGTCCATAGAGCGCGCAAGATCAAGGGTCCAGAGTTTCTGAAGGATGCTATACGCCCGCAAAATGATACTTCTCACAAACATTCCTGGTAGTTATCAAGAATGTTTAAATTGTATAATTTTTGGCACGCATACCAAGGGGATGATTTTATGAGCAAGAAGGCATCCGTAAAGGGCGGGATGAGTGGTTGGAAGTACACGTGCACATGCGGTTATGAAAGTATGAGCATCGGCGATTCCGTAGGGCACGTCAACAAGAACAAGGGACACCAACTGACAAGAGTTGAGCTTTAGAAGAAATTCTAGTATTCCCCCCAAGAAGGGCGGTTCAGATTTTCTGTCAGTATGTCTATATGGTGTGGACTAATCAAAATCGACTGCATTATACTTGATCTTTCTTAGTTTTTCTATATATTCCTAATCCTTTCCGCTAATCGCTAATGGATGTAAAATACACATTAAAAGATTTGATAAAAAATTGTGAGAGGGAGCCCTCCCTCAGAAGGGCTATGCTCTCTTTCTTCTTGATACGATAACGCCAGAAACTACTACCAGTACAACTCCGATTGCAATGGCAGCGTATGATATTGGACTGATGGTTTCGATTGTTACAGTCTTTGTGACTTCCTTAATGACTTCTTTAGGTACTTCCTTGATTACCTCTTTAGGTACTTCCTTGATTACCTCTTTGATCACTTCTTTAGGTACTTCCTTGATTACCTCTTTGATCACTTCTTTAGGTACTTCCTTGA
>CAZXXP010000182.1:0-3136 GCA_964644785.1 uncultured Nitrosopumilales archaeon | reverse complement strand
CTATCGTGAAGAGCCAGATGTTGCTAAAGATTCCCGGACCGAGACCTTCGCCTCTCTAAAGCTATTTATTGACAATTGGAGATGGGCGGGTGTACCTTTCTACCTTCGCTCTGGTAAGCGACTACCAACCCGCCGCACAGAAATAGCCATCCAGTTCAAGCATGCCCCAGAAGTGCTATTCCGTGACACCCCAGTTGAGAGGCTTGAAGCCAACCAGTTGCTTCTCCACATTCAGCCAGATCAGGGTATTGAATTGGTCTTTGAGGCAAAGATCCCTGGACCAACAATGCAGTTGCAAACGGTAAGGATGCACTTTGAATATCAAGAGGCGTTTCACGCTGCTCGCGGCACAGGGTACGAGACCCTGCTATATGATTGTATGAACGGCGATCCAACACTTTTCTCGCGTTCAGACTTAGTTGAAACTGCATGGAGGGTTGCTCAGCCATTACTAGATGTTTGGAGCTCACTACCGCCCAGGGATTTCCCAAACTATCCCGCTGGCACATGGGGGCCAAAAGAGGCAGCAGAATTAATAGAGCGAGACGGGAGGCATTGGAGGAGACTTTAGTATGATTCTTGCAGGAGATATAGGTGGAACGAAGACTACCCTTGCATTCTTTACAATTGAGGGAGGACGCTTAAAACCAATTATAGAAAGTACGTTCCCAAGTCGGGAACACGGAAGTCTTAGAGAGATCACTCGAAAATTCGTGTCAATTAACTCCTTGAGCATAGAGCATGCCTGCTTCGGGGTGGCCGGACCAGTAAAGGAAGGGCGTTGTGAAGCCACCAATCTACCATGGGTAGTTGATGCGAAGATACTAGCAGCCGAACTTGGCATTGAGAGAGTCTGGCTTATTAACGACCTTGAGGCTACTGCTTATGGAATCAAAGCACTAGAGCCTAAGGATTTTACTATTCTTAACAATGGGGCTTCTGATGCCAAGGGGAACGCAGCTGTAATCGCTGCAGGTACAGGACTTGGCGAAGCCGGTTTCTATTGGGATGGTAAACAACATTTTCCTTTTGCATGTGAAGGTGGTCATGCTGACTTTGCTCCACGTAATGAATTAGAAATGGAGCTCCTCAGTCATTTACTGAAGCACTTCAGCCATGTGAGTTACGAGCGAGTTTTATCTGGTCCAGGTCTATTCAATATTTATAGCTTCCTCCGTGAGACAGGAAGGTTTGGAAGGGAACCAGATTGGCTTACAGAGAAGATTTCAAGGGGAGATGATCCAAGCTCGGCTGTATCAGAGGCGGCCCTTAAAGGTTCTTGCGAGCTTAGCGTAAAGGCCTTGGATATATTCGTCTCTATATATGGAGCGGAGACAGGTAATCTTGCGCTTAAGACCCTAGCAACGGCTGGTGTCTACGTCGGTGGTGGCATAGCGCCAAAAATTATCAAGAAGTTGACAGATGGCAACTTTATAAAGGCTTACATTAGCAAGGGTCGCATGGAGCACTTAATGCAGGAAATGCCAGTTTCTGTGATCCTAAATGATAAAACAGCATTGCTTGGAGCAGCGCGATACGCAGCACTTAAGTCAGAAAGAAGTGAAATTCAGTAAAAATGAATGCCCGCTATTCCCTCCGATGAAATTTAAAGAACACCCAAAACCATGGGAGGTAGATCTTTAAGCTGGATTATTTCCAATTTAATCTCATATGTGTTGCTGAACCTGTGAAGAGATCATCTGAACCACTCCTAGAAGAAAGGCGTCGTGTCCGTGTGAAGCTAGCAGCGACAGTCCGATTGGTACACAATTAACATCGGCAAGCGGTAACGTTACTTGTGGTAGACGTCCGATTCCTGCGATAGAAGTCAATGAAAGAGCCCTGGGATAGTAACTACAAGTGGTTCTGTCGTTTCCTAGGCTTCCTTTCATAGGTGCTATAGATGGAGTTGTTGGTATACACAGTAAGTCATTAGGCATAAGAAAGGTTTTCAAGCGCTGAAAATACAACTCCCTACGATGCATAAGTTCTATTATCTTGCTTCGATCCAAATTCTTTGTAAGCTCAAAGTTACGCTTGATTCGTGGACCGAATTCCGGTTTTACATATTCAATCCAGGAGCCTAAGCAACTCCAAATCTCTGCCCATTGTATTGTAGAATAGGTATTAAGCCAAGTTTGCAAATCCGTTACTGGAGCACTGTTCTTGATTTCTCGAAGCGACGTCTCTTTTACCTTATCTCCAAATATTCTCCTTAATTGTTCGATAGGTGCTGAGAGTGCTTCTACAACCTCTAAATCAGCGATTGCAAAGGCCTCCTTAACAAGATGCACCGTACCTACTTCCACAGTCGATGGAACGTCACAAGCAAGTAGCACTGAGGCAACCTTAGCGAGTATATCTGAAGAGCGAGCAAAGACTCCCACAGTATCAAAGGTAGGAGCAAACGGATTAACCCCTGCCACTGATATGAATCCATGGGAGGGACGCATCCCAAAAATACCACTGTTGCTTGCAGGAACCCTTACGGATCCACCGGTGTCAGTGCCAATTGCAAAATCTACAAGGCCGCACGCAACCGCAGATGCTGATCCACTGGACGATCCTCCAGGAACACGCTCCGGTGCTTTTGGATTTAACGGTGTGCCATAGAAAAAGTTCTCTCCGTCAAGGCTAAAGGCAAGTTCATCTGTAACAGTTTTACCAATACATTGCCCTCCTGCATATAGAAGTTGTTCAATGCATACAGCATTTGCTACAGCTACCGGGTGCGAATCGCGCCAATAAGGATTGCCGCACGATGTCTGATAACCTTCGATATCTATAATGTCCTTTACTGCAAACTGAAGACCATTTAAAGGTCCCGAACCCTTTGGGTTTATATTAAAGATTTCTACAAATGCATTTGATTCCTCTACGGTATATCTCTTGTTTGATGCAGTCATCTCTAATCTCCCTGAATTAAGATATCTATAGCTATGAGATTTTTATTGTTTCGAATCTCCATGATTTATACAACCTTATTTGCCTTTTTCAAAGTTAAGTGTGTATTGAAACGATTATCATATTAGCTCCAATAACTGAACAAATATTATGCAAAAATGAAGCTCCCTGCGGCTTGCCGCAGGGTATCAGCATGGAAAAGATAGTCTCTTTGGTAACTGCAATGACAAGA
>CAZXXP010000181.1:2946-3152 GCA_964644785.1 uncultured Nitrosopumilales archaeon | reverse complement strand
TCCTGCATGCACTCCAGCAAAGCAGCTTGAGTCTTTGGGGGAGCTCTATTGATTTCATCCATCAAAACGACATTTGCAAATATCGGCCCTGGCCTGAACTCAAAGTCCATAGATTTGGGGTTGAAGATGTGGGAACCTGTAATATCCGCGGGCATTAGGTCTGGAGTCGATTGGATCCTCTTGAATGCCAGGCTCAAAGAATCTGA
>CAZXXP010000181.1:0-2936 GCA_964644785.1 uncultured Nitrosopumilales archaeon | reverse complement strand
GTCTTTGCCGTTCCTGGCACGCCCTCGAGGAGGACGTGTCCTCCTGTCAATAATGCAATAATCAGTGATTTTGTCACGCCTTCCCAGCCCACAACATACGCCGAAACTTGGTTTTCTATTGCTTCGGTAATCTTCTTGATTTCAGAAACAGATTTTATGTCTTCTATCAAGCTTTCACCCTGGTCTTGACTACCTGAAGCGTAGGAGCCATACTCAGCCACCTTGAATAGTTGCTAAAATCGTCGTTCGTCAGAGACGAACCGCCATAGGCGTGGGACTCCATCGACGTGAGAATTGGCGTCAGAGTTTTCTTCTGCTCGGGGAACTTTGCAGAGAGGTATGAAACCATCTCGCGAGCCGTGTTGGAGTTCTTGTACTTAAACCCAGTAGCAACTGCGGTCTTTTTGAGGCTATCCATAACGCGCATGAATTTTAGGTCGTATTTTGCCAGAGCTCCCTGCATCTGCTTTTTCTTGAAGGGGTTTATCTTCAAGACTACAACTTCAGCAATAAGCGCTGCGGTCAGACCTCCGAGCAGGTAAGTGCTTATTGGTTTGAACAGCAGTGTTAGCTCGCTAAGAAAGTCCGCCATGTTTTCAACCCTATTTCGGAGGTTCTTCGTTAGGTTTGAAGTCGACATCGGTATATGAAATTCCCAAGGCAAGATTCAGAGTTTCTTTGACCTAGGACCAAGGAATATAAACTCCTCTAGGTACTACTAGAATGTTGTCCCAGTCTCCCGCAGGCTCGATTACCGTTTTGACATCACATGTAGCCGCCGCTCCCTCGTATTCTGGGAGTTCCTGGTTGTTGCCTGACTCTATCCTGCACTTTATCGACTGTGCCTTCTTGCCGTCTATCAGAACGTCGGTAAGAATAACTTGCTTGCTCAAGTTGTTCTTGAACTTTACTAGGACATAATCCGAGGGAGCTACCTCCCAGTTCTTTGTCAGCGAGAGGATTTTTACACTCTGAGGGGTTTTATCGACTTCATATTTTGTAATTGTAAGTGTTGAATTCTTCGTCACTAGATGTCGTGAACTCCTGAATCTCCGTATTTGACAACATACAAGCCTCGTTCAAGCCTGACCCGCGCCAAACCGCTATTGTTCGTTCTAACATCGGCAGTCACTCCTGGTACTTGACCCTGCTCTCCAACTGCAAAGAATTGCACTGGTACATCTGGTGCTGGAGCTATGCGCTGAGAACCTACCAGAGGATTAGTTTTGGTCATTGCAACTATTGAAATTACGTTAGCTGGAAGAGGAGGTGGCGGGGCAGGCTTCGGATCTGGATAAACCGAAATTACGGCTCCACCGACAATAACGGCTAGGGCAAACAGAGCGAGTTGATACGCGGTTGACCGGTTGGTGGCAGATATTGAGGAGGTCATTCGTCCAAGCCTGTTTTAGGGGATAAGGCATTCCACCCATATGCCATATTAATGAACTTTCGCATTTATTGTGAGAATTGAATTTATTTTCAATTGTTGATTAGATCGTTGGTCTTTTTGAATACTTCAGTCCACATTTCCCAAGTAAGTCTCTTGGTCTGCGTGTTCTGCCTGCTCGGATGGTATGAAGCGATTAGAATTGGAAATCCTTCATGTTTGTATACTGAACCGTGCTTGAACTTGGGCCTTTCAGATAGGCTAAGATGTTTTAGATAAGAATCGAATGCTATCTTGCCAAGAGTAAGAACCACCCGCACGTTTTTCAGAATCCGTAGCTCTTCCTTCAGGTAGCGGGAACAGTTTTCAATTTCCTCGTTTGTTGGTTCGTTCTCAGGAGGAACACACCTTGCTACTGCGGTTATGTACGCGCTTTTTAGCTTCAAACCATCATCTTTTGTACTGCTGAGTGGTTGGTTGGCAAACCCAACTTCATGCAGGGCCTTTGCCAGCCAGTTGCCCGAATCGTCTCCTGTGAACATCCTGCCTGTCCTGTTGCCACCGTGTGCTGCCGGTGCGAGCCCTATGATTAGCAGTTTTGCATTAGGATCTCCGAAACCCGGAAGCGGTCTGCCCCAGTAATCCCAATCAAGAAACCTCCTGACCTTCTTCTTTGCTATTTGTTCCCTGCAAGATACGAGCCTCGGGCACGCTCTGCATGAAACTATTTCTTTGTTCAGCAGTTTCAGTCTATTTTCTGTGGTTTTCAGTTGCGTTTACTCTGTCCCTATGGCTTCTAGATACTTTTCTGCATCCAGTGCTGCTTCGCATCCGTAGCCTGAAGCAGTTATGGCCTGCTTGTAGCGGTAATCATGAACGTCGCCAGCAACAAAGACACCTTCGACGCTGGTCTGCGACCATCTCTTCCTAACAATGTAGCCCTTTTGATCGAGCTCGATTTGCCCTATAATGAAGTCTGTGTTGGGCTTATGGCCTATTGCCACGAATATCCCCTGGCACTGCAAGGTCGATGTCTTCTTATCAACGACATTCTGTATTACTGCTCCGTCTACCTTGTCCTTGCCCAAGACATCGATCACAGCACTGTTCCAGATGAATGAAATTTTCGGATTTGCAAAGGCTCTGTCCTGCATTATCTTGCTGGCCTTCAGCTTGTCCCGCCTGTGAATTATTGTAACTTTGCTGGCGAATTTTGTCAGGAATATCGAATCCTCCATTGCCGAATCTCCTCCTCCAATCACGACAACTTCCTTGTCCTTGAAGAAGAAAGCGTCGCATGTAGCGCAGGACGAAACTCCCCTCCCTATGAGCTTCTTTTCAGACTCTAGCCCCATCCATTGCGCAGAGGCCCCTGTCGCAAGTATGACGGCGTGTGATTCGATGGCTCTGTCGCCGACATAAACCTTCTTTGTTCCATTTGTCAGTTCGACCTTTGAAACATCATCATCGATAAACTCTGCCCCAAAGCGCTCGGCCTGCTTCCTCATCTGGTCCATCAGCTGCGGGCCCATTATCCCTTCGGTAA
>CAZXXP010000180.1:0-3235 GCA_964644785.1 uncultured Nitrosopumilales archaeon | reverse complement strand
AGGTGCTGGAGCTGGTGCAGGTGCTGGAGCTGGACTTACTTGCTGAGGTGTAGAGCCTGGTTGCATCATCAACAGGGCGGCAGCAGCGACGACTACTACCAATACTGCCACTATTGCTAGTGTCTTTGAAATCCCTTTACGATTCATATACCTTCAGATAAAGAACCGAACTTATCATATATACGGGTTTCCCAATCGGGTTCTGTCAAGTTCATTCGACATTATTCTCCTTGTCAAAAGTTTCGACGTAGAAAATCCGTCAGAGAATTATGCAGATATCCTGTTTGTTCACATTTACTAGGGAAGTTAGATGGAAGGTTTTGGGGCCATCCATTCCTCATTTTCAGGTCTCCTTGATCTTCCTGACTACTGTAAACTTGTACCTTCTAAGACTTTGTTTGACTAGGTTTGGCCTTTGACCTTTTCTTCCGCCATAGAGTAGCTATGAGCAGAACTACTACGATGCCCACTACTATGGGTATTATCAGGTCGGATGATATGCCTCCAAACTGCGCAGGTTTGGGCTCTGTTGGCTGGTTTGCCTGTCCTCCTGGCGGGGCATTGGGATCCGGCCTGAGCTTATACGCAAAGACCAAGCCTGAAACACTTTCTGCAAACCTGGTCGGTACCCCGCCGACATTTAAGAAGACCAGCTGTTCACCCAGTGCAGAAGCTGAAATAATTGGAGATGTTCCCAATGGCGACGCAAAGTACTTTTCGAATGTAACTGTTCCGTCATTCACGTCAAGTCCATAGATGTTTCCGTCAAGGCTCGCTACCATGACCATTTCTCCCGTAACAACCAAGCCCCCTCTGTGCGACACGTTAGGAATGGTATAGCTCCATGTAGGCGTTCCCGTAGATCCGTCTAGTGCATACACAGTCGTGTTCCTGGGCATCTCAAACGGCTTATCTGGGGATGTCGCACCGGTGGAATTCAGCATGCTTGGCCCTACTGCAGTGAATTGCATGTAGTCGCAGAAGTTCGTAGTAACATAGAATACCTTTCCATAGGCAACTGCAACTTCTCCGCCGGTTGCCCCAGTGATGCCTGGGCACTGCCAGTGTGGCTGATTCGACGGTATGGCTGTGGCCTTGTTATAGTCTGCTTGCTTGGCAAAGTTATCTTCGACGTTAAGGTATTTTACGCTGGGAGGCAGGAAACTCCAGATCAATTTTCCTGTAGCGGCATCAAGCGCATATACCCTTCCATTGTCACATGTCTTGAAAAGCGTCTTTTTGTCTGCAATCTTGCCGAGTGCAGTGTTCCCCTGGCAGCCAAATCCGTACAGGTCGTGAGAGGAAGTCTGGTAATACCACTTCAAATCTCCTGTCTTTGCATCGAGTGCAAGTATTGAAGATGAGAAAAGGTTCGGCCCCGGCCTCCTTGTGGCGTTGAAGTTTGGAGCCGGCGCAGAGGTACCTACATAGACAATCCCAGTTTCTTCATCTACAGCCCAGGCACCAAAACCTACTCCTACTCCTACTCCCCTAGCATCTCCCCAGTCTCCAGCTACAGGGTCGACGTTGCCCTTTCCTTTGAATAATGCACCCCAGTTAGGATCTCCTCCTGCTGGAGGCATGAGGAAGAACCTCCATAGCTGCCTGCCAGTATCAGCGTCATAACCAGCTATGAAGCCTCTGCCAGACTCGACCCTACCGCTTACCCCTGTTCCGGTAATCAGGACTCTTCCAACCTCATAAACTGTTGGCGCATAGAGCATCTGGCCGGTGTAATAGCCAGCGTTTCCCTGGACGTTATGACACATCTGCCCTTTTGTCAAATCACCGATGAACGCTGGAACTCCACCTAAAGTGGTGAGCTTGACAATTCCACAGTCGGGTGTAGGCACTATTACAGAGTCTTCGAATAACCCGATGCCCTCAACTACACCCGAATTGAACGGGCTTATCTCAGGAACATCAAGCTTGACCTGCGTCATATTTACGGGGAATGAATAACCCCAAGTGATAAAACCACTATCTCCTTTGTATGCTATTGTTGTCAGAGTATTCGTCTGGAAATACAAAACTCCTCCCAAAGACAAAGGACGTGCGCGAATCCCTAGTCCAAGTTCGATCCCTGGTACAACTGGTGGGACTGGATTTGCACTTGCCCATGCGTCCTGCAACCTTGCTATGGTGTTCTTCGTCAAGGTAGTCTGTGGGCTAAAATTCGTTGCTAGTTTGTCATAGGCTGGGTTAACCCAGTTGAGCCCTTTATCAACAGACCTTTGCTGTCCTGCGGCATAATTCACTGTAAACGACATCACTAGGAATAGTCCTATCAGAAGCATGGAGATGAGGGGATGTTTGTATTTCAAGTATGTGGATACGCCCTCCTATTAGTGGATAAAAGTCTTTTCTAAAAAAAGTAAAGGTAAGGGTTGCCCTTTTGAGGCAACCTTTGTGCTTATGCCTTCTTCCTTCTGCTGAATAGTACTCCAGATACGACTACCAGTACGACTCCAATGCCTATAGCAGCATAGGATATCGGGCTGACAGTTTCTACGGTAACTGTCTTTACTACTTCCTTTGGTACTTCCTTGATGACCTCTTTGATTACTTCCTTTGGTACTTCCTTGATGACCTCTTTGATTACTTCCTTTGGTACTTCTTTGATGACCTCCTTCGTTATCACTTGGGGCTGTGGGATTACGCTGGGCAGACCGAATGCTATAAGAGACCCATCCGCAGCAGCAGTGCTGCCTAGAAGTCCGCCTCCACCGCCAACATGAGCAAATATCTTGTATTTGCCGTTCTTGTCAGCACCTATTGTTGGCATAACACTAACTGGTATTCCGAAGAACTTTTCGTGCAATACCTTACCAGTTTCTGTATCGAGGAATTTCAGGTTACCATCGGTAGCGTACACTATGACCATGCCACCAGTAGTCATAACGCCTCCTCTAAAGTTCGCATTATCAATCTTGACCGTCCAGATACGCTTTCCCGTATTGACATCTACGGCATCGATGTTTGAATCGGTGATAAATTGTTGATTAGGCATACTGGTCCTAGGTAATCCTCTGCCTTGGTTGCCAAAGATGTTAACATTGGTGACTTGATGTACATTCATGTTGTTGAAGGTTCCTACATAGATACGCTTTCCATCATATGCAAAATCAGATTCTAAGCATACGGTGTAGCAGTTTTGCACGAAAGGCTCATTTAGCGGATCGCTCATCCAGCGCTTCCCCATATCTTTTTTGGTTATCCTGCAACAAGCGTCCGG
>CAZXXP010000179.1:0-3238 GCA_964644785.1 uncultured Nitrosopumilales archaeon | reverse complement strand
TGGTATTCAATACTAGGACGATAAGACCGCGTCCCTGCCTGCGGCTGTGGGACAAAACTCTGCCGTGTATGATGCGCTCTTCTTGGCGTCTTGACGGCGACACCATCGCTCCCGCTCATCACACGCTTTCTCTCGAACTGTGCTTACAAGCACAGATGTCATCTCATGCACCGTAACAGGCGCACGTGTCCTTACATCCACGGTTAAATGGGAAAGAGCTTCTTTCTTCCTCCAGCCCATGATCCGGGACGACGACATCAGGAACAAGCTGAAGGAGATAGACGAGCACATCCGGAAGGAGTACGTCGAGACACATCCCCAAAAAGACAGGGACTGGAGGACCTACGAGCAGCTCTTCTCCAAGAGGATCAGGGAGGCCATGAAGAGCCTGGACACGCTGATACGCGAGGCTGCATCCACGATAAGGATCGAATCAAGGACCGGAAGGCCCGACTCGCTGACTCTTGAGCAGAAGGTCAAGCTCCTCCTGGTCAAGCAGCTCGTAGGAGAATCGAACAGGATGTTCGCGAACATGCTGGACATCTTCTCGATGCTCTCCGGGATAGACGTATCGTACAAGACGGTCGAGAGATTGTACTCAGACGAGGAGGTGATGATGGCTCTTCACAACCTGCACGTCCTACTGCTGAAGAAGAGAGGCGTGGAGAGGAGCGATGCCTCGGGAGACGGGACTGGTTACTCCCTGACCATCTCCAAGCACTACCAGAGCATCGCCCAGGAGCTCAAGGACAGGGCGAAGGAAGAAGGTCCATCACCATCACCATCATCACCATCGACGACGACGAGTGAGAAAGGGGAGGGACATAGGAAGCGGGCGTTCGCCTATACCTTCAGGCTCATGGACCTCTCCTCCAAGATGTACCTCGCGTACGGTTCCAGCATGAGGTCTGAGAAGGAGGCCTACGACAGGGCGATGAGGATGCTCTCCGCAATTGATGTGACGCTCGATACTGTCAGGCTGGACAGGTACTACAGCTCTTCCAGCTGCGTGGATTCATTTGGAGATGCGAAGGTCTTCGTGATACCAAAGAGCAACGCCACATTGAACGGTTCGTGGAAGTGGAAGGATACGATGAAGGAGTTCGTGACGAACACCGTGTCGTATCTTGAGCAGTACTACAGGAGGAGCAACTCCGAGTCTGGATTCTCTGCAGACAAGAAGATGCTTGGATGGGGGATAGCGCAGGAGGAGGGAGGACAGGATAGATTGCGCCCTGGCCTGCATGGGATTGTGGCACAACATGTTTAACCTTGCGACACTGTAGGGTTTTGTCCCACAGCCGTTGTATATTTTGAACGAACAAATTTGTCAGGATAAGGAATGAACGTACGGGAACCCCCGTACCCTGCATTTCGTCCCTTACCGAGCGTCTTGCTTCCTGAATATTAGTGCAGAAATGCCCAGAGGGATCATTATCCAGAACGTCAGTACTGCCCCAAGTATCGTTATGGTAAGGTCTGCTCCCCATGTCCTGTTCATGTATGTTGCCACGAGCCCGAGCTCACCACCCAGAGGGCTCTTTGCCAAGTGCATCAGCGAAAGAGTTCTTGTCACCTCAACAGGATTTATCAGAGTCATCGGGACAAGGTATTGGTTAAGGTTCAGAACTACGGCGATGACTCCCAAGAAGCCGACATCATAAATTATGACCATAAGGAACCATATGAATATCCCTGAACCCTGTGCATTGACCCTTCCTTTAGACAGCACTGAAACCAGGAATCCTATTGAAATTGAAGCGGCGGATAGCATCATTGAGTATAGCAGGCCATACAAGAACTGCAACGCGAATACGGGGTTGCTCGAATATACGAGGAGCTCAGCTGTACCATAACCCAGAAGCATTGCAAGAGTTATCGAAACTTGTATTCCAACGTATTTGCCGAGAAAGACTTCCATTTTGCTTGCAGGCTGAGCAAGGAGGAATTCCAGTGTTCCTGTTTCCCTTTCCCCTGCAACGCTGGTCGAAGACATTGCCAAAGCTATTAGAGGAACAAGCGGGACCGAAAGAGAAACGAGCGTCGAAACTACCATGCCTGGATAGTCTTCTGGAAGGACCCCGCCACCCCTGAGGATGATGTACGGGACTCCCAGTGCCAAGAAGAAGAAGGTAACTGCGAATGATATTAGCCATCTGCTCTTTAGGGAGTCGCGGAGCTCCTTTTTCATTATTACAAGAAATGGGCTAGGCATTGGGCTCACCCGTTAGCCTAAGGAAGGCATTCTCCAGATTCGGCTCTTCTACCTTAAAGTCTTTGATTTTATAGCCTCCATCTCTTAGCGCATTCAGAATTCCGAGTTTTTTCTCGGGGTCGCACGTAGCCACGATCCAGCCATTTTCTTCCGTTATGTCTCTTCCGCCAGAGTTGACAATAATGTCCCTAGCTTTCTGCGACGCAAATTCTTCTAAGTTTATGTACAAATGAGCGTTAAGATCGAGCTGCTTCATCAACTGCTCTACTGAACCTGTGGCAATAAGCTTGCCTTTGTTAAGCACGAGAATGTTCCTCGTTAGTTCCGTAACATCACCCAAAATGTGTGTAGTGAACAAGACCGTTTTGCCCTGCCCTATAAGCGTGTTAAGAAGGCTTCTGAACTCGAGCTGTCTTCTAATATCAAGGTTTGCGGTAGGTTCGTCGAGCAAAAGCAATGGAGGATCTGCAAGCAATGCAGTTGCCAGCATAAGCCTCTGTTTCATACCCATCGACAAAGCGGTAACCTTGGCTCTCCCCCACAACTCTAGACCAACGAATTCCAATAACTCGCGTATCTTTCCATAGGGAGTGCCTCTTAGATCCGCGAAGAACCTCAGAGTATCATTGACGCTTACACCCTCATATAATGAGGGGTTTTGGGGAACATAGCCAATAAATCTTCGCGCTTCTTTTCCATTGTTCTGGACGGATAGTCCATTTACCGAAATATCTCCCCTGAAACCTATTAGACCAAGGATGCATTTTAGGAATGTTGACTTGCCAGCACCGTTTGGTCCAAGAAGAGCTACGACTCCGCCCTTTTCGATGTCAATGGTGAGACTGTCTACAGCCCTGAATGAACCGTATTGTTTTACAACGTTTTTTGCCTCAATGGCTACTGACGACAATTCAGAGACCCTGTCGGGACACGACCACTTTGGCAGTATATTAAGCATTTTGGGAAAGGCAGTCCATGGGAATGTGCCTAGTTGGGAATGTGTCGTATCACCTTGATTAGCCC
>CAZXXP010000178.1:2432-3361 GCA_964644785.1 uncultured Nitrosopumilales archaeon | reverse complement strand
TACAACAAAGGCGGCATGCATGCAAGGGATAGAATCAGTACGGAAGAACGCTAGCGGCGCAGTACTGCAAGACCTAACCTAGGTCGGAAACACCTCTTTTTTTCCCGTGATATCCGAATGATGACGGAGAGACTCATCAGAGATCATCAGATATTCGGACTTCTGTCTTTTTGGGGAATTATCAAGAAATAAACCTCTTGTTACACCTTCTCCAGAAGATAGATTCCATAATGCCAACAAGGCTTATTACAACTTATTCATGAATGGTGTAACAATCCTCTGCTCCATGTCGGACTTCACCGCTCCTAACATGTTTTCGGTGTTTCCTACAGTTGCGAGACTTGAATCTGTTTGTATTCAAATCCTACGGAACCCGAACTGAAGGTCTTTTTTTTGTTTTAAGTTAAGGATGAAATCCAACGATTAGATCTGCTCACCAATAATTCATTTTCTAATCTTTTGCAAAAAAAAACGGGCCCTTTATTAGATCAGGACTCTCGCTATACTCCAAACGAGTCTAATCATCCTTATTAGCTCTGAGGGCTCAGGAAAGGAGTAAGACTTAGGCTAATCATCTTGAATGACGCGACAAGAACTTTTCTGAAGAAGCATGACGTGTCCATCGCAAACGAGGTTGCAATATTGGAACAGATTATCAGAGAGGAAATACCTGGAAACCAGGAAGAACTCGATTTGTCTGCGAGAATAATTGCCTACGCGTTAGGCAGGAAATACTCAGATATTATTTGCACCGCGATCCCGTCAAAGAAGTGACTGGAAATTGGATTCATTAGAGCAATCGAACTCGTAGACCCGGATCTGACGGGTTGGCGCGTCCGCGAAGTCCATGGCGCGATCGTCCGGGCTCCAGGCGATGCTGTTCGACACCCTCACGCCGTCCTGCATCCGGTGACAGCTAAGGTCGGGGT
>CAZXXP010000178.1:0-2422 GCA_964644785.1 uncultured Nitrosopumilales archaeon | reverse complement strand
AGATAAGAGATGAAGAAGATCTCAGGATGCCTCCTTTCTTGACTTGCTCAAAGAGGCTTACAAGCAGTATCTCAAGAGGGAGCAAGCGCCACATGAAGGTTAACCAATCTCGTGCCCTGTATAATAATATGGGACGACTCTTCCCCTTGGGAATAATCTTCAGGTTTTTCTCCAAAAAGGCATCTCAGTATGGGCCATGGATTCGGCCAAAGAAAAACAGATCCAGCTTTAAGACCACTCCTATACTGCTTCCCACCAGGCAATTTGGCTACCACAAGTTTTGTCAGTAAGGTAATGCAGAAATCCGATCCATCACTTGTTCTTGTTACCCTTCCAATTGGCCTTCATACAATCGCTGGTTCTTTACTGGGGTCAGTAGGAAGGGGCCTTGAAGAATGGAACTTCACTATGGCAAACGCCACCAAAAATGACAAAGCTGCTCCCGCGGCGATATAGGGGATCCTGCCTACCATTGCCCTAACAGATTCTGGATTCATGAGGGCCCCTAGGATAATTGCGAATATCAAAATCCCGACTGAAATAAGAAACAGCGTTTTGTAGGTGCCATCATACTTACTTCTAAGCTGCTTCCACCTGTCAATCTCCCCTCCAACATAGATCATGAAACCTCCCACAAAAGCGATTGATAGAGGAACTTTAGTAGAATAACTAATCTCACCATTCAATTCGACAAATTGTTGAAGGCCGGCAGCTGAAAAGAGAATGAGCATAAGAGTCAGAGCCGAAGAGCCTAAGAAAATGCCTTGATCAAGCAATGCTAAGTTAAGTGCTGGTCCGTAACTTCTCCTCCATGGCAGTGACTGATTGTCTGGCTTCAAATCATCGTCAGTTCTTCTTGTCAGGGCTAATGGTTCATTCAGATAGTAGTAGATCTTGTGCTTCGGATCAAGCTTTAATCTTTTTCCATTAGAATCATATACAGCTCTCGTGACGAGCCTCGAAAAAGGGTACAGCCATTCGACGCCCCTATCTTTTCCTGTTGTGAGGGCATCGAGGATGGTGTGCAGAAAGGCTCCGAGCCCTAGATACGGATTTACAATATAGACCATACCAAGAAATAGGAAGTTATGGCATAGCGCACGGTGAATTGCCCGTCGACGAAACGACTCTCTGCTCAAAAAGCCGTATTCTCTATCTAGGTCGGGGATAGCCGAGCCGATTCCAATCAAAAGCATTATCTCTGGCTTGCCAAAGAAAATTGCTCCAATGAGAATTCCGAACACAATATGCGTGAAAAGGTTCATGTTTTTTGCTTTCTGTTGGCTCCAAGACTAGTTAAAATGGTTAGGCCGAACCGAGCTGCTCGGAATCAGGGAAATGAAACAAGAATTCGGATCAAAGGCTCTTTGCTTCCTTGCCAGCGCTGGGGCAGGTTGATCAACCATCGCTCCGGAGACGACACACCCTCTGAAGCGGTTATCCTCAAGCCTGAGGTGATAGTAAGCATATGAAAACCTGCAGCGCGCTATACACGGCAAATGCCCTTATCACCGTGCATTTCGCGCTCTTGGTACTATCCACAGCGCGCTCTACTCGATAGCTCTAATCATATTCGAATCAGTCGCGATTAGCGTAGATCTCTATCCAAATTTATTGGCGTTAGTGTAACGCGTTTCCAGGTTTTCCATTATCGGGTATCATTTACTCACACACCTACGGGAACTGCGTCTAGAGAATAATCGCTCCAAGAAGGAATCATAAGCATAGCAAGAGGAGGGGCAACTGAACTGGGTCACTCAGGCTCCTAGAGGGGCGAAACAACAGCTGTAAGGTGTCACGACTGTACCCACTGAAGAATCGGGAATCAGATGCCCTACCCATCATAGATCCCAACAAGTTAGCCGCCCTTGCATTAGGGCCGTATGGTGACTTCAAAGTAAGAATCGGATTCTTGCTTAAAACGATAGATGTGTATAATAGATATCTCTGGTTCCGTAGATTGAAATTTGTCAGGAGCAGCTATCGACGGAAAATGGCTTGAGAAATATATCAGGATATTGGCAGATCTTGAAGACTCTTTCAAGGATTTCAAGGTTAGTGTGGAATATGGTTCTCACATCCTCCTGAAACTGATCTGTGGGTATTATTACTCAGAAATGTTAGCAAAAATCGCAAAGGGCCCGAGTGCCCAAAGGCGAGGCTACGATATTGAACAAACGATATATTGTGGCGGGCTCTCCTATAGCCGCATCAAACAAAGAAATCAGATTCAGATAATGCGAAGTGACTGTTGCCGACACCTAGGGCGTAATATTAATAAAAGGTGGCGGTCACCAGAAAAGTAATGGATCTATTCTGGACGGTAGCCGTAATTCTCGTGGTTCTCTGGCTATTGGGATTCATCGGCGGGATTGGCGGGGAGGTTATCCATGTAGTACTAATCCTCGCTGTCATCGTGGCA
>CAZXXP010000177.1:0-3455 GCA_964644785.1 uncultured Nitrosopumilales archaeon | reverse complement strand
TCTCTCCTCTCCTCACGAGCGATTCGTTGTACTGCCTCCAATCCCTCTTGTCGACATACTTCTTACCCCATCTGCGAATCTCAGGCATGCATGTGATATCTGATACGCATCATGATAGATGCGCGAGACAAATTTCCTTGATACTATGGTAAGTTATCCAACACAGCATTTTCCACCATACATTTTGATGATATCATAATGATCAGATCGTGCCTACATCGATGGTCATTTGATGATACCATCTTAGAACATCGAAGATTGTTTGATGATACCATCTTAGAACATCGATGTTAACATCATGTTATTTTCGTGCCTGCATTGATGCGCGCGCGGCGCGCCAATAGGCCAACTAGAGTGGCAATCTCCAAAATCTTGTTCTCGATTGCGGGAAGTCAAGATTGATATAACAGCGTTATAACGGTTAGCATAACCCTTGCCCGAAATCAAACCAAACCTCAAGACGAAGTTCGAGGACTTTTCCGGTGCGGAGAAGGCAAAATTAAGCACGCAAGGTCTTACGCTGACAATAAAATCGATAGAACATCCCGCCAATTTGCATCATCAGTTCTGGGATCCAAGTTTCCAGGAGATCTCCGATGTTGCAGAGACTCTGGCAAAATCATGTGGAATTTACCTTGAATTTGACAGGGCAAAGACTGGTGAAGAAAAAGACTGGCTTTACATGATCAGGATTAGTATCCCTGGAGGTGGTCCGATTACAAGAAAACAGTGGGAGATTCTTGATGATGTGACTGACAAGTACTGCATCTCTGAAAGATATACAGGAATAACCGAGCCATCACTAAGGATGACGACGAGGCAGAATATTCAGCTGCACTGGGTCAAAAAGCAGAATCTTGTTGATGCCATCCGTACAATAGCGAAATCTGGCTTCTACTCAATCAATGGTTGCGGGGACAATACAAGAAACGTTATGGCATGTCCATTATCTCAATTTTCAGGGATATGCGACGCAAATGAGTGGGCTCGGAAGACTGGGAAGTATTTTGCTCTTCCCACTGCTTCGTACATAGAGATCTTCGAAATCGATCCAAAACACATGAGAGAGCTAAACGAAAGGAAGGCTGAGGAGAGGTTTGATTATGGAATGAATTTACTGAATAGAAAGTTCAAGATCGGATTCTCTGCAATTAATTATGATGAACAAGCAAAAATGTACGTTCCTGACAACTGCATTGAGGTGAGGACTGATGATATTGGCATCGCTCCAATCTTACAGGATGGCAAGGTAACAAGGTATCAAGTGTATATCGGAGGGAGCCAGGGTGAGAAAAATGGCTATCCGACTTTTGCGGCGCTAGGAGTCCCCTTCGGGGTCTTTGATGAAAATGGTCTGATGAAAGGGTTGGACGCGATTGTTCAGGTGCATAAGGAATGGGGAGACAGGCAGAATAGATACTGGGCAAGAATGAAGTATGTCATTTACAAGATGGGGTTAGAATGGTACAGGGACCAGGTTCGCGGACATGGAGTAGATTTTGCTGCTCCGATAGATAACTTTGACTACGGAGAGAGGAACCTGCATCAAGGGTGGATCAAACTGCATTCTAATGGGTTATGGGCTTATGGAGCATTTATTGAAAATGGCAGAATAATAGATGGCCCGAATGGACAACTAAAAACCATGACTCGCTATCTAATGGAGAACTATCCTATTGTTTTGTTTGCAACCCCCAATCAAGACTTGATCTTTGCCAATATTCCTGAAGATGACAAACGGAGGTTCGAAGATGATATGAAGAGATTTGGGTATGGGGCAAGGAGTGGCAAACCGTATTCTAAATTGAGGTTATTGTCTGGTGCCTGCGTTGGAAGGGACACTTGCAGGCTGACCTACACAGATTCGGAAAAGCTTGAGCCGCTTTTGATGGATGAACTTGAAGCAAAGTGGGGCAACATGGCAGAATCCATAGGAATAACTGGATGTGAAAGACAGTGCTTCAGACCCGCAACAAAAACGATAGGCTGGGTCGGATCAGGGTTAAATTTGTACACCCTGAAGATTGGAGGGACAGAAGATGCCAGGAATCAAGGAGCGCCTTTAGTTGATCCTGATACGATGGAGATATACCTAAGAAACGTTCCGAAGAGCGAGGTTGCGAAAGTTACAGATGCTCTCTTTGAATTTTATTCTGCCAACAAAATTCCCGAAGAGAATAGAGATGGAGGAATGGGTTATTTCTTAAAAAGAGTTGGTACAAAGAAGATCGTTCAATATCTAAAGACGAATCCAAAGACTACTCACCTGATGAAGCCCATGAAGAGCCCCCTCCCTCCAAGAAAGTCTAGCACTGCTATCGAGCCGTTTTAGTTCGGAAGACATCTCCGCAATTCAAGATGTGTTTTGCCTTAGCTAATGTTGTAGACGCCTTCGATTGCAAACATCAAACCGACCCGAACGCAGACCAATCAGGTTATTGGTAAGGTGAAAAACTAGCACCGTCCCATATGCAACTCTTCCAGTTATGGGGAATCTATCTTACTCCGAGGTCGGCGGATTTGCGCGGCCTCGATAAAGCGATGACGATAGCAAAAATACGGCCTGATGTTGAAATGAAGGTTTCAGCATCGAATGTTAGCGGGTACGGTGGTTCTTACACCGAAATTGGTCTGAATTCATAACAGCAAGAAATTTTACACCCAAACACAAAACTCATTCTTTTTTAACAGGGCTAACAGGAGAACCTGCTGAAGAGTTTGTGAGTTCCATGAGCCAGTTTAGAGCTTTACGTATCAAGTCTGAAATTCTCAGAGCCGTCGACGAAATGGGATTCAGGGAACTTTTCCCTATACAGGCCCGAGCTATCCAGCCGCTCTTGGAAGGAAAGGATGTGATAGGGCAGGCACATACAGGCACTGGAAAGACGGCCGCCTACTCCCTACCGATGCTCGAAAAGATGGATACTCGCAGGTCAGGTGTGCAAGCACTCGTGCTAACGCCGACCCGAGAGCTGGCAATCCAGGTAGCTGAGGAGATGAAGAAGTTTGGCAAATACATCGGGATCAGGGTAGTGGCAATCTACGGTGGTCAAGGAATAACTGTGCAGTTTAACGCCTTCAAGAGACCAGTTCACATAGTAGTTGCAACACCAGGCAGGCTGATTGACCACATAAAGAGAAGAACCTTCAATCTCGACTTCGCTAGGATTGTAGTACTGGATGAAGCCGATACTATGCTCGATATGGGTTTCTTGGATGATGTGGAATTCATACTCAGCAAGACTCCTAGGGACAGACAGACAAGCGTCTTTTCGGCTACCATGCCTCCCGACATCATCGCGCTTGCCCAAAGACACCTAAAGAACCCCGTCAAGATTCTCCTGAGCGAAAAGGAGCTTGGGCTGGACACAATAGACCAAATCTGTATGAATGTCCAGAGGGAGCACAAGATCGATATTGTGCGCTGGCTCATAGATCACTTCAAGATAGAGCAG
>CAZXXP010000176.1:0-3476 GCA_964644785.1 uncultured Nitrosopumilales archaeon | reverse complement strand
TTACACACAGCTCAAATTGCGAACTTCATAACGGTAAACAGTTACAATAATACAAGTTTCTTTAGATTTTGGGCTTTATGTAGGGGAGGGTAATTTTTACACAGGACAAAGAACATCTATCGTTTATATCTACATGATGGCGAGCAGAAACTACAATGAACACCTTTGATGTCTTGGCAAAGAAGATCCTTTACGAATCTCTCCATGTGCAGAAGGGAGAGACTGTAACCGTAGAGACTTGGAATACGGGCTTGGAACTAGCCAAGAGGGTCATTCTCGAAGCCAGAAAAATAGGCGCATCAACACTACTCTTGTTTGAAGACGAAGACACTTTCGTAGAATCAGCTAAGACCGTTCCAACGGAACATCTGGGTACGATGGGCAGGCATGAGTTCGGCTTGCTTTCCCAAACTAATGCTTACATTTTCATCCCAGGCCCTCCTATTGCAGCCTACACGAAGGTCATAACGCAGGACGAAAGGTCTGCTACCACCACGTACAACCAGTCCTGGTACGAGGCTGCAGAAAAGGCTGGACTTAGAGGTGCTAGACTTGGCTTTGGATACGTAGGCAACGACATTGCGAAGCTTTACGGCAAAAGCCAGAATGAAATCGTAAAGCATCAGCTAAAGGCAAGTTTAGTAGATTACAGCAAAATCAAAGAGCACTGCAATATACTCGCCTCATACCTTGCTGATGGCAAAAACGCTTCAATAACTAGCAAAGCGGGAACGCTAAATTTCACCCTGAAAGGAGATTTCATAGCAGAAGACGGTATAATTGATGAAACTGACATCGCAGATGGCAAGAATATGGTCTACATACCGCCTGGGAGAGTTAGAAAGCACATAGAGCCAAAATCTGTGAATGGAACGGTGGAAGTTTCGTCTGCTGAAATCTACAATGGGATCGTGGAGGACATAAGATTGGAGTTTAAGGAGGGAGATCTACAGTCTTATCGCGCCAAGCGAAATGCCAGATTATTAGATGTGCTGGTGGAAAAAATACATACCGACAAAAGGCAAGTGGGTTTCATTGAAGTCGGGATAAATCCTCTTATGGAATATGGTTATGCTCAGGACAGGTTTGTTTCTGGCGCTGTGACCTTGGGGTTACCAAAACTTGCTGGCGTACTTAGGGGATCTACACTGGCTGTAAACAGAAAGAATATGGTTGAAAAGGGAAAAATCTGTAACATTAATAATTCTACTGATGCAAACTAAATGAACAAAATCCCAATAACTTCGTCAGTTGTCGAATATGTTTAGAAGCCGAGGTGTTGTTTATATTCCCATAGGGAAGGGAGAGGGCGATGATTCGACAAGTAGTATTGAGTCTGATTGTGGCGGCAGGACTATTGGCCTCATCGCTTATAGTCGCAATAGTACCGAGTGCAAGTGCATTCGATCCAGGAGGCCCTCCAGTTGGAGGAGCGGCACCATCTGTAGTAACGGGTAACTGGGAGTATGTCAACTACCAGCCAACAGGAGGCAGCTACAGTCCTCAGACACAGATAAACCCAAGCAACGTACAATATCTTGAAACAAAGTGGGTCTATCCATACACAGCAGCACCAATCGCCTCGAAATTGCTGGCGCCTGAAGCCCAGCAAGGCTCTGGAGCACCAGTTCTGGTAGTTGATGGAGTCGCATATGTCCTTTTGAGCGATAGAAGAATTCTCGCAATCGATGCTACTACTGGCAAGCTCATATGGAATAATACCTATTCCTTGACCATCGACTGGCCTGCAGAGATTGCAAAGTATCCATTTCTCCAGCAGCCACGCGCTCATGGTCACGCATTGAACTACTACCGTGACAAGGGCTGGCTGATTGGCCCAACACTTGGTTCATGCAATCTCTTTGCGATAGATGTAAAGACAGGCAAGACGGCTTGGACCCTTAAGACAGAGCAGATATGCGGTACGGTCGGAGAGTTTGGCGATCCGATAAAGGGAATCAAAGGAACACTCGGAACACAAGGATTCATGTCAGGTCTGCATGGACATCCTCCTCAATTCCTCGGCAACATCATGTTCCTTCCTGTAGGAGGAGCTAGTGGTGGTGGAGGCAGAGCTTTCGTTACCGCATTCGACATGACAGACCCTCAGAATCCAACGAGATTGTACAGGACATGGGTAATGCCTCCTTATCAAGGAGATCCTGACTGGGCAATCAACGAGTGCAAAGCAGTTGGAGGAAATGGCTGGTACTTTGAATACCCAAGATACCTTGAGGGTATTAACTATCCAGCTCGCGATAAGGCACCAACCTATCTTGCAACAAAATGTACAGATGTGCCTGACGATGTCGTAAAGAACGACTGGATCGACATGGTTCCAAATTCACCAACGTTTGGCAAGATACACACTGCAAGCGCAATCTCACCAACTTGGGGAAACTACCCTATCGATCCTGAGACTGGCATAGTTGCTATGGGATGGGGTGACCAAGGACCATACACAAACCTGACAGATAGATACGGCCCAGCTCTCCATGGAAGTGGATTCACAGCATTCGACGTCAAGACTGGCAAAATGGTATGGTGGTTCCAAGCAATACCTCACGACCTATGGGACTATGACTGCTCATGGGGCGGTATCATAGGAAAAGTAAATGGTCAGAAAGCCCTCCTGAAGGGATGCAAGAACGGCATTGTCTATGCACTAGACTGGAATACTGGTAAGCCATTCTGGATCTTTGAATCCTCAACGATTATCAGAGGCGGCAACAACATCAAGACATTCTATGGTGTTGGTGCAAACAACAAGCCAACCGACCCGGACGCGTGCTGCAGAATGACAAAAGCAGACATGGGCAAGCAATGGATTAACTATCCAGACAAAACTGGATTCGTTCAGAACTGCTACACTGTCTGTCTTGAAGCAGACTTTGCATATGACGGTAAACGAGTCTATGTAGGAACACATAACAACATGGGAACTCACCAAACAGGGAACGTAAGGCCAACTGGTAACAACGGCGGAGCCGCACCTCCAAGAACAAATTTCCCAGGCCAGCAATTTATCGTGAACTCCAACATTGAAGCTCTAGATGTGAATACAGGAAAGGTAGTCTGGAGATACACAATAGACAATGTCGCGTATAGAGGAGGATTACTGGTCACTGGAGGCTTAGTGGTAGCCTATGCTGCAGATGGTAACCTGAAATTCATCGATGCAGAGACAGGTAAACTTATAGCTGAGAGGTTCTTTGGCGTGCCAGTCAACGTGGCACCAACAATCGGAGCTGACAAGAGTGGTAAGATGAAGATATTCGCCCATATCGGAGGCGGAGGAGGGCTACTCTATTCAAGCGGTACTGTTGCCGGCGCTCTCATGGCATTCGGCCTGCCCGATGTGATACCACAACCTCAAGTGATAACAAAAGAAGTGATCAAAGAAGTACCCAAGGAAGTAGTGAAAGAAGTGATCAAAGAAGTACCCAAGGAAGTCATAAAGGAAGTACCAAAGGAAG
>CAZXXP010000175.1:0-3534 GCA_964644785.1 uncultured Nitrosopumilales archaeon | reverse complement strand
GTGAAAGTTTCTGTGAAACCTATGATATTGTTAAGCTCCTGTCCGGGTTGACTTTATTTTCCACGAGCCGACGATAAGTTAACAGTACCCTGAAGAGGGTTTTTTTTGGAGTCTTCGCTTGATTAAGCGTGAAATTCAGTCATGTTCAACCGACAATTGCACAGAACTGCCGAAGTAAGAGTGATAGGACAGTTAGAGAATCCTCTTCCTCCAACCGCTCTCCCTCCACAGCCACGCCCCACAATCAATGTGTCTCAGAAGATGTAGGCCTTCAGGGTACAAATTGTGTTTATGCAGTTTACCAACGTCTTCTCCCATGCCAAGTTTCACGTATAGATGGGGTATGTTTGCAGACCACTGCATGCCTAGACCCTTTATGGCTGCGTAGCCCCAGAGCGGAGTCGTAGTGTGAAACTTCCCTGCATCGACTTCTGTAACTCTTGCCTCACCATCGCCATCCTCCTTAAGGTCAATAGAATAGATTCCATGCGGTTTCGGGTCAAGGGTCTTTATGGCAAGCTCTCCAACCTTATCGATACTTTTGTCAGCAACAATTCTTGATACGCTCGGTGTGCCTGTAATCCCTGAAACGCTGACATGTTTGAACGGATAGGCAAGCCTTTCCCTGCAGAACGACGTAATTAGTTCTCCATCGAACCAGAGACTGTCCCAAGCAATATTTCTTCCAGGCAGGAACTCTTGCAGCAAAAAATCATTCCATTTTGCCTTCTTCTGTAGCACCCAGAGTGTGGTCCAGTGCTCAATTTCTTCGCTACTATTACACGGTAGAGCTAATCTCCCTCCAGCTCCACTCTTTGCCCTTACCCAGACCGGCTTTGTCCCTATAGACTTGAAGGCTTTTGGAATATCCTTGGGACTGGTGATAGTTTGTGTCCCCGCAACGGGCACGTTATTTTTCTCAAGGATCTTTTGCGTTTCCAGCTTGTCCCTTGAAATGACCTTCCAGTCTGGAAGGTAACACTTTCCTGAAATAGTCTTCCGGTTCTTAGCTATGACGGCAGCCTCCACGGAAGGTTGCGGGTGAACAAAATCTATCTTATGTTTCTTCACCAATGATGATATCAAAGGCATAAAACCAGAATCATCATGCCTTGGAGACCTAACTCTTGTATCTACATCAGGAAATTCTATATGATACTTGTCGTAGTCCGTGCCTACCACGAACATCTTTTCGGTGGCAACTCTCAGCGCATTGACAAAGTTGACACCTGCAACTCCTCCAGAACCGGTGACAAGTATCCTCTTCATTTAGGGAACCTCAATTGTTATCTTGCCTTCCCCATGTGCAGATATCCTTGCCGAGCTCTCTGACGAAGAAATAACTCTACACTCTCCTTGCACCTTGATTTTGTACCCCTTGGGGCAATCGGCATCGATCACCAACCTCTTATCCTTTGGCTGAATCATATAGTTGAAGATTTTCCCCTGCTCAATCTCTTGCAATTCTGACCTCTCTCTGTTCAACCACCATTCTGCGATTTTTTCAGCATTAGACACAAAACAGTTTTCCCCCGCAAGATGTCTTAAAATACGGGAGTATAATCGTCCGCCCCTCATCTGCAGTGCTTCCTGATGCCATAACATTGTGAATAATCCATCGTGTCCCTTGACTCTAGAAACTGCCCTTTCAAGTTCAGTAAAGCCCTCTTCTTCCTTAAGATGCATGTATCCCCACAATGACGTGTCCATGAGTACCAGGGGAAGTTCAAGGATCTTTAACGCTCTAAAATCCGACGATGGAGGGTGGTAAGGTAAGCACACCCCAGCCCTGAAACCCGGTTTCTGGTTGAATCCCCATGTAGTGTCGTACAAAAAACCCAGCTCTTCCATTATCTGCCAGGTCTTAGAAGGATCGAACTTCAAATAATGTTCCCTTATTCCTCTTGGCTTCTGACCAATCTCTTTCTCAAAAACGCCCACATCTTCTTGCATTCTTCCCGCATTTTCATGTGTTCCAAATGAACCGTGCAGCCCGATGTCCCACCCATTCTTTGCAATCGATTTGATGTACTCCCTTCTACCATTCAGGCTGTAGTCATGTACGAGCAGAAAGAACGACGACGTGAAGTTCAACCCTGCTTCCATATTCACTATCTTCTCAATGTTCCAGTAGGGATCGTCGAGAGACAGGATTCGTTTTATTATGAGAGATAGAGGAAACCTCTCCCTTACCTTCATAACATGGCTTAGAGGCGCAGTCAACCTATCCGCGTCATGAGTGAGTGCAGCTGCAAAATTTACCCCTTCTGGCCATAGCGCCTTTCTTACGAATGGTCTCCCTGAACCCAATCTTTCATCAATTATTCTAGAATTCATAGCATTCAGAACACCGTTGACCGGCGCGTCAAACGCTTGATCTGGAGATTTGCTCCCAGAAAGATGCTCGATAACCGTACTTACATCAGATGACGATAAAACGATATCATGATCAATCTGGAGGCCCAACGTGCTCCTGACAAAACCAGAAACGTAGCTCTCTCTGCTCATCCTATATGGCGGCAACGTCTGTAGAGTTTAAGCCTTAACTAACTTCTCCAGAGAAAATCAACCTTTTATTTACGGGGAATTCGCAAAGTTGAAGGGCCCGTAGCCTAGCATGGATCAGGGCGTCGATAAGGAGCGCAGGCCTGCGGAGCCGGAGGTCGTGGGTTCAAATCCCACCGGGCCCGTTTCAAATCTTCTTGTATAGCATGTAGATTAATCAGTCACACCTGGTCTAATCATAGGAGTCCGGATCAACCAAATAATAGAGTAAGAAAGAAACTAAAGTAGAAAGCTTAGGATTACCACATCATCTTCAACTTCAAACTGTGCAGAGATGCCCTGCAAAGAACGCAAAGCTTTATTCAAGGCATGTCGTAATAACGTCGACCATTTTATCCCGTGATCATGGCGGAAAGTAAATACATGATTTCTACCTTTGACCTCGTAGTCACATTCAAATAATCCGCTGTTACGCGTGTAAATTTCCAAAAGGGCAATAAAGGTTTGCAGGTTTGCTTCTTTGAAAAAGAATAGCAATTGATGCCTTGCAAATCTTTCGCCGATGGCTTCCCCCGCTTTAATTAACTTGTCCTCATCAATTTGGTCTATGAGATACTGGAAAGTAGAACCCATCATAGTGACAAAGCGCGGGTCTGAAAATCTGCCCCATTCAGCTTGTTTCCTTAATATCGCCGTCAAATATAGACTAAAGTTCATTTGTTTAGTCATTGCATCTTTTTCTAATACCTTTAACAAATCCTGTTCAATACGGATAGTTTTGATAGCTGACTTGCTTGATTTAGCTTTCGACATACACTGTAATCTGTCCACGCCTACATATATACATTGTAATCATAATGTATATATTGAAGAAAAAAATTAGGTTTTTTTAATGACTCCAAAAGTAGTATTGAGTCTGATTGTGGCGGCAGGACTATTGGCATCATCGCTCTTAGTCGCAATAGTACCAAGTGTAAGTGCATTCGATCCTGGAGGCCCCCCAGTTGGAGGAGCGGCACCAACTGTAGC
>CAZXXP010000174.1:0-3575 GCA_964644785.1 uncultured Nitrosopumilales archaeon | reverse complement strand
CCAAGGGTGAGGATCAATTAAGCCAGCATTGCCCGTAGTCTTCGCTGAAAACTTTCTTGCAGTTGTAGAATTATGCAGATAGTTCCTCAATTCGCCGCTACTGATTATAGATGTCCTACCAGTTGGTACTCCCTCATCGTCAAAAGACCTCCCTCCAAGACCTTTCTGAATGACTCCGACATCGTCAATGGACAGTTTTTCGACTCCTACTTTCTTCCCCAGCAAATCTGTAAGAAACGAGTATCCAGATTCAACCGAAAATGCGGAGGCTGCCCAGCCTACGTGCTGGAAAATGTCAGCAGCGACCGTTGGAGACATTATGACATCGTATTTGCCTTCTGGGAGTGCGGTTGGATTAAGAGCCTTTTTCGCATATTCGCCGGCAGTCATTCCTGCACCCTTGGCATCAAAATCTGCAAGGCTTGAAGCGCAAGACAATCCATGCCCGCTTGCATTGGCATCCGCAAAGGCTCTGACATTGAGAAGAATGGTGGTCCCCTTTTCACTCGCTTCAACTCCACCTGTAGAACCCATTGTAAGCTCGTCAGCGTAAGCGGTAACGGAACCTGCGACCCTCTTTGCTCCTGCAGAAACAGCAGCATTTATGGCATCTCCAGCAAGGTCTACCAGAATGTCTGGGTTCTCTTCTATCTTTTTGTCATAGTTTGGCATTCCTGAATATTTGAACGGTCCTTTTGGAAGAGGAGTATAATCTTCTGAAGGAGGATTTGACTTGCAACTCGTAACCAGGGACTCTACAAATTTTGTGATGCCTTCTGGTGTGGGGTTCGATGTTTCTCCGAGCATCCTCTTCTTTTCTAATACAACATAGACATACACCACAGTGTTGCTCAGGCTCTTCACTATCGTGATCGAGTTGTTGCTGAAGCGAACCATGTCCTCGTGTAAAGTGCTCGCTATCGAAGCGGCATCATCGACGTTGAAGCGCTTGGCTTCGCTCAAGACTAAATTTACGATTTCCTTTGCGTTCACTTATCTTGCAGCCACCCTTATGTTTCTGAGCCTGATGTGAGGCCCCCCCGTCCAGACGGGAATTCCCTGCATAGGATCTCCCTTACCACACATTGCGCCCATGAATTTCAAATCGTTCCCTCTTGCATCAAGGCTGCTGTACAGCTTTGGAGTCGTAATTTCAAGTATAGGATCTTTGACATGGTGTTTCACTTGCCCATTTTCAATCAGGTACGATTCTAAGCCAACATATCTCTGGTTCAGCCTTTTGTCGTCGATATTCCACTCCATGAACGATTTTATGTAGACCCCGAGTTTGATGTCACGTACCATTTCTTCAAGTGTGTAATCCCCGGGCTCGATGAAGGTATTAGCCATCCTTACTATCGGCTCCCTGTCGTATCTGACAGATCTTGCAGATGCGTTGCTAGAAGTACCCAAATCGAATGCGGATTCCCTATTATGCAGGAAGCTTGAGATTATTCCTCCAGAAATCAGAGCCCTCTTCCTTGCAGGTACTCCCTCTTCATCGTAAAGATAGAAGCCCATCGAATTTGGAAGGGTAGGGTCATCGCTGACGAAAGCTTGCTCGCTCCCAACCTTGTAGCCTACGTCGTTTGATTTGAGGTAAGATTCCCCTGCTTGTGCACCTTCCCTTCCAAGAATCCTGTCAGCCTCTCCTGGATGTCCGCTTGATTCGTGTGAAACAAGTCCTGAAACTTCGGGGCCCAATATCACATCAACAGTTTCAGAAGGCGGTTTTTTCTCTGCTTTGACAACTTGTGCTAGCTCTTCGGCAGTTTTCGGCACGTATTCAAAGAGGTTGAATCTGTCAAGAACCTCCCATCCTCCAGACTCTCCGAGTTGAGCATAGCCTGGAGGTATCGTGACGGTTGAAATCTTACCGTCGTGTTTTGCAGCTATGAAGCTATGGAACTGCAACCTTGGAACCCTCCCATGCAAGCTTGCACCGTCGCTGTTGACGTAGATTCTCTCTACCAGCATAGTTCTCAGGAAAAATAACCTATTGGGGAATTCAACGCCATTCTTACCATTTCTTATCAAATCGTCGAGATCCTTTAGTACCTTTGCAAGCTCTCCAATTCCAACATTTTCGATGTTCTTCTTCTCTGCCGCAGACCACTTTGCCTGATGGGAGGTCTCACTTGCAAAGCCGACCTTCTGCGTAGTGAACTTTGCTGCACTCTTTGCCCTCCTTATCGCACCCTCGACAAGGTTTCTCACAGATTCTTCGGTCAGCATGTTTGTTGCCGCGAAAGCCAGAGATCCATTGACCAGAACCCTTACCCCGATGCCGAGAGCATCGCCTATGATTGCAGGTTCGGGGTTTCCATTCCTCAATATCGCTTCGGATTCTAAGTCTCTCTGAATCCTAGCTTCTGCATATTGAACACCAAGATCCCTCGCTCTGTCAACCGCAAAGCGTGCAAGATCTTCGTCCATCTGCTCATCGTATCTCTATGCGTCTTATAGGCATATCCCACACTATTTTCTCTTAACATAGTTGGCGAACTTCTTGTCGTTGACTTTCATTTTGCTGTAATAACCAGCGCTCAAATCCAAGCCCAGAGCAATGGAAATCTTCACAACATAGATGAAAACATCCACAATCTCCTCGTTCAAATTTTCATAGGATCCCTTGCTTGGAAGCTCACCAGTAGATTCATAATGGCGCATTGCCTTCTTCAGAATATTGGCGAATTCTCCGACCTCACCTGCTAGAGCGATGGTACCGTGCTGCAGAAACTGCATCTGCTCCTTCTTGTCTTTGGGGTTAGTCCAGTCCCATCCTCTTTTTTCGTCAAAGGCTTTTTGAAACTCGGATATTGCTTTCATCGAATCTTTCAATTCACCCATGCTCCAAGCTTGCGAAGTTTTAATACTTGTCAAGAATTCACTTGGAATCAATTGCTCTCAGCGGCCATATCCGACCTTGACGGAACTCTAGTGGATTTTCACTTCGACAGAGTTTCTGGAAAGAAAGCCTTGCTGGGAAAAATTGCAGACCTGGGTGTTGACGCAGATGTATCTGAAGAGGATTCCACTCAAACGATATTAGACAAAGTCTACACAAGTCTATCAAACGATGGAGCTTCATCGAATGTTATCGCCGTGCGACAAGTGCTCTATCGAATTCTTGATTATTATGATCTTCAGGCATCGCCTAGAATTCTATTGAAGGAAAAAGCTCTCGAAACTCTTGAAACATTGAGAGATGATGTTTCACTTGGTCTGGTTACCAACTCTGGACGGAATCCTGCTGACCAGATACTAAAGAAGCGCGGAATTGAGAGGTTTTTCAAGGTCACGGTTACCCGAGACGAAATGGCCCGGATGAAGCCAAGAGGCGACGGGATTACCATGGCAGTTTCCATGCTCAATACTGATGCTTCAGAAGCAATTTACATAGGCGACTCCGTATACGACATAAGGGCGGCTAAAGAGGCGAAGGTGATGGCTGCTGCAGTTGTTGGAGGGGTACACAGCACTCAAAGGCTCATAAGAGAGGAGCCTGATATCTTAATCAAAGACATTGCCCTAGTGCCCTTGATGATACGGAGGTTAAGGCAGATAAATAGCGC
>CAZXXP010000173.1:0-3578 GCA_964644785.1 uncultured Nitrosopumilales archaeon | reverse complement strand
ATAAAAGCAGCGTTGATGAAGGGCGCTACAGATCTTGGAGTCGAACCCAACGTTCAAGGAGCAGGGTTCTTGAACGTCACAAAGGCATATGACGTACTCGCGGCAGCAGAGGGAGATTTCAGGCAGCTCGAGTCACCGGAAGCGAAGATAGATCCTGTCCGCCCAATTTCCAACCTTACTGGTGATTTGGCAGGATCGCGAATACGTTTTATAGGGATACCTGAACTGTACATTAACTTCCTGAACAAGCTGGTCGAGGAGGGAGCAACGATATCTCTACAGCGCGTCGGACCCCTGAGAGCAGAATCGCTAGCTAATGTAGACATTCTAGTGCTTGCCGAGCCTCAAGACCTTAAGAACACACTCTATAACAAGACAGCGATAGATCTTTTCGTCGGCTCTGGCAAGTCATTGCTCTTCATAGGGGACACTTTGAGAAACGGATACGATAACGTCACAGGACAGTATGGTATAACGTGGAGCAATCTTGCAATGGGAGGATCTGTCACCAGGTTTGGTAATCATCCGATCACCGAAGGTACCAAGCAGTTATGGTTCGGAGGGTCAATAGCTAGCCTCAAAGCAGGTACAGGGGCGCAAGTTATAGCCCAGGACTCTCTTTATCCAGTTGCAGCATTATGGACTGGTGTTGGGGGGAGGAGCAAGGTCTTCGTCCTTTCGGATGACGACGTTCTGAACGATGCCAACATCGAGAAGTTTGACAACATGGACTTCGGGCTAAACATCATAGCATTCCTCGCTCTTGACAGTATCAAAGACCGGCCACCTGTACACGAAATCGGTGTTGGATTGCGCTACCCAAGGTTCATCGTCAATGGGAGCACGACAACATTCAAGGTAGATGTTGCCAACTTTGGGAGTTTCACGGAAAGGGTAAGTATATCCGTGAACATAACGAACGAGCGGGGTGTTCTGGTTCAGCGACTGAGCGACACTGTTACCGACCTCTTCCCAAGCTCTATCAAAAGCGCTACATTTACGACAGGTGGGCTAAGAACGCAAAACCAGTTTGCAGAATACAGGATTGCAGCCCAAGCAAGTACAGGTTTCCGAGAGGTGAGCGCGACTAACAACAGGCAGGTTGCGACCTTCGATGTAATTTCGAGAAACCAACAGTCTGGCACAAACCCCAGAATAGTAATCTTTGCACCAAGCAAAATAACATCATCGTTGTACCCAACGATGACCTATTTCCCCGGAGATTTCAAGGTTCTAAACGTGACACTCCTCTCGAGCTATCAGCTCAATAATGCAAGGGTGCGCATAGGAGGTAACGTATCACAGTTTACGTCATTCTCGAATGCAAAGCGTCTTGTAGAAACCCTTGTCTTTTTCGACTTCCCAGACAGCACACCTCTCACATTCAACTACGGCAAGAAGTACGATGCAGGGAAGGAGATTACTCTTGGCTCTGTAATAGGCTACAAGGGCCTTCCGATCCAGATCATTATAGATGATAATGCAAAACCAGGCAAGTATACTGGTGCAATAGAGCTCGTTGAGGGCAACACAGTGACCGCAAGGCTGCCGATCGAGCTCTCGATATCAAACCCGAAAGGGGTGATACTATATGACGATATATTTCATGGAGTCGACTTTCTGGGTACTATAGTCCCTACAGAAGTCGAGCGGTTGTGGGGAGGATCATTCAGGGGCAATGCACCGACGCAGTGGTATGAAACGCTGGCAAAGAGCGCCTTCCAGCTAGTTTCGCTAAGGCAGTTCATGAATAACACTGGTGTCAAAGATCCTTGGCAGGTATTCACGAGCGGGAAGTTCACGAACATAGTGCTCCACGACACAGAGCTGCATACTGGAAGGACGGGAATGTTCCCGCTTATGCTCAGGAACGGCACGAATATCGAAATTCACTATGACAACGACTTCAGAGGAGCGTCTTTAGGAAAGGTATCAGTTGAACAAAAAGCATTTCTTGGCTTGGCGAGAAACTTCAACGCCTCGAACCCGATAGGAAGAGGCATCGCAAACGCAACTTTCCTCTTTGGAGTCGAACTGGCGACACAGCCAGGCGCTCAGATCATAGCAACTGCAGCCAGTCCTGCAAGTCCAGAGCTTTCTGGCGTAATCGCAGCATCATTCAAAGTCGATGGAGGGGGCAAATTCGTCGCAATAGGCGACTCAAATCTCTTCGAATTCACTGAAGACTACTACTGGCTGATATACAAGGCAGTGTTCGGAATGGATGCTACGACTAAAGGAGAGTTCCAGCTTGGGGTTAACGCGGCAGCGTATCTGACGAACAAACCTCCAACGATAAATGGCTTGTCTACAGATAGACCAACATATGGAGCTGGGAGCCAAGTGCAGATAACTTTCAATTCTCCCACATCAAAGACTGCAATGATAACGCTCAAGGATCCTGAAGGCAATGTATTGTCTACAGTCCAGCGGGCAGCGTCTGTGGACAACAGAATTACCGTGCCTCTTTCCGACAAACTTACCCCAGGATCGTATTCGATAGATGTCAGAGCCATCGATGACATGGGAGACTTTTCGGATAAAGCAATATCATTCTCAATAAGAAATACAGTTGCGCCCACTCTGCAAATAGTTAGCCCTAAGACCGATGACAAAATAATCGGGACTACCAGGATAGAAGTACTCGGAGAGGCAAAATCCCAAGGGACCATGGAGCTGTTTATAGACAACGACAAGGCCGCTACATGGTCTATCGGCGCTAGAGCATACGTGTGGGACGCGTCAAAGGCTGGAGAAGGGCAACATAGGATAAGGCTAACAGCAGTAGATCAAGATGGCAATTCTAACGAGGCGACGTTAAGTGTACAAGTGGCAAGACCTCCGAAATCTCCTCCACCAAACCTCCAGATCATAAGCCCCATCCCCAACCAGAAACTCATAGGAGCCGCAAAGATAGAAGTCCTCGGGGAGGCAAAGGCCCCAGCGACTATGGATCTATTCATCGACAATGAAAAGGTTCAGAGCTGGTCTGATGTAGGACTGAGGAGCTACATATGGAATTCCTCGCTTGCAGCAGAGGGCCCTCATAAGATAAGGGTAGTTGCAAACGATCAAGACGGCAATACAAAGGAAGCTGCGATAGACGTCATAGCAGCAAGGCCTGAAGTCCCTCCACCGCCTCCACCGCCTCCACCGCCTCCGCTACTGACAAATACTGAGATCATAGTAATAGTGATGAACATAATCACGATAGCAGCTCTTGCAGTCCTGATAATCAAAAGGAAAAAATAGAAGAAGAGGGCCTAAAAAGGCCCGTTTTTCTTTAGCCGCTGATGCCGTAGCTCACGTATACATTCACTGAAACCTGGAACTGTCCAGGGACTATTTCTGTTGGGCAGCAGCAATTTCACGGACTCCTCTAAAGACTGGCGATGGAGTTGGCACGTAGACGTTTTCAGAGACGCTGCTTACGCCTAGGATCTTTACTCCAAGAGCACCTCCCATAGTAGTCGCCTTGTCCTTCGCATCGTCTATTGCTGATCTCAGAGCCTGCGTCCTGAGGATCTTTATCGTTTCGTCTCCTACTGTGAAGGTTATCCCGTTGATACTTGTCACTC
>CAZXXP010000172.1:3155-3659 GCA_964644785.1 uncultured Nitrosopumilales archaeon | reverse complement strand
GAAGTGTATCAAAAGGCAAGGTCTTCAATTGTAGTAGTCAGGTCTCAAACTGCGCAGGGCTCGGCTCTGGGCTCGGGCTTTGTGTATGCGGCAGGCTACGTTGTGACAAACTATCATGTGGTTCAGGGAGCTACGAGCGTTGCCGTGGAACTTTTCGATGGAACGAGTAGTACCGTGACAATAGTGGGTCAAGACCAATTCGCAGATATCGCGGTATTGAAGGTTGCAAACATTCCTGAGCAAGCCAAGGCACTTGAGATGGGTGACTCTAACGCTCTCAAGATAGGCCAGCAGGTCGTTGCCGTAGGTAATCCTCTAGGCTTGACTGCAAGTCTGTCTTCTGGTGTGGTAAGCCAGCTCGGGAGACTCATCGGACCAGTCCAAAACATTCCACTTGTGGTGCCTGTAATACAGCTTGATGTATTGATCGCTCCAGGCAATTCTGGTGGACCTTTGCTAGACCTGCAGGGGAGAGTAGTCGGAATCACCAACGCGGGGACTACG
>CAZXXP010000172.1:0-3145 GCA_964644785.1 uncultured Nitrosopumilales archaeon | reverse complement strand
GGATAAACTTCGCGATTCCTTCGAACATGGTAAAGCGAGTGGCTGACTCGTTAATCAAGACAGGAAAGTATGAGCACCCATTCGTAGGGTACAGCGGGTTGGCGCTTACTGCAGACAGCATCAAGACCTCAAACGTAGCCAATGTCGATTCCGCTACAAGAGGGATAATGATAGTTAGCCTAGTGCAGGGCAGCCCAGCTGAAAAGGCAGGACTGATAGCGGCCAATAGAATCAATACGCCAAATGGCCAGGGCTACCAGGCAAATGATATCATAGTTGCAGTCAACGGAAAGCAGGTAAAGTCGCTCGAGGATTGGGCGGGCTATATGGAAGAAAGTGTATCGCCTGGACAGGCAATTCAGCTTGGAGTGCTGAGGGCTGGTTCGGTAGTCACGCTGACAGTAGTACCAGTAGTTAGAGCGTAGTTATTGGGCGAGAAATCGCCCACTCACCTTTTTATGTCCTGCCACAGGCCCAGTACGTTTCCTTCCGTGTCTTTGAAGTAAGCGGCATAGCCCAAATCACCGACTTTTACCTTTTTTCTTAAGATCTTCCCTCCCTGCTCGACAATTTTCTTCGATGAAACCTCTATGTTTGCAACATCGATTGTAATCACGAGAGACTTTATTGGGGCCTGCCTTTTCAGCATGCCCCCGTTTATGGCGCCCGGTTTTGCGGGTCTTCCTTTTTTGTCAACCTCGGTCGTGGACACCAGAGCGTAGTTCATACCTTGCGCGCTGTCGATTTTCCAGCCGAACACTGAGCTGTAGAACTTCTCCATTCTTTTCAGGTCATCTGCGGGCATTTCGAAATGGATGACGCTATCCATTGCATTTTTTTGTCGGGTGTGGATTTAAGGCTTACAGTGACCGCGGTGAACACCTGAATTCGTCTGTTGTTATCTTATAGCGGGCTTTCCTACAAAGGGCTGATGTATGTAGTAGTTGAATTTCTTGTTAGCATAGCGGTATCTAGAGGAGTTGCGTCCTTTGCCAACGAATTCAGCGGGGTAGCGGCTCCACTTCTGCTCATTGTAGGCATTGCTCTAGCCCTTTTCGGACGAAAATTCATTAAGACCCTGGTGTTTCTGGCTGGAGGGCTTGCCGGTGCTGCCGCAGGATTTGCGATGGCTGGCCTGATCCTGGGGGGTGCGTTGGCAATTGTTGGAGCAGTAGTGGGCTTCTTTATCATGGGAATAATAGCATACGTTTTGGTGAGGTTCGCTCTGGGTCTCGCGTTGGGTGGGATAAGTTTTTTCTTGGCCAGGGCTATTTTCCCTAATACTGCAGTCGCACTTGTCGCAGCTCTGATCGGATTAGTGCTCGGAATAGTCATGTTCAACAAGCTTCTTTCTGTTGCGACTGCCATAGCAGGAGGCTTGATGGTAGCTTACGCCATCAACGCATTGCAAGTAACGAGCTTGATAGCTCTGGCTGGAGGGGTGCTCATAATATTAATTGGAATTGTAGTGCAGTCAAAACAGCTGGAAAAGAAGGAAAAATAGGAACGGTTCTGATAACTTGTGTGGTGAACCATAGGTTTCTCGTTCATATGAAATGCATTCCCAATTATCGTCAAAACCCGAAGAGTTATCAGGACCGTTCTCTTAAGTCATCAGCTCGTCGGCTGTAATGCGAGTGTCCCGTGAGCTGATAGGCCAGAAGAAGGTATAGAAGCCCTAGGATTGTGATTCATTTCGTTTACGCCTGGTCAGCCCTAAGACGGTCCCAAGGCCTTGCGAGCTTCCTTCGGAAACTACGATCAAGTTCTTCTCTCTTGCAATTTCAGTATAAGTCTGAAGCTCGCGTAGCCTCATTGCTGCTGGATCCTTCGAGTATTCCAAAGCAGCTTCTGCCATCTTTTGAGCTGCCTGCAGCTCGCCTTCTGCCATGATTATCCTGCTCCTCTTTTCCCTTTCTGCCTCCGCCTGTTTTGCTATTGCTCTTTGCATATTCTCCGCGATCGAGGCGTCGCGTATCGCAACTGAAGTGACTTTGATCCCCCAAGGTTCCGTGATTTCATCAAGAATAACTTGTATCCTCTTGCTCAGCTCGTCTCGCCTGCTCAAGATGTCATCGAATTCCACCTGACCTATAACATCTCTGAGAGTTGTCTGGGCCAGCAGGCTGGATGCCATGATATAGTCTTGTACTTTCACGACTGCGCTAACGGGATCTGCCACTCTAAAGTAGACTACAGCGTCAACATCTACGGAGATATTGTCCTTGGTTATGATATTCTGCTTCGGAACGTCTAGGGTAAGGAGGCGAAGATCAATCACCATCAGTTTGTCAAAGAATGGAATTATGATGAATAGTCCAGGACCTTTCGCTCCGATCAATCTCCCAAGCCTGAATATTACCGCCCTCTCGTACTCCCTGACGATTCTAATCATTCTGCTCAAAATCACGATAACGATTATCGCTAGAAAGAAGAAACCTATCGTATCGGTTATGGAGCCTGCCTGGAGGACCTGTGAAAGCATGTTGTCTTGTTCCCGGTTCCTAGTAATAACACTTTTGTAAAAATCTCGCTTAGACGTGCGATGATCTGGTTCCCCGCTGATAAAACAAGTCAAGTCCACATCTAATGCCCTGTGTGTGCCCTACTCGGAGGAAAATTTCCCTATTTGGTCGAACACCCTCTTGAAGGGCAATAAGTCTAGTTCGATTCCCTTGATGGGGAACTACTGTCGCTTCAGCTTTTCGAGAAAAATCTTCTTCATATTCTAATATGAGATTGGTATCATCGCTTTTGGAATGGCTTCGAAGATAACCGATCAACCCTGATGGCAGTGTGCGGGCACACCAGTTTAGGGCAAACCAATGTTAGGCTCCCCTCTGACCTTTTCGATCCCTGTACCCCCTTCCTGATCTGTTCTTCCAATATTCCCTTCTAGGCGGTCTCATCTTGCCATCTTTCATCTTCCTATCAGACTCTGATTTGGCTGGCATTGACCCGAAGGGAGGTGCCATTTCTCTGATGGGTATCTTGGTTTTTGATCTTATTTGTTGCAGCGCCTGTTGGTCCCTTACGCTCACCAGTGATATCGAGGTCCCTGGTCTGCCAGCTCGCGCTGTCCTTCCTATCCTGTGGAAATATAGCAAGGGATGTAGGGGGATGTCGTAATTGATTATATAGGCTA
>CAZXXP010000171.1:3378-3667 GCA_964644785.1 uncultured Nitrosopumilales archaeon | reverse complement strand
TGTGCAAAAGATTCTTTTCTGTGCTGAGGGCCAAAGTGCAGGTCTGATATGTGCGCTATGATCATTTGCTTTGGCTCTGTATTTCGATTATACAATCTGCTTATACTAGCAAGCTTAATTTTGTCAAATGAAAAACCTGATCAGAAAATAACAAATTGCGGCAAAGAATGCACTCATGGGAATTGTCAGGATCCAAGCCGATGTCATGCTCCTAGCTACGCCCCACCTTACCGCAGTTAATCGCTTTAGTGCGCCTACTCCTATTATTGCCCCTGAAATTGTATGTGTT
>CAZXXP010000171.1:0-3368 GCA_964644785.1 uncultured Nitrosopumilales archaeon | reverse complement strand
CGGGTATGCCAAGTGACGAGCTCATAAATAGCGTTACTGCAGCTCCACTTTCAGCACTAAAACCTCCGATTGGCTTTAGCTTCGTGATCCGCATACCCATCGTTCTGATTATCCTCCAACCCCCGAAATATGTTCCTAGAGCAATTGCTGCATGAGCCATCAGGATCACGTAGAATGGTACAAAGAAGTGGTCTAAGAATCCTGCAGTCCAGAGAACTACTGCAATGATTCCCATAGTCTTTTGTGCGTCATTTGTACCATGACTTAAACTATAGAACGCTGCCGAAACTAATTGAAGACGCCTGAAGTGTTTGTTTGCCCGATCTGGTGCAAAACGTCTGGCAACCCGCATAACAGAGGCCATTATTAGAAAACCAAGAACCATGCCGACTATTGGGGATACCACGATGAACGTTGCAACAGTTGTCAAGCCACTAATCACTATTACTTGAGGCCCAATTCCTACAAGTGCTGCTCCCACGTACCCGCCGACCAATGCGTGGGAAGAGCTGGAAGGTAGCCCGTAATACCATGTTATCGCATCCCATATTATCGCTCCAAGAAGGCCTGCTGCTATCACAGCAAAGGCAACACTGGTTCCAACTTCTGAAGGCTTTAAGTCAACAATCCCCTTTCCAACAGTATTAGCAATGCTCACTCCAAAGCCAAAAGCAGCCGCAAAGTTCCACCATGTAGCCCACAATACTGCAGCACGTGGCTGCAAAACTCTTGTCGAAACTACAGTGGCAATCGAGTTTGCCGCGTCATGAAACCCATTCATGAAATCAAATACGAGTGCTAGGAGTATCACTCCTACTGTTCCTGCTAAGAGACTTGTGCTATCCAAGATTCATCCCAACGAAGCTTTAGGCGTTCTTCAGAACGATGTCGTGCATAACATCGGTAACGTCTTCACACCTGTCCGTCGTCTCTTCAAATTTTTCGTAGATTTCCTTGAGTTTCAATATTTGAATAGGATCGTTAGTCTTGAAAAGCTTCGCAACAGTCCTGTTCAAAAGGTCATCTGCTAAGTTCTCCAATCTATCAGTCTCTATGCAATGTTTCTCTATACGTTCTTGATCAAACTTTTGCATCACTTTTAGGGCAGCATTAAGCTCGTTGACGCTTTGAACTATTAACTCAGCAAACTCTCTCATTTCAAGTGTTGGCTCAGGAATTTCGTATAGTATGATTCGCTTTGCAACAGCGTAAATTCCATCTATAACGTCGTCGAAGTTAGAAGCAATCTGCGAGAGGTCTTCGTGGTCTATTGGTGTGATCAGCGCTTTGGCCAATCTTTCAAATATCGTGTGCACAATGCCATCCCCTTTATGCTCAAGATCCCGAATCAAGTGGTACTTCACTTCTTTTTGTGTAAAATCGTTCATCATATCGCGCAAAACATACGCTCCTTCGGCTACATTTTGAGATTCCTGAGTAAGTAGATCGAAGAACTTCTTGTCTCTAGGGAGCAGTATATCTCTCAGACCCATATGACTACCTACCATCATAGGATGATGCAGATAATTTAGTAGTCGCTAGTGAATTAAGGTTCATTTTTCTGAATTTTTTTTGAATTCTCTTCATATGGTAATGCACACACCATTAACGTCTTTGTCTATTCTATATATAGAAAATGTAAGTGATATATATGCTCAATATCATACTATATAGATAAATGCTATGAAAGAGAAACTAAAGGATGAAGAAGTCAGGAAGATACAGTTCACTGGTAGGTCGTCGTACATTCTTTCGCTCCCAAAGTACTGGGTCAAAGAAATGAACCTTGCTGCAGGGGATTCTGTAACCATAATGCGAGTCGACGGATCATCACTGTTGATAGCTCCAAAATCGGCAAAGGTTGAGAAGAGTCCAGAGGCTCTTGTTTTGGTCGGTCAGGATGACGGTCCTTCTTCTCTAGCGAGGAAGATAGTTTCTATCTACCTTATAGGATACGGAAACATACAGATTATGTCTAAAGAAGGAAGGTTTCTACCAGCCCAAAGAAATGCAGTAAAAAATTTAGTCCGCACAAAACTTGTTGGAACAGAAATCGTTTATGATTCGTCAGAAAAAATGACACTGCAAGTGCTTTTGAATATTGCAGACCTGTCCGTTGAAAATGCTGTGCGTAGGATGCATCTTATTGCAAGTGCTATGCACAAAGACGCAATCACAGCTTTGGGAGAGCATAACAAAGACCTTGCTGGGGAGGTCATACTTTCTGACGATGAAGTCGACAGGTTCAGCCTCTACGTGATTCGACAATTGAAGTTTGCTGTGCAGAACCAGAGTGCCCTTGAAACTGTCGGCCTGAAGGACAGAAGGGATTGTTTGGGCTATAGGCTGATAATCAAAAGCCTTGAAAGAATTGCAGACCATGCAAGTGACATAGGAGAAGCAGTAGTCGATTCGGAGATTATTCTGCCCCAGCAAGTAATGAAGAAGGTGGAGGAATACAGCAAGTATGCTCTTGAAACCCTTGACGGTGCCATGATGGCCCTCTTCAAAAGAGACTATGCTCTTGCTGACACAGTCGTTGAACTTGCTCAGCAGGCCTCAAAATATGAAAAAGAAGTTCTGGAGCTTGCGGAAAAACTACGCGGGCAAGACCTCTCAAGCCTCAGGGTAATTCTGGAGGACATACGCAGAACCGCAGAGTATGCAGGAGATATTGCCGAAATCGTGCTCAACCTGACTGTTGGGAACGTTGTGCTGAAACAGTAGATTTGTTCCTGACTGAAAGGTAACCAGCAACATAAAGAGCCATCATAGGAAGCGCGACGAACCACATCGTGACACCGCTACCGTCCGGGGTTATGACTGCTCCAAAGATCGTTATCGCTACAACAGCATACCTCCAATTGTTCTTCCAGAACTGCGGTTTTATCAAACCCACACTTGACAGAGCCCACATTATCACTGGAAGCTCGAAAGATACTCCAAAGGCCAGAACGAACAGCAAAACAAAGGAGATCAGCTCATCTAGCGTGATGAAGGTTTGCGCTCCGATAGAAACTGCGTATCCGTAGAGGAAATCCATTGAAAAGGGCACCACCAAGACAAAGCCAAAGATGCAACCAACGACGAAAAGAATCGTTGTAGGTATCATCATGTTTCTTATTAGTCGCTTCTCATTCTCGTACAAACCCGGGCTTATGAACGCAGCGACCTCGTAAAGTATCACTGGAGTGCTGAGGAGGACTCCAAGAAATAGGGAGGCGTACATCTGTGAAACGAAGGCTTGACCCGGAGAGGTTACGATCAGTTGAACGTATTTCGGAAGGGTCTCAGCCTTAACAAATTCAATTACCTGTGAGGCGAGGTTGTTAGCTGGATCAGGGTACGGAAGTGGCAGAGTTACCTCT
>CAZXXP010000170.1:0-3696 GCA_964644785.1 uncultured Nitrosopumilales archaeon | reverse complement strand
CAAGATCGTGCAGGAGGCTGAGAACGCAATAGATCACCGTGCAGTGATCAGGAAGCACAGGGAGAATTTAGAGCCTGGTATCGGGGAAGCCTTGAGCCTCTCAGCCGTTGAACTGGCGCTCAACATAAACGCCGCAGCCGTAGTGGCTCCGACAAGGTCTGGGCTTACAGCAAGGAGAATCTCAAGGTACAGATGTCCTCAGCCTATACTTGCCTTGACGGGGAATGATAATGTGGCTAGGCAGCTGCTTATTTCGCGGGGAGCCATACCGATCATATGCCGCACCCTGAAGACGGCCGAAGAAATCTTCAGAAAGTCAGAAGACATTGTAATCAAAAACAAGTACGCCAAGACAGGCGACCAGATCATAGTCGTTGCAGGTAGCCCGACGAGTCCCAAGGGCAGAACCGATATCATAAGGGTTCTCACGCTAGGCAGATCAGAGTAAATCTCCCATTTATCATAGCGGCCTGAGGTCTAACTCTGTCGCTATGTGTGCGCTTTCGTTTTCTCCAAGCGTTATTGAAAGTGAAAGTGCAGGGGAGGGGCTGAAATAGTGCGATGAGTTCTTTCCGTATAGTATCTGGATGTCTGGAACCATGTTCCCCTTTTTATCCAAAGGTTGTGCTCTTATCCCCGAATGCGGAGATTTTACCAGATCAGATTTCTCTAGCGACGGAATTAACCTCCTTGCATCCTCCAAGAAGTACCTCAATGCCAACCTCTCGGGCAAGAGGGATTTCCTGAATTCCTTATAACTGAGATTCCAAAAACTTCCCTTCATCAAAAGTTTCCAGAAGCCTGAAAATCCAAGGGTCGCCTTCGCTAATTCCAGCAAAAAGTATTTGCTCTCGACTGCGTTCGCCTCTGGCTTCCCTGCATAAAGCTCCATGCCATAGATAGGAACAGCGGTTGGTCCTCCGTACGCCTTCCCGTTCATCGACGGATGGAAGTGCTGGGGGTTGCTAGTACCTGCAATCGATGACTGTACGGGTACTTGGTAGATGCACTTTGTTATCTCCTTCGCCTTTTCGCCGACGATTTCAAAGAAATCCCCCCTCACGGGTATCAATGTATGATCTTCACCTACTCCTAATTCTCTGGCTATCGTTATTGCGTGAATACCTGCAGAGTTTACCACGTACCTTGCAAGGAAGGTTCCTTTGTTAGTTTCCACTTTCAGCAGACCGTTTTTTTCCTTAAGACCAGTAAGTTTCGTGTCATAAGCGAATTCGGCACCCCTTTCCTTGGCCTCGCCAACCAATGTGTCAACATACGCGGAAGAATCAATTATATGGGCTTCAGGATGGTAAAGCGCAAAGACTTCACCGTCTTTTCTCCCATTCACGACTATGGGCTGGATCTTTTCAAGATCCTTCCTGCCAATCACCCTGACATCAAAGCCAAGTTTCTTGCTGCCTTCTTCTATCTTGTAGAGTTTCTGGTTTTGTTTGTCAACTACGAGCTTTCCCACTTTTTTGACTAGATGTTTCCCGTATTTCTTTTCCGCAGCTTTGCAATAATTGATTAAATTCTTTGCTCCAGAAGGACTCATGGCGTACTTCTTTGTGCCGGGCACATAATCCTCAGTCGCACCATCATGTATTGTGCCGCTGTTCCTGAACACGTTGCTAGTGTGCATGGCATGTTGGTGCTCCTTTTCGATGAGCAGGAACTTCCCCTTGTACCGCTGCGAAACGCTATAGATGGTGGAGCAGCCAACACACCCGCCTCCAATGAAAATGACATCGTAAACATCCATCAAGACAAGCAAGAATTTGCTTCTTATATTTGCTACGACTCAAAAAATGGCCAGCTACCATATTTTCGTACTTGAAGAACTAAAACCCATCACACCGCTTCCAGCATGGTTATGGAGTAGCCTCCCCTTCTGTCGGTTTCATCTTTTGTTTGATAGTACACATCTTCCGTAACTTTCGATCGGAAGTAAGAAGAACTAACGATGTCAAACAATTTTGCTGCCTTTCTTCCATTCATAGACACGTCCAAAGACCCTTCTTCGAAAGCTAAACGGTATTGTTCAAGTTTGGTCAACTTTTCTCTCTCAGCCTTTCCATATTCAACGCGGACACAGATACCCCCTTTTTTCAACAACCCGCGAAGATTTCTTGAAACAACCTTTCCTCTTAGTAAGGAATCCGATAACATCTGAGCATCATCGGAAATCCATCGATCTTTCGGGTTGGGCTTTTGCGATGCCGCTAGAAACTTGGCCACTTCAGTATCGCCATCGTGCCTAAAGCCATTTTTGTCATAACGTTCCTGATCAGAACCCCAAAGAATCTGGGGAAAGCAGAAAATTACCACATTCGCTTTTCCCTTTGGCAAGGAAAAGTCGGGAAGTTCAGTTTTGATTAATCCTATCTGTCCTGACCGATACTTGTCTAGGCGTGTCAGCCTCTTTTTGGTAAATTCTAACATAAGTGCTGATACGTCAATTCCAATGAATCGAGAATCAGGAAAAAGTTCAGGTAGATTTAGAAGAAGGTTCCCTGGGCCACACGCGTAATCAATAATGAGACTAGGAGTCTGTTGTAGCAACGAATGAACGTGGTTTGCTATGTTGCCGTATGCATTGGCATGAGACCTATCGTCGGTTTGTTGGGCCCACCACCTCCCAACCTTTCCATCATATGCATTGCTCGCGAGTGTTAGCTCTTGAATAAAGTCTATTTCGTCCCATTCCATGAAGACCGATCTCCTATATCTTGAATTCCCTCAGAGAAAAGAATTCCCTTCCATTCAGACCGCTAAATCAATTATTTCAGATTCACAACAGAGTAAGAATTGGCGGCATTGCTTGTGTAGGTGCCGCCTCCTTACGAATAGCTTCCTCTCGAGATGGTTTCAATAAGATCCACTAGCTCTCCTACGTTGACTGCCTCTGTCGGGACAAGGAGTCGAGATACTTGTTCATTCTTAAGGCCGAATTCGTCATAGAAGCTGGCCAACTTCAAAAGAGCAACGGAACAGATGACTCTGATTTTATTCGAATATTTGCTTCCCATGACCTGATCAGCAAGAGCTCCCAAGTCACTTTCATCTCCCACAACACATAATCCATAGATCCTATCATTGGCTATGGTTCGTTCTGTTATCAAACCATCGATATAACCACCAAGATGATTAACATAATATCTTATCCAACTCCCAAGTCTTGTTTCGAGAACTAGGACCAATCCCAGACCATTCTGCCAGATTCCAGTGTAACCGATTCTCCCATGAGCCCAGCATAGTGCCCGAATTCCGAATCGAATCCCGACCGTCCACCGAGAGCTATTATTATATCCTGAAAATCCTTGCCATACTTCTTCTCAACTGACTCATCGAGCCAAGATCTAAACCGCGTGAGAGACCACTTTTCTTTCAGGACGAGTTCCCTGAACCTTTTTGAGTTCTCCCCCCATCCTTTAGTTCACCATATAGCAACCTTAGATCATCTAAAAATGGAGCATCGGTTTGACTCATTGCCTTCCCAGGCCCTTTGTTCGCCGGTCTTATAGGAGTTTTCTTAGGCTTTTTTTTCCCAGAATTGAGACAAGATGTCGGGTGAGTAGAATGAAGGATTGGGCGATCCTTTAGCTTAGGTACTCTCTGACGGTCTCTTCATTGTTTTCGGCGTGGAGAAACCTGGAATGTTTTAGGTTCTCTTAAGCAAGATTAGCAAAATCGTTA
>CAZXXP010000169.1:0-3747 GCA_964644785.1 uncultured Nitrosopumilales archaeon | reverse complement strand
TTCTCCAGCCTTGGCGGTTCTTGGGCTAGTCCTCCCCCTAATCTAAAGTTATTGTGATTTTGCCAATCTGAGCGTACCCCCTGAGTTGCCCACATGGATCGAGAATAGTCCCTTTATGCTCGATACAATCTTCGGATCGTGTGCGCTTGCGTTAAGAAGATAGATACAGGACACCCTGTGCTCTGACGTCAGCTCTAGAGATTCAATAAGAAACTGATATGCCTTGGAATTGCCGTAGCTGAAAATCAGATCTGAGAGAACATCAAAGACAAGGGTAATCTGGGAACTGAGATTCGCCTTCAACCCTTTGGCGATTGCACCATGCATGATCGCGGGGTCGTAGGGTAAGAGAATTTCATTTTGGGAGGATCCTTCCTTTGGGTAGGAAACTGTTCTGGTCAAATAGAGTAGTCGCAGCCTTCGAACTCCTGCAAGAGCCGAGCTTACTGGGCTGCCATTGCGTGTTACAACAAGAACTTCACCCTCGGTCGAGGCTTCAAAAGCGAACTCTCTTACCAGACCCGCATAGTTGCTTGATGGATCGTATTCAAAGAGGATCTTCTTACCAAGAATTTCCTGTCGGGTTAGCCCAAGTCGCCCAGAAAACGATCCAGTCTTGACCTGAATTGCCTCTTTCGTGGCTACGGGTTCGGAGAAGAAGGATTCGAGGGCTGTCTGACTCCTGAAGAAGTGAACTGCAACCATCCAAGGAATGGTCGATAAAAGACTCCCTAGGGCAGATGTTGCCCCGCCTAGCGAAACAAGGTAGATCTTGAAGACGTATAGAGAAAGCGCTATCATGACCCAAGATATAGCAAGGAACATGCTAGTTCTGGCCACGGCTTTGGAACTGCTGCTTCTCCCCTTTTGAATCAAAAGCCTGCACGGGTAGGCTATGAAGATGATCAGGATCAGGAAGATGGCTAATGAATACCAACCTTCGATTATTGGGTAGATGATTCTCCCATCATCTACTTGGACGAACTCGAACGAGAAAGGCTTCAACAGCCAGGCAGCTCCCGACACCACTGTAACCAGGATCGCATTTAGAGTGAACGAAAGAGTGTGCTTCCGGCTTCCTCCCAAAGTCTTGACAAAAGCATCCCGTATGCTGCCAGTTGAAGGGGCATGCGTGAGCGTGATCGCGGCAAGCGTAGCGGGTACTGTTGCGGCAAGTGTAGCAGAAACAGCCAAGGAGGTAAGAAACGGTGAAATCTCGACTGATTCAAGGAGATCCCTTAGAAAATCCAGTATGATGGTGCTGCTCAAAAGCAGGTAGCTTCCGATGAGCAGTTTGTGAGTTGACTTGGCAAATGACCCCTTTTGCCTGGCAAGCATGAATAGCGTCACTGAAGCTAGACCAACGGCGGAAATGTCTAGGATCACGGTGATCATCTTATCCATAATATGGTGTCGTATGAGGATAGCACGCGACAGTATTTAATCGCGTATCGGCTCTAGGGGGGACATTTCCAAGTTTCAGGTTGAAGAGTCTAAGTGTTTAAATGTTTAAATAATGCCCAGAGGTTACTGGGGTGGAGGATGATAACAGAAAATGAATAAACAGAAAATGAATAGGAACACTGCGGTCATCGCAGCAGCAACGGCGTTACTCATAGCAGGAAGCATGGCGTTCGGACTTGCCATTGGCACCAACCCATCGGACGGAATGAAGGTTACAGGCTGGGTCAAGGTCCAAGTAGTACGAGAAGGCAAAGCCATCTACTTCTCTGAAAACCACAACTTGATAACTACGGCAGGCAAAGACTACATCTCTGCCCAAATAGGAAGCACGTCACCAGCCGGAAACGGTGCAAACTACATCGGTCTTTCATTGGATTCACAAGTTCCATCTGCCAGCGATACAGCTTTGGCAGGCGAGATAGCGACGGGAGGACTCGCAAGAGCACTGGGTACGTATTCGCATACAGCAGGGCAAAATACGTTCACCGTAACGAAGCAATTCACTGCATCAGGAACATTCAATGGAGTCCAGAAGGCAGGCCTCTTCACTGCTTCTACAGCAGGCACAATGATGGCTGAGAACACATTTAGCTCTGTGAACCTCGTCAGCGGCGATCAGATCACGATCACGTGGACGATAACCATCGCATAGACTACAAGTCAGCCAAGTCAGCATAATCAATCGAAGGGTAGGGACAAGTGTGAAACGCGATACTGGCACTGCGGTGTCTAGGGTACTCGCGATAACGCTAGTCTCTATCTCAATCATTTCGCTAATTCAGCCAGCACTTGCGGCACAGTTCTATCCATCAAACTACAGCATGTTTGGATCGACCACGCTTTTTAGTGGAACGCTACCCAATGTCGGTACCAACGATGGGGTGTACATGGTCTTCAACGCCTATCCGACTTCTGCTTTTGGCACGAATTTGATATCCAACTCGGGCTTCGAGCTAAATACTGCATGGACAGAAGCATCCATTCCGACAAAGAAAGCCGTAACGCAGGACATCAGCACATCGTACTCAGGCACATATTCGGGCCTAACTGATACATCGAGCCCGCCTGTAGGGAGGTCGTTTGCGCGGCTCAATCAGACATTGGCTCCCACCAGCGTCTCGTTAATACCAAATGAGGAAGACATGTTCGTATTTCACCTTAGGGTTGGACAATCTGGGAAGACTGGATACGATTCTGTCTTCGTAAATGTGTCGAGCAGCCAAGGACATACCCTTCACTATATTTTCAGGCTCAACTCAAGTGCGTTGCCAGCGGATACAGGATCTGACAAATTTATTGACCTTGGAACGTCGCTTGGCGTAGCCTCTTGGACTATGGTAGGTCGAAACTTCTATCAGGACTGGGTAGTGACGAAAGGATTCCCCTCTACCGATACGATAAACAGCATAGTGCTGCAGAGTTTTGGCGTAAAGCAGGGCGAACGGGAGTATGGCCAGCTCGTAAACTGGGATGAAATAGTACTGCTCAAGACGGGACAGTATGTAGCTGAAGTCGAATTTACAGGAGCATCAAGCGGCTCTTCAACGGCGGTAACTTGGAGCATAGATTCCGCATGGACTGTCCCTGGTGCAAGCGTAACCATGCAGCTCTATAACTACAACTCTGGAAGCTACCCCAATACTGGGGATGGATACATATCTTACACTTCTTTTTCTACCCCCTCAACCGATGAAACAAAAACTGGGGTCATCACGGTAAATCCTTCAAACTTCAGAGATCTGTCTGGAAATTGGAAGATCAAAGTCAAAGGGGCAATGCAGACTACCTCGGCCTTCCAACTCAAGCTTGATCTTGTTTCTTACATGAACGCGCAGGCTGCTTACACGGTAGGCTTGCAAGATTCCCCCAGGATAACCGAATCTGCCTCTAAGGCTCCGAACCTTGTCAGATCTATCGATGAATTGATACCTGTAGACGACATCATGGAGAGGAGCAGCTCAGTAGTCCTTCGTATTTCCGAGACTCTCTCAATCCTTGATACGATGGCATTCGACAAACTGTCTGGCTCTGTTGGCTCCTTCTATCGTGAAGTATCAGATGCGGTCAGCATTTCAGAACAGGCTTCAAGAGGTGCTTCATTCATTAGGGGCATCTTCGACTCTGCTTCCGTTCAGGTCACTATTTCCAAGATAGACCAGCTGCTTGGAGCTATTCGCAACCCCGCGGTCGGGGGAGGAGGAGCAGGATCAGTCATACGTGCTGCGGGTATGAACTTCCAAATCATGCTATATGAGACGCTCAAGATAACCGATGAGATAAATA
>CAZXXP010000168.1:0-3781 GCA_964644785.1 uncultured Nitrosopumilales archaeon | reverse complement strand
TATACCTATCCTCCACAACTCAAGCAAGAACTCAAGAGCGCCGTAAAAGGGTATAAGCTCAAATGGCCCAAGGTCTTTGACCTAGGTTTTGCAACTGAGTTCTATCTAGATTCCTACCTCAAGAATTTGCATCTAATCCTAGATAGACAGGGCCAAGCTTCCATCTATTTGGCTCACCGATATCCCTGGGACTTTTTCATGTTGGTCTTTAGCGAGCCCGACGTTGTCCAGCACGGTTTCTGGGCATGCATGGATAAGGATTCTCCCATTACTCTCCCAATCAATAGCACTCGATACAGGGATGCTATACTTGATGTATATCGGAGAATAGATTCGATTGTCGGGCGAATGCTAACCATGGCAGATGATGAGACATATGTCGTATTGGTCTCGGATCATGGAGCAGGCCCATTAGACAAGGTCTTTCATATCAACATGTTTCTGAAGAAGATTGGCTTACTCGAATTCAAAAGGACAGGTCGGACACGAATAAAGCGCCTACTGCACAGAGTCATTCTCAGGGGGCTTTTGAGAAATGTACAGGATTCCCTGCGCTTGTATACCTTGGCCGCGATACTGGCACGGCTAGCCGCGCTCACTTTTTCCGATATAGATCGGAAATTAACGAGGGCATTCTCCGTGGGGGCGGGTCAAATATATGTCAATTTGAAGGGCCGCGAGCCACAGGGAATCGTAGAGCCGGGGGTGGAATATGAAAAGGTCAGGCAGGAAATAGTTAAAGGCCTCAGGGAGGTCCGGGATCCAAATAACGGAAAGCTATTGATAAGAGACGTAAAGCTGAAGGAGGATTTCTTTTCAGGCCCGCACCTAAGTGAGGCCCCTGATCTGCAATTTTTTATCGAGGAATCGTACAAGCCTTTCCCATGGGGAGCAATAGGTGAAGAACTCTTTAGTAGAAGTCTAGAGTGGACTGGAAATCATACTCAAAGGGGCATTTTCGCCATAAAAGGACCTGGAGTCCAAAGAACCAAGATCGAGGGAGCCACTGTATTTGATGTTGCACCAACCATTCTATATGCAATGGGACTCCCCATCCCCGATGATATGGATGGCAGAGTTCTAACTTCCGCGTTCGGTATGTCCCACATGGAATCGAGGCCGATCTCGTTTGCCGATAGTGATCGGAAGGCAAACGAAGTGAAATTCTTGTCAAAGAACGACGAAGATGAAATAGAAGAAAGGTTGCGCGGTATGGGATACCTCGGATAGGCACCCGTATCGACAAAACTGGACTCTCCTAGGCAGATACATCAATTTTTAACACCAGCATTCCCTTCACCACTTAGGGTTAGGTTACGCTAAAACCCACCCAACAGGTAGGTCTACTAATTCAGGACTCGGAGAAAAATCTACCCTTATCCTTCCTTTCTTTTAGATTCGGCAGATGGAGTAGCTGTCTGTGAGGGTGTAGTTTCGGTTACAATTGGCGATGGAGATGGTGTCCTTGCCATAGTCATCCCTATCCACGCTACTACTGCCAAGACCCCCGCAACAACAACAAAAGCCGTTAGTTGCAGAGTACGGACAGGGAAGAACCAGAGCAACCAACCAAATATCAGAATACCGGCGACAGCCCCTAGCGCAAGAAGGTAACCCATTGTTGTATCTTTAGCCATTTTGTGAACACTTCAGACGTGTGATTGATGTTTTGTATTTATCATTTATGGTAGTAGTTCTGCCGTCATACCCACTCAACCATTCGGTCGAGGTCTTGTTTGAGATTTAGTCGCAGAGCGTCCTAAGAAAGCTGTAGCCACGGCAGCTGCCTCAAAAATGATCCATGTCACGGAAGGGAATGGTATGTTTGTAAAGCTTAGGGGGGAAAAAATCGGGAAGCTACCTCCCTGTGAGGCGAAGATATCATAGCCTATGTGAGCCATTACCGCTGAAAGTGTTACGTAGAACACACCTGCGTTGATCTTCTGTTTACCTTTTGCGGCATATCCCAAAACAAGTGCTGCAATAAGAGCGAAAACTAGAGAGTGGGCCGGGGTCGCGTGAGTGGGATAGTTCACCAGGTTGAGCAAGTGATCAACATCTATCAAAACGGTCTCTAAAGCACAGAGAATAATTAATGTTGGATTAAGGGTAAGAGCAACGGCCAAAACCCCGAACAGCGGGTGGAAGGTCGCCTCGAGCAAGAAATCTAGTGGTTGGTACTCGTAGTGACGAATCATTTCTACAGGAGATGCCAAGCCGAAGACACTCCAAAGTAAAGCTAGGAGAGCATAGACTACACCCAGCTTCAATATCGGCCGTGTCGTTTGCAAAATGGCAGTCATTCTCCGTTCCCCTGCGTTCGGAAATGGGTGTGTTGGCTTTGTCTAGATAAAGCATATCAGCCAACGGATAACCAGGTGACGTATTCTATCCATGCCAGACACAATCCCGTCAGAGACCAAAATTGCAAAGCCTCGCGTTCAGGTAATAATTCCAACTTATAACGAAAGGGAAAATATCGGCAAAGTCCTGACAGCCTTGGATAATATTATTTGGTCAACCCATTTTGAATGGCACGTTTTAGTGGTCGACGACAACAGTCCCGATGGCACGGGAGACGAGGTCAAAGCGATCTCATTGAGAAAAGACTACCTCCAACTTCTTTCAAGGAAAAACAAAGGGGGCCTGGGTACGGCGTATCTAGATGGATTCAGGTTTGTCCTCCCAAGAATCGATCCAGACATAATTGTGCAAATGGATTCAGACCTTTCACATCCAGTGACAATGATCAGCTCCATAATCCGCGGGGCTGACATTGTCATCGCATCAAGATACGTTCGAGGAGGCGGCAGTACTGATTGGGGTTGGTATCGCAAGCTTACGAGTAAAGGCGCAAACTGGTTAGCCAGATTAATTCTTGGAATAGAGGTCTCCGATGCGACGAGTGGGTACAGGGCGCTTAATCGCAATGCGGTCAAGGTTATCCTGCAGGCTAAGCCACAAAACAAAGGTTATGGATATCAAGTTGAGAGCATCTACCTTGGCTCAAAGTTTGGCCTGAAAATAGAGGAGATCCCTTTCACCTTCGGAAAACGAGAATCAGGCTCAACAAAACTGTCGACATTGGAAATCCTATCATTCGTAAACATGTTGCTCCGATTGAGGTTCAGACATACCCAAAGATGAGGGGTAGATCTTACTTATCCTAGAGCGACGTTATGAGTTTGCCTTCCCAATTAGAAGATGGATTTGGAAATGATCATTACCAATGGTGGTTTTTCCTAAACTTGATTGGGATGCCCGAAAACTGGCTGAGAGTCGATTGGATCTAGCGCCTATTCCAAAGACCGTTATTAGAGCTTATGCGAAAAATGTCAACTGAATTTCACGACATGGTCTAGCTTAGCATCTTCGGCAGGATAGAGGTCGTGTCATACATTCTCCCTTCAATGCAATCACGGCAATCGATTATGGGGGCCGACGAGCTTGGCATCGACGCCAAGTACCAGATACCAGACGAATTATGGAGGAGGATGCAGGCATTGCTCCCTGCTCCCAAGCCGAAGAAGAAGCTGGGCAGGCCCAGGATGGACGACAGGCAGGCCATGAACGCGATCTTTTATGTACTCAGGACGGGATGCCAGTGGAATGCGTTGCCGCGCTCCCTGGGAGCGTCGAGCACGGTCCATGATAGATTTCAGGAGTGGGGAGAGGCAGGTTTCTTCGAGAGGCTCTGGAAGGAAGGGCTCCTGGAGTACGACATGGAGAAGGGAATCGACTGGGAGTGGCAGTCGATGGATGGCGCGATGACGAAGGCTCC
>CAZXXP010000167.1:0-3793 GCA_964644785.1 uncultured Nitrosopumilales archaeon | reverse complement strand
TAAAACCATAAAACCATCTTATTTTATTACCTCATAAACAGAATAAAGCAGATGTATTTCTCAAAATATCTGATATCTCTCTTTGCAATCGGAATGCTTCTATTAACAACACAAATAGAAGCTCAACAGCTACCGAGGGAGCAGAAAAACTGGGAATACATTAACCATGACGCTTTTGGCACAAACCATAATCCTCAGACTCAAATTAACAAGCGCAATGTCCAGTCTTTAGAATTAAAATGGACTTACCAGATTCCGCCAGTTTCCCAGCAGGAATCCCAGCTGTTAGGTTTTCCTTCTATCGCAGAGGGTAGCATGTCCCCTCCTTTGGTAGTCGATGGTATAACGTACATCGTTTTAAACAGCAAGATGGTGATTGCGCTAGACGCAAAGACTGGCAAGGAAATCTGGAGACACATAACCAACTTTGACAGCAGAAACATCGAGAACTCCTATCCTCTTCTTGCCGCTTATGCGCTTGGACACACTCATGGAATTTACTATATAGATGGAAAGATATGGCTCAACGATTTTGCATGCAAGATCACTGTGCTCGATGCAAAGACTGGTAATGTAGCTAGAACATATGAAGACCTGTGTAAAGAGATTCCGCTCAACAGCGTCCGTGGTTTTGGCGTTCCAACCAATTCTGGCTACTACGCTGGAGGAGGCTCGCATCCTCCCTCGCTATACCAGAAGGAGAACATAGTTATCTGGGGCGTCGGAGGTGCATCCGAGGGTACGTGGGGAGGCAGGGCTTACGAGCAGGGGATGGAAGCTGAAACTGGCAAAGTGTTGTGGAGGTTCTTTTACGCTCCTCCGTGCGGAGATCCTGCAACATGCAAGCCTGAATTCGAGAGGGAGAAGCAGCAGTGGGGCCAGTGGCTTGTTGATCACTGCAACAAGATCTGGATACAACAAATCAAATCATGTGAATTAGATCAAGACCTGCTTAGAAACGACTGGGGGAAAATGAGGTTCAATTCTGGCATAAGCAATGTCTGGGGGCAAAGGGTCATAGACGAAGAAACTGGAATATACTATTTCGGGACCGCTCAACCGGGTCCGAACCTTAACGCTACACATTCTCCTGGCTTCAGGCTTTTTAGTTCATCAATAATAGCACTCAACAGCAAGACTGGGGAGCTCGTATGGGCCCACCAGACCACTGCAAGGAACCTCTGGGACTACGACTGCGGCTGGAACACGATATTGGCAAATGCAAAAATAAAGGGGCAAACCAGGAAAGTTGTCATAAAGGGCTGCAAGAATGGGATTGTATACGTCCTTGACGCTGCTACGGGGGATGCTTACCATTTATTGGAGTCTCCAGACATAAAGAGGACGGAGAGTGCCCAGCTACTAAACCCGAGAAACAAGGGAGACATGGTCAAACCTTGGGTTAACTATCCCAAGTCAGAGCCATTCTGGATGAATTGCAACCTGACTGGATGTTTGGAGTCTGACATAGCATACGATCCCGTACGAAACATTGTCTATTTTGCAACGTATAATTCTCCGGGATGGAACCTTGTTACAAACGCGGATCTTAGGGGCAACGCCCTTGGAGGGAGGGGGAGCCTTCCCGATAGGCCATTTGTTCCCAAGATAAACTATACTATTAATGCGTACAACATTGACGACGGTTCCCTCAAATGGAAGTATTTTGTTGATGGTTTCCCGTTCCGGGGAGGGGTTATGGTAAGTGGAGGCCTGGTATGGTTTTCCGCACCAGACGGAATTCAGAGGGCTCTCAATGCCGACAACGGCAATATCATGTACGAGCAGAGCTTGGGCTCTTCTACGCTGATTCAGCCAACCATGGGCGCAGATTCAGACGGCAGGATGAAGTTCTTCAGGATAGTTGGAGGGCATGCTTACTTCCAGAACATCATAAACCAGCAGGGGTTCGGATCGAATACCCCGGGTGCAATAATGGCATATGGTCTGCCTGACAATTTGCAAATCGAGCCATACGAGGACATTCCCGAAAGCATCTCTCCAATAGAATCTCTGGGCCAGTTTGCCTATCCTGGGATAGGGATTACTATTGCAGCATTGTTAATTGCGAGCATCTTAATGCGAAAAAGCAAGAAGAAGGTCAAGGCAAAGAGGAAGAAATAGAATCAGTCTTTCGGGTTGCTGATCTTTACCCTAAACCTGCACTCCGGGCAACTTGCATACAGTTTTTGCTTACCTAGGTAGGTCCATTCGTGCCCGCAGTTATTGCACTTCAAATGACAACATGTTTAGGACAAGTTGCCTAAAGAATTATCGGAGAAGTCTACATCACGTAAGCCCTTGAAATGATGGCATCAGGCTCCCTCTCCTTGGCACAGGCCATGAGGACATGGAGGCTTGGAGAGTATCAGAAGCCTGCTGTACCATCCCTGATATTTGTTGTTGCATGTAATAATCTTGGTCGTCTGTCAGATTATTCCTCTCTTTTGCAAGCGCATATTCTTGCGACTTCACAAATGAGTCTCTAAGAATAGAAACGTAAGACCTGTAGTAGTCGTATGCCTGTTTCCACTCTTCAGGAACTTTTTCAGGATCTATCTCTACAAGAAATCTGGTCAATTGGTCTACCCTAAATTGCGACTTGCTGGCAAACTCTGTTGCACCTATCTGACCAGAAATCCAGTTCTCCCAAAGAGTTGCCTCATCATCATAGAGTGTTGTTACATTCTTGTTAATGCTTAGAATCTTGTATTCGGGAATGTCAGATAAGGTGGAGCGAATTCCTCCGCGACTGCCTATGAATGCTGCTATTGCGATGACGGCTATTACGCCGCCAATAGCGATTAGCCTTTTCGTCTCTACCAAAATACTCGACCGGATTTTCTAGAGTTGATTTCTGATTACCTGTTATTAAGAAAATAGGTAGATGGAAATTTTAGCCTTTTCGGTCTTCTTTGAGCTTTTATTTTCAAGAATCGTTTCCCTGGAGATTTTTCCTCCATTTCAGTGCAACCTAATAATATAAAGGTCGAGCCTTTCAATTTATATTCCGAGAGTTGGTTAGCGGGTGCCAACCTTGTCAGCGAATAAACAATCTTTACTTGTTAGTCAGACGCCCTCGGATCAAAGCGTCGAGAACCTTTCTGATGCTGTGCTTGTGTCAGCAACTTACAACGGAGACAAAAAGAAGGTAGTCTTGAAGTTTTACGAGCCTAAGGAGCAGAAGATCTACTTGTGGGAAGACAATACAAATCATAAGCCCTACTGCTTCATCCGAAGGGACAAAGCTTCGCTGGATATCTTCAAAGAGCTGCGCAGAAGGAAAGACGTACTCGGAATAAGCGATGTAGAGAAGCTAGATCTTAGGCGAGACGAGAAGGTTACAGTTGCTAAGATCGTTGCAAGTAACCCTCTGGCGATAGGAGGCTCTGGAGGAGAAAATATTCGAAGCATGACGACGACATGGGAATCCGATATTAAATACTATCAGAACTTCCTTTACGATTATGATTCTGGCCTAGTACCTGGGGCGTTTTACAGAATACAGGATTCGAGGATAATTCCTGTAGATTATCAAATCCCTATCAATGTAAGTGAGGCTCTGAAGAAAACTCTGGAGAGAGCCGATCCTGATTTCGCTGCAAAGATCATGGAGTGGACGCGTTTGCTGAACCAGCCTCTTCCCGACATAAAGCGCATCGCTTTGGACATAGAGGTTGTCCCTCCTGAAGAGAACAGGCTGCCTGACCCAGCAACTGCGGAGCACAGGGTGATTGCTACTGCTCTAGTGTCGAGCGACGGCTTAAAGGAAGTTCTCGTTTTAAGGAGGAAT
>CAZXXP010000166.1:0-3847 GCA_964644785.1 uncultured Nitrosopumilales archaeon | reverse complement strand
ATTGAATTGCTTAATGTAATAGTCATGAGTTGTATTAGTCAATTCTAGACATATTTAGGGTGACGCAATTGACACTCGATGAACGGTTAGGTGAATAAGGAACGACCTTATCGCGCCACGGATGATAGAGATCTATGCTTCGTACCAGCTCATCCCCTTCATGATGCGACTCGTTCTGTTAACTTAAATGGGTTTACGAGAATTTCTCCTTTCCTCTCATTGACACGACGCCTGACCTAATACCCAGTTTAGTTACCAGAACCGTATGACGAGTACTGGTGCCCCGGAGATTGGAAAGAACAAAAACAAAAAAAAATTAAAACCACAGAAGCTATGGATTGAATGTGACGTTACAACCTTCAGAGCAATTTCAGCGAGAGTATTTCGATTGGTCAGAGGAAAAGTTTGCAAATAAGCTCGTTGAAAAACTTTCTGCCGGGAGACTTAAACAAAACCAAACTTATGTTGACTTGAAATTAGAGAAGAAGTCGTTAGAACACAAATTGCAGGCGGCTTATCAGGACGTCGTCGATCTACCAAATCTTGTGAAAATGCTTCCTGGACTTGTTGCCAATCCCAAGCCTGCGGATTATGTCGGATACATCTATAGCTTCTTGAAAGACAACAGAGTTAGCGACCTTTTCCACTGGTGGAGGAAATTGAGACAAGGAACCAAGACCCCCCTGTTCGGGTCCGCCGACATAATCAACGTCTGCAATCTCAAATGCGTGCATTGTTACTGGTGGACTACGAGAGAACCAACGGCTGGGGAGTTGACTCCAGAACAGTGGAGAAGCGTAATTAGGAACTCCTTCAAGAAGATGAAGATCGCGAACGTTACAGTCGTTGGCGGTGAGCCAATGTTGAGAAAGGATGTCGTTCAAGTCTTCTCAGAAGAAATGAGGAACAGAATGAGCGTAGTTACAAACGGCATGTTCCCATTGATTGCAATTAACGGACTTTACTTTGTGTCAATCGATGGGACAGAAGAGACTCACAATAGCATCCGCGGTCCAAACACCTATGTGAGGATAAAGAAAAACGTGAAAACTTTTGTCGATGCTGGCGGAAGAGTTAACATTAACATTACGCTGAACACTTTGAATTATAAGACAGTAATGGACGTCATTCATGAATGGGATGACATAGCGGAGAGGATCAGCATTCAGTTCCATACCCCGTTTGTCGATAACGATCCCCTGTGGCTGCCGTTCGGAGAGGAAAGAAACAAGACCATTGACAGCGTTCTTGAATACAGCAGCAAACAAAACAAGCATTTTGTGATAAATTCCAAAGAACAGCTTGAACTGCTGCGTGGCAATTGGGGATACAGATGTCCTAACTGGGTGATCCTCCCACTAGATTACAGAGGCAATATCAAAACGCCATGTTGTATGGGAAGTGCGAACGAGGATGCGTTGCAACCACAATGCGACAAGTGCGGAATTGCGCCCTACTCTGGACTTCTTGCAGTGTTATTTCCACCAGAAAAGCCTCGGGAACGGAGTCGGAAAAGTAAGGCCCCATTTTTTCAACCATTATTTATATAGATGAGGCGGACGTTGCGATTTCTTTGGTTCTTCCGATTGCACTGACCCTCCCCGCGGCGGAAGTTTCGCACTGCAAGCAGAGGTGAGTTTGTCGATTCTCCGATTCAGGGTTCGATGAGTCGGCGAGCCGGAGAATGACCGTGCTTATTTGTTCTTTCTTACCGCTTTTCCTATCTGCTCTCTGACCTTCCCTTCGGCTTGCTCAATCTTACCTTTGACCTGTTCCTCTTTGTTGTTCGTCAATTTACCTACTTCTTCACGAACTTTTCCTTTGATCTGTTTGGCCTTTCCCTTTACTTCATCTTTGCTCATACTAACCGAGAAAGTTTCGAACCTAATAAATAGAGGGGTTGCAGAGTGCAGTCCGATCTAACGGACACGGCGGCAGGCCAACGAGCACACATGTCCAGACAATTGAACGGTGCCGGTAGGCTGCATAGACAATCTACTTGGTTCTCCATCGCGGGGAAAAATGTTCCCCCCGCTTTTTGCCCTTGTTCGCGCTTCCGGAACTTATTGCCGTAAGCTAATCTGCCCATAGGGTAACGACAATCCTGGCTTTTCGCATAAGCTCTTAGTCAGAGATAACTAACATCCTGGAGAGTTCCACCTAGAAGGCGTTTAAAAGTGCAGCTTCTAGGACATGACTAGCAGGCAGGTATTTCTTGGCTCAAGGCGCCTTCTTTAGGAAACAAGGGTAATGTGAAGCCTGTGGCAGATGTTGAAGTTTCTGATCCCGCTGGCAAAAAAGGTATAAGATTGGCTGCAAAGAGATGAATATCCACGCGCGCTCGGACCAAGAGAACGATAACTTAATGGGGCCGGTGGGATTTTGGCTTAAATGAGTTCAAGACCACATATTCTGATTCTAAATGTTCAAAAGTTTCTATATTTGGCGCGCGCTCTTAGATTCCCGGAATCTTAACAGTCGATCCCTTAAATCAAAAGAAAGACGTTAAAACTATACCTTCAGAAATTCCGAACTAAAACGGATCGTTGTTATACACTGGCCGTTCTACTGGTTTGAACAAATGTTTCAAAGCGTATTCTGATTAACCCAGCATTTGCTAATAACTGCAATAGAAGATGAAGACGATACAAATCACATTTGCTGCTATACTGGTAGCATCTATCATAGGCGCAGCGGTATATATGGGAATTCAGAGCATTGGCCAACAACAGGGAACACCTCCAGTGTCGCATGGTGGAGCAGTAAAGGACTATGTCAGCCTTGTCGATGCGCTAAGGGCAAAGGGTCTGAAAGTTGAACCTGCAGAAAAGATTTCGCAACCGTTCTTCGCTGTAGAAGCGCAGGCCATAAATGTCAACGGTAAAACGGTGCAAGTCTTCGAATACAATAACGAAGCATCCATGAGTAGCGATGCTGCAAAGGTCTCCCCGGATGGCAGTAGCGTGGGCAATTCCATGATAACTTGGGTAGAACCTCCACACTTCTACAAAGCCGGGAGGATAATAGTTCTCTATGTAGGCAAGGAATCTGCAGTGCTAGGGGCACTCAACGATGTTATTGGACCCCAGTTCGCAGGGAAAGAGGGCTCAACTACCTCCAAACAGACAGAAGAAGTTGCAAAGGACTTTATCATCAATGCTCCAACATTCAAGTTCGATGGCATGCCTGAAACGCTGAACATCACATCGGCAATGGTTCTTGAGAGCTATCCTCCTCAATACGTATTCACAATGATCTTCGACTCAAGGCATGGAGGGTACGGCGACAGAGCAGGGCAGGCCCTCCTTCAGGTTATTACAAAGCATACAGCGGTAATCAAGGTCGTTGAAGGTAAGGTAGTTTCAGCAGTTCTTGACAATCAGTGGGATGAACTGAACCAGAGGAGGCTCGGATAAGCCTTCTCATTTTTTGATTCTATGCACATACTAGAAGACGTCTTCATGCTGAGCCGTAACTTGGACTCCCTCACATTCCCTGTGCAAAGTTCTACTTAGAGCTTATGCGAAAATTAGGTAATTTAGTCCGATTTAGTCTGAATGATGTCTAGAAGCTTGGCAGCGGACTTGTACAGCATCTTCGGTCTGCCAACCCTGCTTTGAAGGATCTCTTCCTTCGTTAGTAGGGAGTCCTTCTCAAGATGCTTCAGATGAAGCATCACGGTTGACCTTGCCAATCCAGTCCTTCCTACAAGCTTCGGAAGGCTACGTGGAGTTGACTGGCCATCTTGACAAAGCAGCTCTACCAGCTTCTGGCAGCATGCATCCATGACGCTGAGCTGGACTAAATCGGACTAAAATACCGCTTTTCGGATGAATTCTATACAGAT
>CAZXXP010000165.1:0-3948 GCA_964644785.1 uncultured Nitrosopumilales archaeon | reverse complement strand
GAAATTCTGAGTGACAAAAGGCTTTTGCTGAGTATCGAGCGTGGATTGAAGGATTTGAAGGAAGGCCGCTACAAAAAATACTCAAGCGTTGATGCATTGTTCACAGATATTGAGCCTCCTAAATGACCTATGCTCTGATATCAACATCAAACTTCCTCCGTGGACTCAAACGTCTTTCCCGCGACGACCAGTTGAGGGCTCGTGAAACGCTCAAAGCGATCGTTCAGGAACCATATTCCTTCAAACAGCTTCGGGGAAGGTATCAGGACCTTAGAAGTGCTCGATTCGGCAATCATGGGATCCTTTATTCGATTAAGGAGGACGAGAAGGAGATTGTTCTCTTTGCCCTCGAGCCTCGCAGTCAGGTCTACCAACGGTAATCCATGGGAATGGTTATTTTTGTCTGCTCTACGAGGGCCGTGTCGCTATATCAACCCCATGTCTAGCCTCACAACTGCTGTTACTCGCGCGCGCTAAAGGTTCAGAAATCACATCATTGAAGGGAGAGGGGGGACCGTTTGAGAGCAAGGGTCAACTGTGCAAACGCGTACATGAAGAAAGAGATAGGCAGGATAGCAAGGGAGCCGAAACTACACGAGTAGGGGGACTTGAACCCATTTGTAGTCAGATCCCACCAGGCCCACCACTTCGGAACATTTCATCTGGTCAGGCCTTTAAGGCTCTAGCACTCGGAACTTCCAGCCGAATTATCACATATTCCAAACCATTTTTGCCCAAACCATCTTTCAATTTTGATGGGGTGGCACGCAGGGTGCGCTTGACAGCCAATCTTACAGGACCTGAGGCAAAAGACCTGGTAGATCTTGGTATTCTCAAGGGGAAACAGATAGGCTAGTCTGAAGTCCTTCTCCTTGACCATTCTCGTGACAAGGAGGTACAAGGTATTGTCGCCGACTTCAAAGCCCAGAAGACTCGCAAAGGTGCGTGAAGACGGTAAGCATTAAGACAAGGATACATGGATTCGATGAGATTCGCATGTGGGCCGGAAGGAATTCGTCCTGAGCAGTTGATCAATAGGCTGACTCACACCTTTTCCTTTGCAAGATTCGAATTGCCAGAGATTCAGACCCTAGGCCTCACGGTAGACCCGCCGACCTTCCGGTGCATAATTCGATTAGTTTAAATCCCACTCGGGTGTTAGAAAGTGGGATGAAGAGGCTTGTCTTGAAGTTGGATTCCAAGGGAAGAATTCAGATTCCCAAGGAAGTTCGCGAGAAACTCGGCATAAAAGACAAAGTCAGTGCCACAATCGAAGATGGGATAATCATGCTCGAACCAGTTGAACGCATTCTGGATCGGCTGTCGAACGGGGTGAGATTCAGCTTCAGAAGTGTTGAGGAGGCTCTGCCCAAACTTAGGAAAGCTGCAGAACAGGAATTACTTAAGCAGACATAAGTTCTGTGACACAAATTGCTCATCGAAACAGATGTCCTCCTAGCCGCCGTAAATCCCAAGGATCCAGCTAGAGTATCTGCTCTGAAGGTGCTTAACCATGAAGCACTATCGCTATCACCTTACTCACTCCTTGAGGTAAACCTCCTTGCGAGAGCAGGAAAGCTCGAGATTAAGGAATTCGGTAATTTCACTAATGACCTGAGTGCACTATTTGATTCATGTTCCATCAGGACATTGCACGACAGGCCAAAGTATCATTCGGAAGCTCGCCGGCTCGAATCTGAATTCAGGTTGTCCTTCTTTGGTAGCTTCCATGCTGCGGTGTCGAAAGTTGAAAGAGAAATAATAGTGAGCTTCGACAGAGCATACGACAAGCTGGGCAGGGAGGGAGTTAAGCGGCTTGATCCAACAGAAGTTTGAGAGACATAGGAATCAGACGGCATCAAATTACCTAGAGCACGTCTGGAAGCGACTGTTGGCCAAAACCTTGAATTTGACCGATAAATATCCTGATAAAGGAAACGTGGATCATTCCGCGATTGTCCTCCAGTATCGATGGCCTGCCTAGAATAAAGTTTTGAGGAGGTTCCCTTTCTTGGTCTTTTCCCTCTTCAGATAACCATAATCCTCCAGTTTACCCACTACCCTAGAGCATTCCATCTCCCCGATCCCGAGCGTCGAGGCAACTTGCTTCTGATTAAGAGGTTTATCAGCCGAATTAACAAGAGTAATGATAGCCATAGCATTCTTCCTGCCTTCTGGGCTCTTCCTAAATACATGGTTGAGCTCTGCACCCATGTCCCTTGCTACTTCGTCCATAGGCAGGTACTGCGACACATCTTTCATGTCTATGGGAGTTGCCTTTCTTTCATCCAGAAGCCATGATTGTAGAATTATTCCCAGATACCTGAGCCATCTTCTAGTGATTCCTCTCGCCCTAGCACATACGTATTTCAAAGCCTCCTCGGTAAATGGCGAAGTGCTGTTCCACTTCATCTTGTAGAGCTTTAGGATTTCGGTGGAGGAAAACGGCTTTATCTCGTAAATGAAGGTCTTTCCCAAGAGATAGTGACTTACGCCTTCTTCGCCCAGCAGCTCCCGCTGTAGAGAGATTACTATATTTCCATTCCAACCCTGAAGGGCAAGACTATTCCATAACTGTTGTATATCATCTAGGTCCCTGCTCATAACCTGCTTGCCTCCTCTCGGATAGTCTGGAAGATCGATTAGCAGTATTCGGGAGTCTCTGAGATAAGATCTAAAGGCGTTCTCCTTGACTCTCCTAATGGTGACTCTGGGAAGAAACTTGTATGCCCGATCAAGGTCTGCTACGGATGGGTTCTTCGCTCCTATGAGAGCAATAGGTGCTAAAGCCCTATCCATACGGTTCATGACCTGATCCGGCCTATGCATGGAAGGTCTTGCAGGACTAAAGGATGTTAGACCCGCGAGTTCCCCTAAGGCCTCTTCTTTTTCATATTTTCGAAGATCGCCCTGAAACTGCCTCTCTATAGATTCGGTGAGTCCTGCCCTCTCTTCAATCTTTATGTACAGGGTCAGGATTTTCTTTGCTGAAAGTTCATCCTTAAGCGCTATTAGCGCTTGACTCTTTCCAACACCCAACCATCCGTTAAGTGCGTATAAACCTCTACTGGATAGTTCAAGTGATTGTGCAAGACGTCTGACCGATTGAGGCCATAAGTATGGATGACCTTTCGTCCTACCTTCGGCAGTTAATACTTGGCACCAGGCAAAGATTTCCTTGATACTAGCTGTTATTCCGTTATTGACTTTCCGAGAATCCTCTTTGTCACGTTTTTCTGTTGCCTCTTTTCTTTGGTTTGTTTGCGTTATTCGGTTATTGGCTCCCTTTTGTTGATGCGCTCGTTTTACCGACTAGCCAGTCATCCCCCAGCCCCAAAAAATCGGCCTTGGGTAATGCATGAAAAGAAACTCAGCAAGGTAAGATGGAATGGACCTGTTCTCCTTTGACTCTGACATCCTAACATAATCACATTGCAGGAATATATGCTTTGTAGCAGAAGCTCTTTCTCTAAGCCGACCCGGGTGTTCGATATGACGGACAAATTAGTAGTTTCCAACTAATATCCAGATATCTTTGATTCCAACAATGACCATAAGCGTGCAGGGGATAGCTGCTTATGCCCGGGCTATTTGTAAAAGAGGCTGAAACGAAAAAAGAATTAGCAGGTGCACTTACGGTGCGAAGGAAAGTATTCGTTGAAAAGCAGAAGATTCCTGAAGGGATTGAGCTCGACGGAAAAGATAGCGAAGCCTTGGGAGAGGTTAAGCGTGGTAAATTTGTTACTTTACAAAAGGCCAAAAGTGGCTAGCGGTCATTGTTTAGCGTTATTCTGAGCCGAAAGGCGAACAAGTTCCTACAGGATTTAGAGTATAAGGCAAAATCCAAAGTAATCTCAGCTCAGGAGGACTTGACTGACTATCCATTCAGTCTGAAGCGACACGACATCAAGAAGATCCAAGGCAGAGAGAACACCTTCCGTCTGCGGG
>CAZXXP010000164.1:0-3961 GCA_964644785.1 uncultured Nitrosopumilales archaeon | reverse complement strand
TGCTTCCCAAGATTCTTGACAACCTTGTGACATTTAGGGCAGACAGGCAAACGTCGTGTATTGATGCATGTAGCCCTTAAGCCTTGTTCTGGGATTGATTGTAGATAGCGAGCAAGACATGCATATGGGTTTGGGCTTACAGGTAAAATATCGAATATCAATGCGGGGGTGAACATCCCACTATAGGTCTGAATCCCATCTCTTTCTTATCTCAGCAAGTCGGTTGCGGCTCTGTATGCGGACTATACGCACCCATCAAACCTAGCCTCAACATCCTTTGGAAATACTCTTTCAAACGGCCCTACTTCCAAGAGTTCCCATCAGTCGGGATATCGGAAATCAGGTACTTCTTAGGAACGTTCAACTCCGTATCTGATTGAAAATGTCTCCCCGTTTCGGGTATCCTGAAGACCAAACTGAACCAGTTCTGCGACAGCTTCCCCTATACTTCAAGCTTGCAATCCATGGAATAGTCGCTAGCGCTTGACAGCCATCTACGATTGGGTGCTAATCGACGGACTATCGTGAGAACATCGGTGAGGCAGGATCCATTACCTTGGCTAACCTTCCATTATCTAGTTGTCATCTGGTCGCATATTGAGTTCCAGAGTTCTTTTGTCATTTCTTTTGGTGATTCTATCTACGGAGTCGTAACATCTTAGTGGCTAACTTCGCCGTTACTATTTTTTCAGTCGTGAAGATTCTTGCGGCTATATATAAGACGCCCAAGGTGAAGATCCCGGTGTAGCCTATGCCCAAAATTATCGTGAGGTAGTCGCCTAGGAGGGCTGCTTTGGCGGCTATTATTGGGTGAGAGAAGGGGATAGCGTAAAGCAATATCTGAAGGGTAAGAGGCAGGCTCTTGATGTCTGAAACGATTAGGATAATCGCCGGTAGGATTATCGGTATCGTCAATACTCCGACAAGGGATTGGGCTCCCCTAACATCTTCGGAGAAGACGGAGATCGAGACGGCTAACGCTAGGCCCGCCACTAGACTCATGAAGAGCGAAATACCGAATAGGAGCAGTGCAGTAGGGGTGTAGGCTAGTCCTAGGCTGGCTAGGTCTATATTCAACCCGGTTCCTCCAAAGTTCATTATCGACCCCACATAGGATGTGAAGCCTATCATGTAGGCGCCGGCTGCTACGGCTGAAACGAAGACCGATCCTGCGAGCTTCGACGCCAGTATGGAAAGCCTACTGACTGGGAGGGTTATGATAGTTTCTATGGTCTTCTCCTCCTTCTCCATAGCCATCGACGTAGCAGCTATCTGCATCGCAAAGATTAGCAGTATCATTATGATGATCGGTATCATTATGGACTGCGCAGTAATAACTTGACCGAGAGTTTGTGGGTTGATGTTTACAGACCTATCTTTGATTTGAGTTGTGTATGAGAGGCTTACGGGATTCAGGAGCGACGCTGGATCTCTGGTCGGCATTTCTTTCCTTATATTCTCAAGCAGCAGATTTTTTCCGTAGGCGGTCACAAGCGACCCTACTCTAGAAGATGTAGCTGACTCTGAAAGGTCTAAAGAACGTAGAAGCGTGTGTAACTCCAAGTTGCCAACCTTGCCATGTGTCAGGTTGGCGCTGAACCCATTCGGTATGACTATGGAAACAGTCACCTTGCTCTCTGGGCCTATAGCTTCTTCGACGCTCCGGCTCATGTTCACATGCACACCTGGATGGGATCGTAGGAAGGCGATGAACTCTGTTGCTCCGCTTCCTTCGTCAAGGTTGACGACTGCAAGATTTACGTTTTTGGTTGATTCTTCGACTGATCTGACAGAGGTACTTATTGCTCCACCCATAAGTGGAAACATTAGAAGCGGCACTACGATCATACCTAGGAGTATTCTGCGATCTCTGAGCATTTCCTTAATCTCTTTGATTGATAGAGCGATGAGTGCACTAGGCAAGTTCTCTTACCCTCATAAAGACCTCCTCAAGGTTTTTCGCTTCGTATTTCGACTTGAGCTCTGACGGAGAGCCGCTTGCTATCGCCCTTCCGTTGTCAATGAAAATCGTTCGGTTACATAGGTATTCGACTTCTAGCATGTTGTGGCTTGACAGTAGTATCGTAACGCCGTGGTTTTCCGCAGATTCTTTGATGATCTTTCTTACGTGGTATGCGTGAACCACGTCTAGACCGCTTGTAGGTTCGTCGAGTATTGCGAGGCTTGGCTTCACCATGAGAGCTCTGGCCAGCAGTAACCGTCTTTTCATCCCCTTGCTGTATGTTTTGGTCCTATCTCTGAGCCGCCCACCGAGACCGGAAACCTCGGCACCAAACTCGAACACCGATTTCAAATTTTTTCCAGTGTAGAGCTGTGCCATCAGTCGGAGGTACTCCTCCCCCGATAGGTTTCTGTACGCACCTGCCTCCTCAGGCAGATAAGTGATCAGCCGTCTGACCTCGGCTGCCTCTTCTGTAACACTGCGGCCAAAAACCATAGCTTTCCCAGAGGTGGGGGTCAAGATTGTCCCAAGGATTCTTAGCGCAGTAGTCTTACCCGCACCGTTAGGACCAATCAGCCCAAGGATTTCCCCCGTTGCTACAGAAAAACTCAGACTATCGAGAGCACGAGTACTCCCGAAGTCTTTGATGAGGTTTTCCACTTCTACTGCCAGACTCATAGCCTAACACACGACTCGAATCCATGAGACTATCAATTTATCCTTTGGCAGGTAACGAACAAACATTACCTATCAGGAAGAAGGTCATATTGTATTTCTATCCCAGAGTCATATCCCTTTTTGAAAATATTGCACTAGCTTAGGGAGTCCCAAGATATAACGAGATAGACCCTGCGCCAACAATTTGGTAATCCACACTCGATCATTTGCTTTCCCTGCACGAGCTCGCGCTTAACTTTTCAAAATCATACGGCAGATGTCCAATGGATAGATATTGAAAGCCCATGGGGTGGGATCGATTAATCCCACCCCTAATTGTTAAATTTGACAAGGCGTTGGCAAACGGTTTGTTCTATGGATGGCATAGCAGCAACAGGATTAGGGGGTTGCCATCATTATGTTTATATTTGGAGCAGTCTTGCTAACGACCATGACTAAACGGATGTCTCTGTTGAGTCTGTTAACGGCGGCAATTCTACTGGCATCATCTGTAGCAATACTAGCGTCCTCAAAGGTTAGTGCATTTGACCCTGGAGGCCCTCCAGTAGGAGGAGCGGCTCCAACAGTACCGACAGGAAACTGGGAGTATGTGAACTATCAGCCTACCGGTGGTAGCTATAGTCCTCAGACACAGATCAATCCAAGTAATGTGCAATATCTTGAAACAAAGTGGATTTATCCATATACAGTAAATCCTATCTCTAGTAACCTAGGGGCGGCACAGGTAGGTTCTGGAACACCCGTTATCATAGTGGATGGTATTGCTTACGTTCAGATGAGTGATAGGAGGATTCTAGCCGTCGACGCAGGAAGTGGTAAACTCATTTGGAATAACACATATGGAACAGCGTTGGACGCTAATGGTCTCTTAGCGAAATATCCTTTCCTTCAGAGACCTCTACAACATGGCCATGCGATTAATTACGTCAGAGAAAAGGGTTGGCTGATGCCTGTTTCACTAGGTTCGTGCAACCTCTATGCGGTAGATGCAAAGACGGGCAAGACTGTCTGGACCCTAACAACAGAGCAGATATGCGGCACAACCGCGGAATTTGGTGATCCGACGAAAGGAATTGTTGGAACTCTTGGTGTCCAAGGATACATGTCGGGTATACATACACATCCTCCTCAATTCCTCGGCAACATAATGTTCTTCCCGGTAGCTGGTGCTAGTGGCGCTGGAGGTCGAAATTTTGTCACAGCATTTGACATGACTGATCCTGCAAATCCAAAGAAACTCTACAGGGAGTTCACTTCACCTCCTCTTCCTAATGGAGATCCTGATTGGGCCATTAACCAATGCAAGAAAGTCAATGGAAA
>CAZXXP010000163.1:3826-4056 GCA_964644785.1 uncultured Nitrosopumilales archaeon | reverse complement strand
TCCGTTATCAAAGGATTACGGACAAAAGCGGTCGTCGTCCAGTCTGATATTCGCCATTATCGTCCTAGAATTATCGCGTAGAGGAAATCCATCCTCCCACGATTGCCGCCATTCACGCTTAATACCGAGCTAATGAGGAGGAAGGCTAAGAGTGTTTCATGACTCGACCGGAAAATTACTGAGACGTAGCAGGATCTCCCTGCTCACCATGCCCCTAGCCTCCTCTCTTC
>CAZXXP010000163.1:257-3816 GCA_964644785.1 uncultured Nitrosopumilales archaeon | reverse complement strand
AGCGGTTATCGTTACTTCGTCGATTGTAGAACTCGATAAACCTCAAAGCAAGTGGTAGATGCAGTTTCAGCTGAAGCAGGTTTTTGCGTCCTTACAGACCGTGTAGAGAGGCGGGCTGCAAAAAGAATATGGTGCCTTGCCGACGCAAGGCCATTTGGTCTATACCTTCTTTCTTCTCGTGAAGACTACCCCAGCGATAACTATGGCTATCACTGCAATACCTATTGCGGCATATGTTATCGGACCCACCGTCTCGACTGTGACAGTTTTCACCACTTCCTTTGGTACTTCCTTTATGACTTCCTTTGGTACTTCTTTGATGACCTCTTTGATTACTTCTTTAGGTACTTCTTTGATGACCTCTTTGACGACTTCTTTAGTTATCACCTGTGGTTGCGGTATTTGATCAGGCAGTCCTAGTGCAACAAGGGCTCCGTCGGCGGGCTGCTGCCAAGCGGCCCTTACTGCTCCAGTACTACCAACAGAGAGGAAGATCTTCATCTTACCGTCCTTTGAGGCTCCAACTGTGGGCATGACACGCACCGGGAATCCCCAGACCTTCTGTGTGATCAACTTTCCAGTTTCCGCGTCAACGAAGATGAGATTACCGTCTCCTCCGTATACGATGACCATACCGCCTGTAACGCTAAGGCCCCCTCTGAACGAATTCTGTTCTTGTCTAAGGGTCCATACCCCTTTTCCTGTATTGACATCTACTGCCCATATGTTGGTATTAGTCAACTGCTTGTATTGTGTGTTGTTGGTGAATTCCGGGTTCAGCTGTGCATTAGGGCCGCCACCCAAAGCACCTATCCCCTGGTTACCTGACTTTACCACGTTCGTAACTCTTTGATTTACAAGTGCATTGAATGACCCTATGTAGACTCTCTTCCCATCATAGGCAATGTCAGACTCCAAGCATGTCGTGTAGCAAGTTAATAGTACGGCTTCCTTGCTGGGATAATGCATCCATGGCTTGCCCAAGTCCGCTTTTGTAAGTCTGCAGCAGGCATCCGCACCTTTTGGATTGTTGTTCTTGTCAACACCGTAGTTCATGCCTACATCCCTTCGAATGGTTGGAGGATCAAATGTCCAGAATGGTTGACCAGTTGCTGCATCTAACGCACGTACAATTCCATCCTTGCATCCTTTGATGTATGCTTTCTTTCCTTGTACTTGGCCCAGTATCCCTGACCATGAGCAGTCATAGTCCCATAGATCATGAACGACGGACTGGTACCACCAGACCATCTTTCCAGTTTTGACATCGTGTGCGGTAAATCCGCTTCCGTGTAGACCTGTGCCATATCTGTTTGTGAGATTCGTGTATGGTCCCTGATCACCCCATCCCAGATACACTATTCCTGTCTCAGGGTCTAATGGATAGGTACCCCATACAGCTGAACCTTGCTGGGTAGCTGTATGCATCTTTCCAAACGTTGGCGATCCAGGTACTAGATCAATCCCTTCGTTTCTTAGAACATCAGCCGGGACTTCAGTGCATTTTGTTGCTTGATATGATGGAGCTCTGTCTCTTGCCGGATGATTAATACCCTCCAAATATCTCGGATACTCGAAGTACCATCCATTACCATTGACCTTGGCACACTCCTTTATGGCGAATTCTGGATCACCTTGAGGCGGAGGTTGTAGGAATTCTCTGTATAATCGCTTGGGGCTCTGGGGATTAGTCATGTCAAAGGCGGTTACGAAGTTCCTTCCACCATTACCGCTAGAGCCTCCCATTGGAACGAACATTATATTGCCAAAGAATTGCGGGGGATGCGCGTGTCCAGAGAGCCATCCCTGATATCCTCCATCTATTGTCCCAAGTATATCCTTGGTTGGATCGCCGAACTCCGCTCTAGTTCCACAGGTTATATCAGGCATCATAGCCCAGGCCGTATTTCCGGTCTTCGCATCTACAGCGTAGATGATGCAATCCTTAACTTGTGGAATGAGCCATCCGAACTGTCGGTAGTAGTTCATCGCGTGCACATGTGTTTGGCCGATTAATGGATTCATGAAAGGAAAATCCGTCGCAATTTTCTTTGAATCGATTTTGTATCCGAAATCATTCATCCACAACATCCTACCAGTCCCAGCGTCCATTGCAAAAATCCTTCTATCCTCCGTTACCTGATACAATCCGCCATCCACTATGAGGCTTGGTGCCCTTGTTCCAAAGCCCTCGGCTCCTAACGGGCCAATCGCCGCATGCGGAAATGGAAATATCCATTTTGTCTCTAGATACTGTGCATTATCCTTGTTAATTTGGTTTTGAGGGCTGTAACTACCACCAGTTGGTTGATAGTTGATGAATTCCCAGTTACCCGTAACTACTGAAGGAGCTGCGCCTCCGACAGGAGGGCCTCCAGGATCGAATGCGTTAACACGGGGAATTAGTGCTGCCATTAACGATGAAGCTAATAGCACTGCCGCCACAATCAGACTCAAGGCCGCTAATTTTCGAGCCATGAACCTGAGTCTATCTGTTTTGTATATAAATCATGACAATCAGTAGGTTTATCATCGTCAACTGTCGAACTTTGGAATTCGGGCTTTATTCCAACACATCTAAATCTGAAACTAAATGACGAAACCACTCCCAGAGCCTGCACATCTAACGCATCCACGGAATAGTCACTAAGGGGATCCTGACGAATAGATAAGTTAATGAGCTCATTCATCATAATGGGGCAAGTGTGTTTCATGACTCGACTGGAACGTCCAAGGATCTCCCCTAGCACCATTCACCTGCCCCGACAAATCTCATGGGTTCTAACGCTTTTATAATTAGCTAGATGTTAATTTAATTTTCGTTGATTGACGAACAATTGCTTGATACAGCGTGGCCGAAGTTCTATGGCTGAGAAAAAGGAGAGAGCCTTGCTTAAAGCAAGGCCATCGAATCTATACCTTCTTCCTTCTGCTGAATAGTACTCCAGCTACTACTACCAGCACAACTCCAATGCCTATAGCAGCATAGGATATAGGACTGATAGTTTCTACGGTTACTGTCTTCACTACTTCCTTGGGTACTTCCTTTATGACTTCCTTTATGACTTCCTTACCTGGAACTTCCTTGATCACTTCCCTAATGACTTCTTTTGGCACCTCTTTAACCACTTCCTTTACTACTTCCTTGATCACTTCCTTGGGTACTTCCTTTATGACTTCCTTACCTGGAACTTCCTTGATCACTTCTTTTATGACTTCCTTGGTTATGACTTGAGGCTGTGGTAGCTTATCAGGCAGACCGAATACCATAAGGCTCCCCGCGAGAGTTGAAGCTCCAGCACCAGATAGATATCCACCTCCTCCGCCAACATGCGCGAAGATCCGCATCTTTCCATCCTTTGTAGCCCCTACGGTAGGCATAACTCCAACCGGAAGTCCAAAGAACTTCTCGTGCAGCAGTTTACCAGTTTCCGCATCAATGAATTTGAGATTCCCATCGTTGGCGTAAGCAACCACCATTCCTCCCGTTACTAGAAGACCCCCTCGATACGTTACACCCTCTACCCGGTATGTCCAGAGCCTCTTGCCTGTATTAACA
>CAZXXP010000163.1:0-247 GCA_964644785.1 uncultured Nitrosopumilales archaeon | reverse complement strand
TTGGCTCCAGCGTCGAAGCCTGCAGGAAGTGGTAGCCCTCTTCCGTTATTCCCATAGGGAAGAACGGAGGTCTCTGCACGATAACCATACAAGTTGAAGGTAGCCACGTAGACACGCTTTCCATCATATGCGAAGTCAGACTCCAAACATACCAGAGGGCAGCTTGCCAAGAACGGATCTTTGCTTGGGTAAGTCATCCATGGCTTGGCCATATCTGCCTTTGTCATTCTGCAACATGCTTCAGGAT
>CAZXXP010000162.1:0-4170 GCA_964644785.1 uncultured Nitrosopumilales archaeon | reverse complement strand
TACTGAGGAGGCGAGCACAGCTGCTATTAATTTGAAGATTCTATCGCCCGACAGGTTTCTTTTCAACGCTATCGCTTGTCACCATCTTCAACTAAGTGAAAAAAGGAGACATGAGAGGTGTCACGTAAGCGACACCATATGTCTAGTTTACCAGAGCCTCGCCATTAAATGTTATCGACTTGACCGTCTTTTCGTCCAGCGCTGCTATAGCTGCAGGTAGCGGCACGTAGGTCAGCGTTGATGCAAATGCCTGTCCGTCTTTGGTTGCCCATAGCAAGAATTCAAGCAGCGCCTTGGCCTTTTCCTTGTCCATTCCCTTCAGCACGGAAAGATCCTTGTAGATGAGCAAGTAGCTGAAACTTACAATTGGGTATGCGTCAGCTCTGGGTGAGTTGAGAAGGCTTACTGAAGTCCAGCTGGCATCTCCTGTTGGCAAGGACGTGCTCTGAGCTGCTACGGCTGCTCCAAGCGAATCAGGTGTAGGCTCAACAAAACTGCCTGCAGGGTTCTTCACAAAGGCATAGGCCATCTTGTTTGTCACTGCATAGGCAAGTTCCACGTATCCTACGGTGTATTCTGTTCCCCTCACTACGCCTGCTACGCCTTCGTTGCCTGCAGCACCTAGACCCCCTGGCCATTGAACAGCTGTTCCTGCACCGACCTTCTCTTTCCATTCTGGGCTGACTGATGAGAGATAGCTTGTCCATACGAATGATGTCCCAGAGCCATCCGACCTATGGACGACTAGAATGTCCTTGTCAGGTAATTGCAAACCGGGGTTCAAGGCTTGGATTGCTGGGTCGTTCCATTTTTTGATCTTCAGTAGGAAGATGTCGGCTATGACTGGGCCCGTGATCTTCATGCCCTTGTCTATCTTTGGTATGTTGTATGCGAATAGCACTGAACCTATCGTTATTGGTATGTGCAATGTATTTGGTGCTGCGTCTCTTTGCGCGGCATTAAGCGGTGCATCAGAGGCACCAAAGTCTACGGTCTTTTCAGTGTGCTGCCTTATCCCTCCGCCGCTACCTATTGACTGGTAGTTGAACTTGATATAGGGATGTTGGCTGTTATAATTGACTGTCATCGCTGAAAGTAGAGGATATGGGAATGTTGCTCCTGCTCCGTTTATCAGATATTCCTTTGATGGTTGTGGTGCTGGCGGTTGAGCTGATTGTGGTTGTGTTTGCGATGTCATCAAGAAAATTCCTACGCCTGCAATAACAACTACTGCTGCGAGAACGCCAACAATAACAATATTACTTACTGCTGTTTCATTTCTGCGACTGTTCATTCATACATCGGTTTCAATACGAAAGCAATTCTCTATATATATATAATGCAAATGATATATATGCTCAACATCAAACTATATAGATGCTCAAATGAAGGAGAAACTAAAGGACGAAGTAAGGAAAATACAGTTCACAGGGAGGTCATCATACATTCTGTCCCTTCCGAAATACTGGGTGCGCGCACTCTGAGCTACAGCGGCACGAACGACATGCCATTTTTTCACATAGACCGCAACTGCACCCAATTCCAAAATACCTAGGACCTGAACCCGTTTGTGTTCAAATCCCACCGGGCCCGTTTCTCTAGTCCACACTTTATCTTAAAGTACGGAGTCATATTTGGCTACGATGTCAGAACTCAGTTAAATAAAACAAAATAAAGTAAATCGACTGTGAATAACGGCGGAGTAATAATTACCAAAGCCTCAGGGGAACGAGAACTTTTCTCTGAAAAGAAACTCAGGCGTTCATTAGAAAGGTCATTAGCTCCTCGCGCAATCATAGACGAGGTTGTTGAACACATTCTTAGTGAACTAAGAGACGGAATGAGGACCTCTGACGTATACAGGCGTGCTTTCTCAATGCTCAAGAAAAGATATCCTTCCTCTGCAGGACGGTACCATCTGAAGAGAGCGATAATGGATCTAGGTCCTGCAGGTTACATTTTTGAAAGATTTGTGGGCGAGTTATTGAAATCAATGGGTTTCAAAGTCGAGGTTGGCAGAACCGTACGAGGACGTTGTGTATTGCATGAAGTCGATGTGCTCGCAGAGAAAAGCGACAAGCACATTATGGTAGAGTGCAAGTTTCATAATTCGCAGGGAATAAAATCTGACGTTAAAGTTGCCTTATATATTCAGGCACGGTTTGAAGACATCGAAGCGAAATGGAAATTACAACCTGGGTATTCGCAAAAAATTCATGAAGCTTGGCTTGTGACCAATACGAAGATCACGTCGGATGCCATCCGTTATGCATCCTGTGTGGGATTGAAAGTTGTTGGATGGAGTTATCCTCCTGAGAGAAGCTTGCAGAATTTGATAGAGATTTCGGGTCTTCACCCGCTCACATGTCTGACTAACCTAAACGGTTTTCAGAAACGTACGCTCTTAAACGAAGGGACCATACTGTGCAGACACTTGCTTGAAAATAAGAACATTCTAAAGTCAGCAGGAGTTAGTGATGCAAACATTCCGAGAGTGATTAAAGAAGTGAAGGATCTTTGTGGTCCGCTCGATATGAATATGCGTTGATATCTGGGAAGTTTTTTTGTTTGTTAGGTCTATATTTGGCCTTATCGGTTCTGTTAACTTGATAGTTGATGGACTTGGACTTGACCCGTTTGTATTCAAGTCCCACCCGGCCCCGCTAATTAACTTCTCCTTGATCAGCCGGTGATCTTGATGTCAACTAATACCACAAACCATGTAGGCAGGTTTTGATTGAATGTTTGCTTCTCGGTAGCTGTTAGGGCAGGCTCTAATACCAGTTTCACGCTCTGGACAGCGAAGATGTCCCGTATCTCTATGTCGTAGTTCTCAGCCCATACGTGCTTGTCCTCCACTGCGTCTATCATCTGGATGCTCAGCCTCAGCCTATCGCCCGCCTTGCGGACGCATCCCTCCAGGATCGTCCCCGCGTTCACCTCCCGTCCGATCTCGGGAATCGACATCGCCTTGTCCTTGTACTGCATCAAGGATGTGTGGGAGATCACGCTCAGTTCTCTGACCTTCTACATCGTTGAGATGATCCTCGGTCCGGCCCTCTGCGAAGTACTCGTCCGCCTGGTCAGGGCTTATTTTCGCGAAGGGAAGGACAGCCACCCGGTTCCTTCCTACTCGCACTTCCGAGACTCCTACCCCTTGCCACGAAGGGATGATTTTGTATATCTCTATCGGCAATTTGACGTTCTTCAACTCAATCGGGCCGAGCCTGACAATCTGCGGCCCTCCCTTGTTCCTCATGTGGTCGTAGACCTACTGGCTAATACACATTCCTCCCGGCTCCGCCAACGGCTCTATCCGGGAAGCAACGTTCACGGCGTCCCCATACACGTCGTTCTCACTTTGGACGACTTCTACGGGGTGAATCCCAACCCGAACTATGAGCTTGTCGTCCTTGGAAACTCCTTCGTTGCGCTCGGAGACGAGTCGTTGGAACTCAGCAGCACACTGCATCGCCTCTAGGGCGCAGGCGAACTCCACGAGGAAGGCGCCCCCTATCGTCTTGACCTCACGGTCCATGTGCCTGGCGAAGATCGGCCGTAATAGCCTCAGGTACTCTTCGAGGATTTTCAGCCCTTTGCATTGGTTGGCTTGGGCCAGCGTTGTGTATCATGCGATGTCGGTAAAGATGATAGCCGCCAGCCGACGATCATCACCCCCGTTTTCCTTCATACGCCAAACTTGGTCTTCGTGAACCGTCACAGAAGAACCGCTTAAAGTTTGATTGCGACACAAAGAACGATTGCTACCTAGTTCTTTTAAATGGAGGTCTTTTGGGGGTACCGCATGGCCTCAATTAGAGTAAAGGCTGACGGTTCGGCGCCAATCGTAGCGAAAGGTCGAGAACCGCCGTTCAAGCAGGGTGAATACTACGTGTTCGAGGTCACCGACGATGAGGCGAAGTACTGGAACAAGCTTCCTCCTGGGAGAAAGGACGAGGTCTGGAGGCAATCAAAGAAGGAAGCCAGAGACGTCAGGCTTCTTGTGGAAGCATTCGTCTACAAGCCACGCCACGTGAAATGAACCCTAGGCTCGTGCAGACGACCCCGAACCTCAATTCGAGATTCCCTGCTTCTAAATACAGGGTTCCTTCCGGCCCATTTTAACGTGGTTTACACCACTCTTGCTTCTTATCCAAAGAACTCTTTGGG
>CAZXXP010000161.1:0-4191 GCA_964644785.1 uncultured Nitrosopumilales archaeon | reverse complement strand
CTTCATCGACTCCCTGAAGCACCCACGAATCGCCAACAGCCACTAGCCGCGGTTCGTACTTCCTCGTAGGGTCATGAATCCCGAGTTTCTTAGCATCCTCCTCAATGGTAGAGTCTACTCCTTCACCAGTGTCCTTGATCTTTTCGGTGAAGTTTGCAAGTATTAGAGATCCTTTATCGAACGGCATTGATTCTAGTCTTTACGGCTCACCTTTATGGCTTACAAATACTTTGTGTTTTTACGTTCTGCATAGTTTCAGTCGAAGACCGCTGAATTCCAGGCTTAATCAACCGAAGACTCCAACCCCACAAATAGCAAGCTTTATGTTGTAAACCTCAGCCCTCCAAAGAGCGAAACTGGTATGGCTAGAATGCATGCTCATAGACACGGAAAGTCACAATCGACTAGGCCGATGTCAAAGAAGACTCCGAATTGGATTAGCCTGAGCTCTGAAGAGCTAGAAAACACAATTGTCAAGATGGCGAAAGAGGGAATGACTTCGAGCCTAATAGGGCAGAGGCTCCGTGATGAACACAACGTACCTCGGGTAAAGACTGTTCTTGGCAAGACAATTACAGATGTTCTGCAGGAGAAGAAGATAAAACCCGAAATACCCGAAGATTTAGAGAAACTTATTAGAAGGGCGCAGCATTTGCAAAGCCATCTGAAGACTCACAAAGGGGATAGGAAGAATGTCAGATCACTGGAGCTTCTTGAAGCTAAGGCTCATAGGCTTGCCAAGTACTACAAGCGCAAAGACATGATTCCGCAGAAATGGAAGTACTCCGCCGTCGTTGCCCAACTTGCGTAGGAAGAGACCTATGCGATGGGAGACTTGCAGGCGCTCATTCAAAGAGCCAGAGAGCTAGGCACCACAGTTCTCCAGTCAATCAACGATGGTAAATCGATAATCATAGTCTGCAATTACGATGCAGACGGTATCTGCGCAGCGACCCTCCTGGCCAAGGCAATACGGAGCAAAAGGGGTAAGGTCGTGGTCAGGGTAGTTTCGGAAGCAAGCTCTGGCCTACTGCAGCAGCTCAAAGAGGACGATTATGACTTGTATCTCTTCTGTGACGTTGGAGCAGGTCTGGTCAGCGAAACTAAGGGCATACTTGGAGACAAATGGGTCATAATAGACCATCATTCCACCAGCGAGGATGAACTATCATCCCAAAACATCTTCAACCCTTTTCAACACGGCTTTGACGGAGGAGAAGATGCAACTACAACATCCATGGCATATCTGTTGGCATACGAAATAGACCGCTCTGTGTCCGAAAACGAATGGTTCACCTTGGTCGCCTCTTTAGCAGACCATCAGGATCAAGGAGAGAACCATTCGCTACTTGGCCTGAACAAGGCATCGCTGGAAAACATGCTGAACCATAAAGTAGAATCAACAATAGACTTGATGTTCTACGGGAGGGATTCAAAACCTGTTTACGAGGGAGTGGCAAACACATTGTACCCTTACATTGTAGGCCTTACAGGAAGCAGGGATGCTTGCTTGGCAACCATGGTGTCGTGTGGCATACCTCCGAAGAAGGAAGATGCCTGGAGAACACTTGCTGATCTAACTGCCGATGAAAAGAAGAAACTTGTCGATGCATTACTCCCGTATCTTGAAACATCTTCAGCAGCTGGGAGCGCTCTCGGGCAGCTGATTGGGACCGTCTACACCCTACTCAAAGAAGATGAACACTCTCCTCTGCATGATGCAAGGGAGTTTGGAGTCTTGCTTGACGCGTGTTCAAGAATGGGTCAAGCTGGAGTTGCAGTGGCCATATGCATGGGCGACAGAGATCAATCACTGCATGAAGGGGAGAAACTTCTAGCAAGCTACAGGCAGGTCCTAAACAGATGTGTAAGGTTGCTCCTGGGTGATGACGAGAGGGTTACGGAATATTCAAAATCGATACATCTGTCTGGAGACGGCATAGTGAATGAAAGCATGCTCAGCCCCCTTGCTACTATCTTGAGTTCGATATCGAGGTTTCAAGGCAGGGTTCTAATAGTAAAAACTGCAACGGAGAGTGGGCAATTCAAGGTTTCAGCCAGAAAGACGCGCGGAAGTGGGGAACTCTCCAATCTTGGAATAATCTTTCAGGAAGTATCCAAAATGTGTAATGGAAGGGGAGGAGGTACAAAATCCTCCGCTGGAGCCAAGATACCTATTTCAAGACTTGAAGCCTTTGTCAAGCAGGTGAATTCAAAATTATGAGTAATGCCAGTGTAAGACTCTGTTTTTCTTTTAGAAGCATCAGGGCAGCGAAAGCAGTGGAAGAGGCTCTCAGGCCTGACAATGTTGATTTCCCAGAAGGTCTTTCTATGAAACAATCGGTCAAAGGGGACGAACTCCACATAGAGTTCCATTCGAACGGCAAGTTGGAAACACTGTTGAACACTGTAGACGAGGTACTTGCTGGCATTTCCGCGGCCGTTGGAGCGTTAGGAGGGTCTTAGCTGATAGACATCAAGCTGCTGAGGGAGCATCCAGAGCAGATCAAGAGCATGCTCGGTAAAAGGAAGATGGAGTTCCCCCTAGATAATCTTGTTCGGCAGGACGAGGAAAGAAGGTCGCTCATAACAAAAGCACAAATATTGAAGGCAGAGAGGAACAAAATCTCCATAGAAGTTGCAAAGGCCAAGAAATCTGGGCAAAATGCCGATGTTCACATTGCGAGGATGAAGGAAGTTTCCACCGAAATTGAAAGGGCCGATGCAAGAATCAAGGAACTCGAGCAAGAAATTCAGATTCTGATGATGAAACTACCTAACCTAGTCCATGAATCTGTACCAGCAGGGAATGATGAGACTGTCAACATGGAAATAAGGAAATGGGGTGATGCATCGTTCAACTTTCCAGTCAAAGACCACATAGAGATTGGAGAGAAGCTTGGGTTGATAGACACCGAGAGAGCCGCAAGGACCTCTGGTGCGAGGTTTTATTTCCTTAACAAAGACCTTGTGAGGCTGAACTACGCCGTAATCTCTTTTGCCCTTGACTTTATTTCAAGAAGAGGCTACATGTTGGTTCAGCCGCCATACATGTTGAACAGGGAGTCGATAAGCGGTGCAGTCATCCTTTCGGATTTTGAGGATGTCATTTACAAAGTGGAAGGTGAAGATTTGTACCTTATTGGAACTTCCGAGCATGCTATTGCTGCAATGCATGCTGGTACAATATTTGCATCGGCAGACTTGCCTTCGCGATACGCAGCAATAAGCCCATGCTTCAGAAAGGAAGCTGGTGCTCATGGAAGAGATACTAAAGGAATATTTAGAGTGCACCAGTTCGAAAAAGTCGAGCAGTTTGTCTTCTGCAAGCCAGAAGAATCATGGGCTGAACATGAAAAGTTGCTGAAAAATGCTGAGGAACTACTCCAAGCTTTGGAGATTCCGTACAGAGTAGTCCTGCTCTCTTCTGGCGACATGGGCAAGGTCGCAGCTAAGACGTATGACATAGAAGCATGGTTCCCTGGCCAGGATACGTACAGAGAGGTGGTTTCCTGCAGCAATTGCCTCGACTATCAGGCAAGAGGGCTTGGGATAAAGTTCAGGCGCAAGCCTCACGAGGAGAGTATACTTTGTCATACATTGAATAGCACTTTAGTTGCAACCGAAAGGACCTTGATAGCTATAATGGAGAACCATCAGCAGAAAGATGGCTCCATCTTGATTCCTAAAATATTACACAAATATATGGACGGACAGGAAGTTATTCCTCTGCACTAGATGTCCAGTTCCGCTGGGCCTCCAGCACAGTCAACTACGCCTTTGACCCTTCTGAGGAATGACTTACAGGCTAAGCACCACAAGAAGGGTTTTTCCTCCTTGGCAACAGGGCAGAATATGGACTCCTTCTTCATCTTGCCCATCCTCTTTGGGCTCGCGATGCCCTTGAGAGCTGTCGTGACCTCTTTTGGAATATTTTGGGGTTTGTCATTCTGTACGATATTTACTTTGAACTTGGCATCGGTTGACATCTAATTAGCCTCCAATAATTCTGCTTATAAGCTCAACATGTAGATTGGGGCTGTTTGGAGCAGCGATTATCAGACGTAGATCACATACTCGATGCGGTTGCGAGGATGATACATGTAGAAAGGTTAGAGGATAAAACAGCACTCGGACAGATAAGCCTCGAAGAGGATCCTTTCCGAGTTCTGATAGCAACGATACTCTCTG
>CAZXXP010000160.1:0-4199 GCA_964644785.1 uncultured Nitrosopumilales archaeon | reverse complement strand
GCTATCACGCAAGACGTCTACTCTAGCAATAGAGTACTCTATTCATTTACTATTATTGCTTTATACGCTATCTCCTGTCTTCATTCTGCAAAGGGTAGTCTGTTAGAACGGGCAAGAGCCCTATCCTCAAAGCTGTTGACATTGCCTTCCTCTTGTGACCCTATACCTTCTGGGATGAACAATCCGTAGATCAAATTGTCGATGAAATCTTTCCCCAGCAGATCGGATAAGCGTTCAGACTCCTTACGAGCACTTTCACTACACCCTTCGCATTCGTCCTTCATTTGTCCTCTCCCTGATTATCTAGCCTCCGTTCTTCCTCTCAACAAAGCGAGGGTGCAAACGGCAATCGAATGAATTAACATCTCTATTGCTGAAAGGAATGTTTCATCATCTACGTCTCCAGCAACGGCCTTGACTACTGATGATACTGCTCCAGTCTGTCTTAGGTTCTCAACCGTTGCTCTTTCTATTGTAATGTATCTTTCCCCATTATTTCGCACTGCATACGCATACATATTGGCGTAGAATTCGTCGAACCGCTCATCAGGAATCTTGTCGCAGACTTCTTGGGAAGTCCTTCGCATCGCTTCTTCAATCAACGCCTTCACAATTTCCTTCTTGCTCTCTCTAACGCCGAATTCAACTTCTATCCTTCCAGCAAGTACCAGTACGACATTTTCATAGTCCTTGCCATAATCCGCTAACAGCACTACCTCCCTCCCGCTCCTAACTGTTTTGGACTGCACATGGTCCATTAGCTTAATCGTTGCTCTACATGATGGTGTTGTATGAATCTTCCTTGTGATTTCGTTCTCTTCCTTGTCCCTGCCTAATCTCACAGCCGTTGCAAGTATGCGCAAATGCTATTCTAGTATCCTCGGCTCCTAGTTCTGCACCTTTTTGACATAACTTCCAGGAACTTCTTGGAGGTGACTTCAGATGGGTCTTCATGTTATGTCAAGTTAACAGAACCGCTAAACACTACCATAATATTTGGGTTGTTCCTAGCTATGGAGCGGGATTGGACAAATGGCCAAAGTCGAACTCGATGAAATTGACAACAAGATATTGCGAGAGTATCTACGAGATGCAAGGCTCTCCTACAGAGAAGTTGCCAGACGGGTGAGGATTGCGGTAGGAACCGTAATGTCAAGGACGAAGAGACTCGAAGCGGTAGGCGTGATAAGGAGTTACACAGCGATCCTCGATCATGAAAAACTTGGATACGATCTAACTGCAGTTACAGAGATTACGGTTTCTAAAGGGAAACTGGTTGAAATGGAAACGGAGATAGCAAAGATGCCAGTTGCCTGTGCTGTGTATGATGTGGCAGGCCTAACTGATGCCCTGATTATAGCAAAGTTCCGCAGCAGGGAGGAATTGAGCGATTTCACAAAGGCACTTCTTGCGATGCCCTTCGTGGAGCGGACGAATACGCATATCGTGTTGACGACCGTAAAAGAAGACTTTAGGCTCCCGCCTTAGAGTTCTATAAAGGAATCGTATCCTGCTTTCTTGATAGCCTGCTTTATTGAAACTTCGCTGATCTTTGCAGGCTCAAACTCTACGTAAGCAGCATCCATCAGGAAATTAACACCTATTGATTTTATGCCTTCCTTACCTTCCAGCGCTTTTTCCGCGACTCTGGGGTAGTTTGCGCAGTCCATGACTATTATCCTGACTTTTATGCGCCTCTAATTTTTATCCTGCAATTATTGGCTATTCTTCCTCTTCTAGGGGTTTAGCTGTTGCTCCTTCAGGACTGATATCAAGCTCCTCCAAGCCAGTTAGTACATATCTATGCACCGAATCCATCTTCACCTTGTAAGTCTCCCAGAGAAGTTTTACTAGTTTCTCGCTCAAATTGGCTTCGTAGGCCTTGACGTCGAACATGTAATTTGTAGACATCTTAAGGCTCATTAGATCTATCTTTTCATCTAGCTCAAGAGTGACGATGTACCTTCCTTCGGGGAGATGGTCGTAAAACTGGACGTCTATTTTCCTACCCTTTTCGTCTATCTCCAATATGCAGCCCGTCTGCTTTACCGCTCCTGCTTCAACTAACTTGGCCTTAGAGATTTCTTCAGCGGCCCATTTTGGAAAGTCATCTCCCATTTGCCAATCCTTAAACCATGTTGAATATAACCCGTATGCTGAAAGATGGAAAAGAGATTTAACACACTTCTACGACATGGCGGCGTCGTGGAGCTGCCATTTAACGTAGGGGACAAGGTTCAAGCAACGCTTGGGACGGCCGGAATAGTGGAAGTATTGGATACTGAGAAGGACGGCCAGCTCGTTGTCAGAATCCGGTGGAAGAGCGGCGCTCAGGGCACCTATACAAAGGAAGATATCAAGAGATACCACATAAAGAAAGCCTAATTCTTGCAGTTTATTTATTGGCTATTGCACTCTGCTACTGTCGCTCAGCCCGGGGCTGCGTTACCCCCCGTAGAGTGTTTTAGTCTATACAAAAAGGAGCCTCGGGAGGGATTTGAATCTGAGGTAGAAAAGCACCGACTTCTGAATACCTTAGTTGTTGAAATCAGCGCACAATACCCCCCTAAGACACACCTTCTATCAACTTACGGCAAGATTCGGTATAACAACAGAGCGATAAGGTAATCGTGTAATTGTGTGCGCCGTAAGATTCCGACCTTTTTGGTCTCTTTATGACATCTAATTCGATAGTCTTATCGAGGTCTCCAAAGATGAACTCCCTAATTTTCTTGATGGAAGCAGGTCTATTTTTCATGGATGTGTTAGTCGACCCGCTCATTATTCTATTGAACGAACCAAGATTTTTGAAACTTACATTCATAGAACGAACAACCATTTATTGCTGGAAGAATCGATAAAGAGTAATGGAGCGGATTCGGCAACCCAAAGAGAGCGAGTTATCATGTAGCCAGTGTAAAAATCGTATTCTGATTCGAACGGAGGCCCGGATATATTACGTTGAGGGTGGCGCTCTTGCTTCAACCCCTAGTTTGCAAATAGGAGTAAGGTGTCAGCGATGTGGCACAGTTAACTGGACGAATATTCAAGCAGATGCTGCTTCAAATATCTAACCATAGGATATTCTTGCGTTACTCGTGGTCTCCCCTTGGTGTCAGCGCAGCGCGTGCTAGACTTCACCGATTGCGGAACACTATATTCATACACTAAGAATCAACAATACACGATGACATCTTAGGGAAAATTCCAATAATCCCATTAATCCCACGGCATTACTCACATGGGAGAAATAGTCAAGCATCAGAACCTCCCCCCCTCTCTACAAAACATTTGGCCGCCTATTATATTGAATACTCAAGGGTAGCAAACCCTGATTCTTGAAAGGGGATATCGATCGTAATCGAGTCATGAGTCTCTAAATACACTTGGGTAGTCGAAAAGACTAAGAAATTAACCCAGAAGCGCGCGCTAATCTCTTGTTAGACACCAAGCAAGATGCAAATCCTGAATTGATAAAACGAGAGAGGAGCCTCGGGAGGGATTTGAACCCTCGACATCTTGCTTACAAGGCAATTGAGCGATCTATTGATCTGCACTCTAGACCGGGCTGAGTTACCGAGGCCTGCTGCAAACGCATTTGCGTCTTTTATTTCAACTTTGCCGCATTACCTTTAGCTCTTACGCCTTTTCATCAAAGCTATAGCCAATCCTATCACTACTACGACTGCAACTATACCCGCAACAAGAGTTAAGTCAACTCCTGAATACTCAGGTGCTGGTTCTCGTGCTGGTTGTTGTGGTGGAGGTGCTGGGACGGGTTGTGGTAGAGGAGCCGGTGCTGGATTTGGCGGAACAGCTGCTTGAGCAGCCACAGCACTTACTATCAGGTTCCCTTCCAATCCCCTTTCTCTGTGAGTGGGGCTAACACTGCAATAATACTTGAAAGTTCCCGTAGATGTAGCTACAAATTCAACTGTTGTCGTTGTAGGAGTGGCTATTCTGTTGGATTTGACATTATATGGAGAGGGAGAGTTGGCATCCAGTGAGAAATCGTGGTTTGTGGTGACTGCCGATGTCAAAATAATTCTGACAGTATCGCCTTGATTCACTGCAATATCTGGTCCTCCTTTTGTGCTATTGTACCCGAAATTGTTCAGAACCAGTCTGAATTCCTTGACATTTACAGCTTGCTGAGCTTGGCTGAAACTTATCATTGATGCTGTAAATGATACTAGTGA
>CAZXXP010000159.1:0-4247 GCA_964644785.1 uncultured Nitrosopumilales archaeon | reverse complement strand
GCAGCATCACACCATAGGCAAGACTTGCGCCAAGAAATTGGCGCAAACCCCGTTTTATTATTCGTATTATCATCTTAATTAAGCCCGAAAGTGTGAAAGTTCAGAAGAATGCTAAAGTTGTCGGTGACGTGGATATTACAGCACTCGCCTGCACAAAGACAGAAAACAAATCTGCTGCGGTTACCTTCATAGCGCAGAACGAAACCATTCTATTATCCACAGATCTACTGGTTTGGGTACAAGAGGTTAGACCCAACGGTTTAGAGGGAGCGCTGTTTCACAAAGCGGTTCTTCGCGAATAGCGGGAAATCCACATGTTGAACCTGTAAAGGCCCGTCCCATGGGCCCCACCTAGTTCTGCTCCGTCCATTATTTACGAGTAAATTAATGCGCGAATCCCACCCCCCGCATCTAAATTCTATATTTTGCTGGTAAGCCCCAACGAAAATCTATAGAACTGAGTCGGAAGCACACTAGTTCCACTGCGCCCGCAAATCTCCATAATGTCAAAGGATTAACTGCAGTAATCAACTTATATTCCCTGTAGGGCTGACAAACCGAAGGTAGAAATGGCAAACCAGATGCCATATGAAATTAGCGGAAGCAGACATCGTGGAGAACCGGTTGTTCTTGTTCCTGGAGGTCTGAGCGGCTGGATAAGCTGGAAGCCTCACGCCGAGATTCTTTCAAAGGATTACAAGGTAATTCGGGTTCAGCTGCTGAACATGGCATCAGCGGAGAAGAATCAAGAAACTCCAAACGGATATTCTTTGAGGGTTGAAAGTGACGCACTGAGAAACACTCTCGACGAACTCAGTATCCAGCAGGTCCATCTTGTAGGGTGGTCTCACGGTGGTGAAGTATCACTTGATTTTGCCCTAGATCATCCAGAGCGGACGCGAACTCTGACACTAATCGAACCCGCTGCATATTGGGTGGCGAAACCGAAGGGTCTATTCGCAGATGAGGAGAAGCGTCTCAAGGAACTTCTCTATGGACTACATGATCCCGTAAGTGAGGAGGATCTCATCAGGTTCCTGAATATTAACGGCCTAGTGCCGCTAGGTGCCGATCCTAGAACATTGCCCAGATGGCCTGTATGGAATTCTTTGAAAATTGCCCTTAGGAGCATTCATACTGTACTTGAGCATTCGGACGATGTTAAGAGGCTCAAAAGACTACGCAACCTACCAGTTCTTCTTGTTAAGGGAAAGGACTCGGTGGGGTTTAACTCAGGAGTGGTCGACCTTCTATCAGGCTTGGTTGGCCCAAATGCGAAAGTTATGGTCTTACCTGACAGTCACGCTTGTCATATAGTAGCCATGGATCAATTTATTTCTGAATTCAAGAAACACATCTCGTCCGCATGACTCTTGACCCGTTGTCACTTTACGCCTTTCTGAAATCAGGCAATGTGTAAGTTGACCCGTTCTGTGCCCAGTGCGCTCTTTACGTTTTCGCCTGCCTTGTAGAAGCTCTTATCGACTTCCTTGGTCACGCTTGACGTACATAAATATTGGACCTGAACCCAGATGTATTCAGCGCGCGCGCTTGCGATTGCGGAGAACTAGAATTTCAAACATAGTAAGATCAAGCTGGAACCCGAATCTACACGTTTTGGTTCTCTTTACTCGTGCTGACTTCTTGCTCTTTAGAAGCCTTGGCTGTGACGATGACTCTACGAATGCCGCTAAACTTCTGGTTTACCGAGTTTCCTATGTCGGTCTTGATCCTGTCGAGCTCCGCCACTTTCATTGAGCCGGCTACCTCGATGTGAATTTCGCCGTCTACATACGGACCCGCAGCCCTCAGCAGGATGTCCTTCACCTTTACCTGCTCTTCCCCCTCAACGATTTTCCTAATCTCCTCCACTAGCACAGGGTTGTGGTAGGCGTCTAACAGCACTAGCGATGTTTCTCTAATCACCACAAAGGAAACGAAAAAGATGAAGAGCGAGACGGCCATCCCTCCGACGGCGTCCATTTGGTGAAAGCCCATCGAGGAGGCTAAGACTGTGAAGAAGACTAGAAAGGAGGCCGAGCCATCCTTGATGGCATTATTCGCACCTAGCTTGAGAGACGATATGTTGTATCTTTTCGCTATTCTCCTCATCTGAAGGGCCCTGTACAAGGAAATGGTCCCCGCAACGAGTAAGACCGCTAAGGCAAGGATAGGAAGATTGAGCGGCTTGGGATCTAGAAAAGCTAGATAGGATCGATACAAGAGGGCTCCACCGATCCCTATCAACCCAATCGCTGTCACGAATGCGACAAAGCTTTCGATCTTGTAATAGCCAAAGTGGAATCTCTTATCAGGCGCCTTCCGAGATATCCTTAGCCCAAGCCATATCAAAGAGGAGACAACGGCGTCGGACAAGGAGTCTATCCCGTCAGCCGTAAGACCGATGCTGCCCGTGAACACTCCAGCCACAATCTCCACTACCCCTAGTCCTGCGAGCGTAAACGAGGAGAGCTTGGCTAGTCTTTCTCCCTCTAGATAGCCTTTAGATATCTCTGTCAAGTTATGTTTGAACGGCCCTTGCCCCATTATCTTAGACTTGAGTCTCGCGGTACTGATAACTTAAGTGTGTTGGAGGAGTTTCTGTTTTTGTCTCATTAATATACAAGCGGGGGTCTTACCCAGTTTAGTTATTAGAACCAATTCTTTCACCGTACTTTATAATCCATAGTCATCAGAAAGATCCTGTGAGACGGGAATCCCAGCCCAGTTTTCAACCCGGCTAGCGGCGGACCCCACACGCCTGTGGTACCATTTGAGTTCTTAGAGACTATTTTAGTCACATGAATGATGGCTGTCCTCACCCTCAATCCTTTGGCCGGATTCTTTCACGGAGTAAGATCTCCGGAACGGACGACGGTCAAATATGGGATTTGACCTACCTCTGAGTCAGTGGAATATGGGGTCAACACTAAAGGATTGAGGGCTAATAAATTCGAAAGCCAATAATGCCAAATGGGCAACTCGCACAATAAACGGCTACACTAGCAGAAGAGAGCCGAGTCTACTCACCATCGGCTCTCATGCTCGAAGTGTACTCCGCCTTTGTTGATATTAAATTCCACCCAGTTCGTCTTGTGACTCACTCCTCGAACAAAGCGGAGTCTAAATAGTCTTTTGATACCCTTCTCACCGCTTTCCCTCTTCATTTCCATGTGTCCATCAAAGAGAGACGGGAACAGTCTCTCTATTTTTGAATCCATTATGTGAGGAATTGCTATGAAGAGACCTCTAGCCCTGTGCACGCGAAGCTTAGAAACGAGCCCGTGTGTGAATCGATAGGCCGCTCCTGAGCTTGAGAAAGGAAGAAGAGAGGTAATATCGTCTAGCACAAAGCAAAAGTCGTTGGTTTGTTCTAAAATCTTCTCAATTGCAAGGACTACATCGGCTAGGTTAGCGCCCTGCCGTACCTGTATCACATTTTGCGATGACGATGGTCGACCAGTCAGCCCAGAATAGACGTCGACAAAGACTAATTGATTTCTCTCTTTCGCCTCTTGAAGATCGAAGGACATAGACTTACTTTGCTCCATTAGAGTTTCAGAGGGAGCATTCGTATGAACTACAACCACCTTCTTGCCCGCAAGGAGAGCATCATTGATGAACTGCAGCGCGAGGACTGATTTCCCTACCCCACTGGGTCCAGTAAGTAGGAAGCAGCCCGAGTCAGGCCAGCTCGTTAGGAATTCTCTAGCCCTCGGGAAGGGTTCAACTATTCCGCCGATTTGTTCTTGAATCGTTGCCATCTTCAACACCAATCTAGGTGATGGTAGATACCAATGGTATATTAAGGAATTCGGTTCCGGAATACCGGAAATAGGATCATAGTTATAGAAATCTGCTCTAGAGCAATAATCTAGAAATGTGAAGTTTAACTAATACTCTCTTCTCAGGTAGGAGAGTTGGCGAAATCCAGACCCAGACGTACTATGTTGATTATCGTGGCACTCGGAATAGTTTTAATGTTTGTCCTAGAAATTGTCGTGATTTTCTTAAAATAGCTCAAGATTTATTGATGATATCACAGTAATTCTCCATTCGACACATATTTTATCACTTTCATGGCCCTTGGACCGATTTACTAACCAGAGGACTTTCCACCGGAGTCCATCTTTTTTTTCCTTCTCCAGCCTTGGCGGTTCTTGGGCTAGTCCTCCCCCTAATCAAAAGTTATTGTGATCTTGCCAATCTGAGCGTACCCCCTGAGTTGCCCACATGAATCGAGAAGA
>CAZXXP010000158.1:0-4267 GCA_964644785.1 uncultured Nitrosopumilales archaeon | reverse complement strand
TCCAAGCACATCGGCGATTATCATTCCAAACTTGGCCTCTCATACCTTCTCGGTCAGCGGAAACATAACCAGCAGCAGTGTAGTGAAGAACGAAAATATTTTCAAACATGATCCAGGCTTTGCAGGCATTGTCACATTATCTGCTGATGGAAACCCCGTACAGGATGTCAAAGTCAGGATCCTAACATCGAGTGGAGCCATATTGGCTACAGTGACCACAGATAAGGATGGGTTCTACTCCTACAACTACAAACAGACTGGAAAAGCAGCAAACTTTACTGTGTACCTACTTGATCATCCCGAAGTTCTACCGGTAACGGTCACACTGAAAGCAAACGCAATAGCTGTGGTAGACTTCCATATCTAGACACGCAATCTCAAAGAAAAGTGATAGCGCTCGGCATATGAAGACCCGAGCGCATCGATTCACTTTCCCGACAAAATTCCCAGTAATCCCTTACCGCTCAGATACCCCATCTAGTCGTTGAGTTTTGTTCCGTGAACGCTCATGTAATGAGTAGCAAAATCATGGGCTAGCCTTTTTTCAAAATCGGGGAGACCCTCAGGAAGGTTGCATTTCAGCAAGAGTATAGGCATTGTACTGATTTTCACTCTACGTCTTGCAACCGGACAAGGGCTTTAGATTGTTATTGCGACGGGTGTTATAACAGACATACATCAACGACCAATACCAATGATACATAAGAAACAACAGCAAACGGAAAGAAGGCGTAGCAGAAATGTTTCCAACAAGGAGAATGTTACAATTTCTCTCGTCATGATCTTGGCTATCTTCCTATCAACACCAGTTTCAATCGCCGCGCAAACCTATCCTGGCGAGAACACTGGACAAACAACTAGCTCCACGGCAACAAATCCGATAATCTACGGGGCAAAAGTCTATTCTCTAAGCTATGGCCAGATTAATACCGCGACGTGGTCAAGCGTTGAGAAAGAGTTAATCTCATTGAAACAGATTGGTGTTAGTTATTACTCTATTCATCTGAATTTCGATCCATGGATAAAAAATCAGACTAGCAAGATCGCAATCATAGATCAGGCAGTGTCTTGGATTAAGGCTAACAACGGTTCACTCCATCTGGTTGATGCCGGAGCCGAAAGTCTGCGCAAAAATCCCATCCTATGGGAAGATTTCAAGGTCTTGTTCGGACACAGGGTAACCATGTGGACCGTTCGTTACCATCCAGACGTATTCACTACCATTAAGGAGCCAGGATATTACCTCCCCATGATAAAAGATGCAAACAAGCTCTCCATTAACGAGTTTGCCTCCCTTAGTTTTGAGCTCAATGCCTTGACGAAATCTATTTCGCCAGAAACATCCACCGCTTTTGCAGATAATGCAAATGGCTTCGGGAAGAGCAACTTCACTATTGACATGTGGCAGTTGGTTGCGGATGATCCTAATTTGGATATCATGGGACTAGACATTTACGGCAAATGCGGGGTAGACGACAGCACACAATTCCTCGACTTGGCGGTTCAATCTGCCAAAGAGAAGGGAAAGTCAGTCTGGATAACTGAGACATGGGGATCTACTGAGCCGAAAAAGGCAGGCTGTACAAATCAAAGTAGTATCGAAGTCAACTGGGCGTCTTACATCTCTGGATATGCCTCAAGCAAGGGAATACCAGTTGTTGAATGGTTCTTCACGCAGAGGTTTTCCGACACATCTGGACAACTCACACCCACCTACTGGGGAATTCTTGATGTGATGAAGGACTATATTGGAAACTGATCCCCCGACTGATCGCTTGACTCGCTTTGCCAATGGACGATGCCCATTTCCAAATCCTGGGTCTATATGGTGTAGTCAGATCTTCCAAGGGCGACAAGGACATCCGCGAAATCCTCCTGAAGCTTGACTCGCTCTTGAGCCTCATCATAGTCCACAAGCTCGTACTTCGTGAGGAAGTGGACAAGTCCATTGAGCGCCCTCCAACTGATCTCCGCCGTCGCGCATAATTGAAGTTCAGTGTGCCAACTCCCATCACACAGTATCTCTAGGACTCTCTCGAGTTTTGACAATATTCTCGCCATTAGACTAGAATATTAAGCCCTAGCTTACCATTGGTAGGAATTAGACCTTAACCCCTGTAGTATCTAACCCCAGATATGGTGTGTTCAGAACCATACGGATTCATAGATTCTCTAAGATGCGGATGAATTTTGCGAAGGAAGACAACCGACTGCTGGTGGGGATATCTCCACTGCCTTTGGTCGGCTCTATAGGCTGGTGAAAATTACTGTATTGCGGCGTCACTTGATTTCTTTCGACGTTTCTTTTGTGCACTTGGGCTGAGCTTGAAGAATGCTTGTCCGAGATGCTCTGTCTTGGAATGATGTCCAGGGCCTTGAACCGTCGAGATGGCAGGTTGGGGCGGTTTCAGAAGGAGCGGAAATGGCAAGAAAACCTTTGTCGAAGGCGGGGGGGCAACGAATTATTGCTAAAACGCCTCGGCGTATTCCCTCCGTTGCGAACCACGAATTCTTGGTTCCCCAAGTTATCCTGAAACCATCGAGATTTGGATTGCTAATCTTTTGCGATAAACGAGGTGAGGAGTTCCATGAAATCTGGCATTGAAAATATATGCATCGCATGCCCTCCTGGAAGAGTTTCGACTCTTACCTTAGGAAACTCCTCTCCCAATATGTCTGCTATCTCGTGAAGGAATCCCGAAGAACCATCTCCCTTTACCAACAGCACGGGTCTATTGAAATTCCGAACTCTTTGTATGTCGTCTTCGTGGAGGAACGCCGCATCTTGGGTACGCAATGATTGTCTATGGCTGACCCATTGAGGCCATTGAGATAGTGTCTTTGGATCCACGGAAGCTGGGACGAAACCAGCAAAATGGAGAACCATTCGAGCTCGGATTCGGTAACATCATATGGGTCGATTGACTGGAGCCTCTTCTGCTCCTCCAGCAATTCGTTGGACAGAGGGCCCCTGCTCCGCATTACCCAGATAGCCGGTGGCTCTATGAGTGTAAGGGTTCGGACAAAGTCGGGATGGTTCAGGGCAAAATCAAGGGCAATTTCGGCTCCGTAGGACCACGCGACGAAGTCGGCCTTTGCTATCCCAGCCTTGTTTAGGGCACGCATCAGCGCGTCCGTTTCGAGAGTGACTGAATAATCTTCAGGAAGAGGTTTGTTTTGCAGACCCAAATCAACGGAAAGTAGTTGCACTCTAACGACCTTGTGGTCTGCAGATAATTGCTTTGCATGTGGCGCCCAACTTACCCACCCAGTCAATCCTCCTGGCACCAGTACTACGGTTTCTCCGCTCCCTGTTACTTCCAACTTCATGGCAATTGAGGATGGTCCGTTCTCGTTCAAGGGTAGGTTATTCGATCTCCAACCCAAACCAATAAGGGTTATGTTTTGTCTTGCCTACATGTACCTTTTGTTTCCGAAAGTCACATTATGGTGGTGGCGCATCTTGGCACTCTATCATGGTGTTACCCCTGCTTAGAATTTTCTCAAGCACTTCGCATTCTCTTGCAGCGGGACTCTAGAATCTTTCAACTGCTACTAGAAGCTCTGATTCCAAAAGCATAATCTCCCACGTAGTCAGGTTTATCTTAATCCAGGACATTGAGGGAACTAATGGTAGCTGACACTCTGGTTATCGGAATACCATATCTGAACTTGAAACCCAGTTCTTGGAAGCTATTGCCAATGTAAAGGAGGAGATTTTGGAGCGGGATAAGAAAATACAGGAGCAAGACAAGAAGATAGAAGAGCTTGAAGCAAGGATAACCAAAATAGAGGACAGCTATGCCTGGGCCCTTTTTGGTCGAAGATGCCAAGGAGTTGGGCATGACGCCGGAGAAGCTGTTGAAGAGTGCCTTGACCGATCATGCCAAGAAGGTCAAAAGGCAGACGAAATAAATCAGACTCTTTTGTCGCGATGGTTACCGTGGAGGGCTGGGTTCAGAGTATGTCTTGACGGAAGTTCGAATACCAGCTTCACGCTCTGGTAATGAATATTCCTGCTGGTAGAGGTTCGCCTGATTTAGTCCGTATAGGCTTATCCGTTTAAATACACCAAGAAGCAAATCAGAGCTGTAGACTCATTGCCGCCGATTCAAAAATCCTAGTGTCCTTTGCAAAGGATCTGGAAGCACTGGTCGAGGACCTCAGGGAAGAAATGGAGATTCTCAGTAACAAGAGCATAATACAGCAGATTAGGAAGACACAAGCAGCCAAGAGGAAAAAACAGCTCATTCAATTCGCGTCGGCT
>CAZXXP010000157.1:1002-4386 GCA_964644785.1 uncultured Nitrosopumilales archaeon | reverse complement strand
AGAGTATAAGGACAAAAGGGCCGAGATTATAACAAAACTGAAAGAAGGTAAGGAACAGGCTAGGAAAGTTGGGACGAGCCTGAAGGGTTACGAAAAAGGCGGCTTTGAAAATGACAAAATTCTCACAGAGCAACTTAACAAGATTGAGTGGAAGCTTCAGACTGAGAAGCTGACAAGGAAGGAAGAGAAGGAACTCGTCCAACTCGTTAAAGAACTTGAGGCCAAGCTAAAGCGCTACAAAAAGGCCAACACCACCCGCCAAGAATACAGGGAGATTGTAGGTGATGTTAACGAACTAAGAGACAAAGTTGACGAGATTGACGTTGCTGCGGACGTCATAAGGGAAGAAATAGGTAAGAGGAAGGAGTCAGTGCATCAACTTCTGACACAGAGACAGAATATACTTGACGGGATCAAAGAATATGGTAAGGACATTGGAGAGCTAAGGGCGCAATTGGACAACGCGTACGCAGAATTTGAAGATATAAGGAAGAAGAGGAATGATATGATTATTTCAATGAAGGCTAAGGACACCGAAACAACAATGATGAAGAGGAGGGCCTTTCTAGAAAAAGCCACGGATGAGGCTAAGAGCAAACTAGAAGCCGGAATGACTTTGTCATTTGACGAACTCCGACTTGCTTTGGGTGAAGAAGCTTAATACCTTAAGTACCTGTTTAGTTTATATTCTCATAACATGCCTCCAAGACAGGAAAGAGCAACGAAGCTGCTAGTGCTTTGCGTCGATAGAGACGACGATGTGGGCACAAAGGCTATGGTGAAGACCCCTGTCGTAGGAAGAGAGGAATGTGCGAAAATAGCTTCCAGCTTGGCAATCGCAGATCCAGAAGAGGCTGATGCAAACGCGATATTTGCAGCCATAAAGTTGCATGATGACATTATGAGGAAGGGCTATGTGAGCGAAGTCGCTGTAGTTGCGGGAAGTTTCGAGGGAGGAGTGGAAGCTGACCAAAAGCTGAGAAGAGAACTTTTGCAGATAAAGGATATTTACAATGCCGATGGAGTAATCTTGGTTACTGACGGTGCGGAGGACAAAGAGGTCCTACCAATATTACAAGGCATCATGCCCGTTGTGTCCGTAAAGAGAGTCGTGATAAAGCACAGTGCAGGCGTTGAGGAGACTTATGAAGTGCTGGGGAGGTATCTGAGAATGCTGGTCTACGATCCAAGATATTCAAAGTTCTTCTTGGGCGTGCCCGGCGTGGTAATTTTCGCATGGGGTCTGCTTGCATTTCTGGGAAGGATTACTGAAGCAACGACCATTTCTCTTGGGATAATGGGAATTGCATTTATGATTAGAGGGTTCAACCTTGACAAGCATGCCATGTCGTTAACACACATGAAGCCTTCTGGATACGTCAGGCTCTTTTCAGCATTGGCAGCGATTTTGTCCATAACTGCCGGCTTCTTTCAGGGGTTCGCAAAAATAGGGACCATGCCAGAATTCACATTTGTAACGGTTGATCCTGGGCTATTTTTCAAATATGGACCTGTAGTATTCGGCGAGTTTCTGTTTGAGAGCTTGAACACTCTCTGGACAGGTTTGGGGCTATTCTTTGGTGGAGGATTCTTGGTGGGACTCATACGGAGGAGAAGGTTTGCAGTGCTGCGCTCCACAGTCGCGCTTGTAGCTTTGGCGTTCATGTACCTCCCAGTTCAGCAGTTCTCCCTGATCCTCAGAGGAGTAGGAAATACCTTTGCATTACTGTCGATGCTGTTGATGGGCCTCGCAGCAATATTCGTAGTCATAACATTGGTATATCAGCACGTTAGGGAGGGACGCACAGACAACCTAAGGTAAGAAAGCAATTTGCTGCTTCGACTGCTAAAGACGCTAGGCGTCTACAAGGCCTACGAGAAGTACCTCTCCTACCAAATTGCAAAGGGAGATTCGCCCAAACACGTTGGGATCATACTAGATGGTAATAGAAGATGGGCCAAACTACGTTCTATTCCGACATGGCTGGGGCACTGGTACGGCGCTCAGCTTGCCGATGAAGTGCTTGAGTGGTCCAGGGAGCTCAGGGTCAAGGCCATAACCCTTTTCGTCCTGTCGACTGAAAACATGTCACGCTCTCCAGAAGAAGTTCAGGAGCTTTTCAAAGTAATCACCGACAAGCTCAACGAGCTGCTAACTGACCCGAGAATACATGCTTTCAAGGTCAGGGTAAAAGGCATCGGAAACCTGGTTACGTTGCCAAAGGAACTGCAGGACTTGCTTGCCAAGATAGAGGAAGCCACAAAAGACTATGACGGTTTGTACCTGAACATCGCGCTTGCATACGGCGGGAGGGCAGAGATTATAGAAGTTGTCAAGAAACTTGCAGCCAGGGCGAAGAGCGGGGAGATATCTCCAGAGTCCATCGATGAAGATGCAATAGCGCAGAACCTTTACACATCTTATCTTCCATATCCCGAACCCGATCTAATAATCAGGACTTCTGGAGAAGAGCGGTTGAGCGGATTTTTGCTGTGGCAGAGTGCCTATAGCGAGCTCGTCTTTCTTGACGTCTACTGGCCTGACTTTAGGAAAATAGACTTAATGCGAGCTATCAGAACATACCAGAAAAGGGCTAGAAGGTTAGGAAGATAGTCCCGCGCTTAGACGATTTCCAGATGGGGTACTAAAGTACTGACAAGCATGCCCCTTCTCAAAACCATAATGGGGATTACGCTAGTAGGCTATCTTGTAGTTTATCGATGATGCAGCGCCGGTAATTTTTTTTGCTGTAGATGGCCTCCAGGTTCACATCAGAATTATTTCGAGGAGTACAACTAGTGATGCAACAATAGAGCGTGTAAGCAAAGTGTCATTTCTTGAAATATTCTTTCATCGGATCCCAGTAGAAATCCTTCCAGCCCTGCTCGTATGACGCCGCTTGCTCTGCGGGCACATTTGTCTGCAACAATGCGAGTTCAGTTCCTCCACGCTTCTCCCGTAGTGTAAATTCCAATTTCGATGGAGGATAACCCTCAGGCCACTCAGTAGTCTTCCACTCCTGAACTACCTTCTTCCCCCTTTCTAGGAGCAGATGCTTGCCTGAGATGTAGCCGTCCCAAGCTGTGAACTTGCCTCCGACCCTCTGCTGCGAAGTTGCCTTTGACCCAGTAACATCTGCGTGCTTCTTGGCATCTATCAGAGCATCGTAGATCTCTTCTGGCGTGGCATCTATGAAGACTGTTTGTTTAATTGTCGTCAGTTTCATCGGAGTCGGAACATCTTTGGAGGGAACTGGTATACAAAGTACAGTATCGCCGATTCTGTTGCATCTTTTTGTCATAAGTTCTCTTTTTGGATTTCTAATTAACGAAGAGGGCTCTGTTAAGTTCTCGGCTCATGATATGCGTTCATCACGCACGGAC
>CAZXXP010000157.1:0-992 GCA_964644785.1 uncultured Nitrosopumilales archaeon | reverse complement strand
GAGCACCTGTGCAACCAAGATAGTCTGTACCGTCGGTCCCGCAAGTTCTTCCACTAAGACAATATGCCAGATGATAAAGGCAGGAATGAACGTTGCGAGGGTCAACCTCTCCCACGGCAACAGAAGTACCAACAAGTCTCTCATCAGTGAGGTAAGGAAAGCATCAAGCATCATACACAGGCCCATAGGACTTCTGCTTGATCTGCCTGGACCAAGAATTCGTGTAGGAAAAATCAGGAAAAGTTCAATCATGCTGGAAAGTGGTGCCAATGTCACGCTATCGCCCGGGGATTTCGAGGGCACACAAGATGTGATTCCTGTCGACTATGCAGATCTGGCGTCCGAAGTCTCTACAGGTGACGACATTTCGCTTGCAAACGGTCTGATAAGGCTTAGAGTTGATCGAGTAAAAGGAAATGACGTTATCTGCAGGGTAATAGTTGGAGGCTTGCTCTTCTCAAGAAAGGGAGTGAACATACCTAGCAGGAGCTTGAGGCTCCCAGCGATAACTGATGTCGATAAGGCGCACATACGCTTTGGAATCGAGACAGGAGCTGACTTTTTTGCAGTATCCTTTGTCAGGGGACCTGACGATGTAAGAATAGCGAAGGAACTTATCCACGATAACAATGGCAATGCAACTGTCATCGCTAAGATAGAAAAGGCAGAAGGTTTCAAGAGGCTGAAGGAGATTCTCGAAGTTGCAGATGGTGTAATGGTTGCAAGGGGAGACCTTGGGGTCGAATTACCCATCGAGAGGATCCCGATCATACAGAAAAGGATCATAGAGGGTTGTAACAATGCAGGCAAGCCAGTGATAACTGCGACGCAGATGCTGATGTCCATGGTAAGCAGCCCCACTCCTACTAGGGCAGAAGTGACAGACATCGCCAACGCCGTTCTCGATGGGACTGACGCAGTAATGCTATCGGAAGAAACTGCCGTGGGTGACTACCCTGTCCAAGCAGTGAAGATGATGTCCAAGATCGTGC
>CAZXXP010000156.1:0-4388 GCA_964644785.1 uncultured Nitrosopumilales archaeon | reverse complement strand
TTGAAGGTACTGTATGCATTCTCCAGAGTCGCAACCTTCTTGCGCAGTGCATACTCATCGATGACGTAGATCGGACTACCATACTTTTCGACGAACTGCTGAATTTCCAGTTCTGAAAAAATTAGAATATACGAGTTGATTCGTGTTAACGGCTGATACGATGCTTCAACCAATTCTTACGATTTCATTTTTGGAAGTCTGACACTGGATTGTCTAAGAAAAAGTCGATGATTCTCAACGTTGGGCTCGCCCTAAGATATCTAAGTAGAAGAGTTTCGTTTGTTTTGTATATCATCATTCTTTGGTCATTTTGCGTTGCTTAGATTTTGCTTAAAAATATTATCCCTCTTGGGAATGAGGCTTGCCTCATTAAAATTGTTATTGCAGGACAATAAAATGGAAAACGTGGAAAATATGGGTTTATGTGGAGTTAGGTTCCCCTAATTTTCTACTTCTTCCCAACGATTATTTCGATTGTTGAGACATTCCTTGCGTCTTCGCCTTCTCCAAGCCTCTCGGTGTCTATCTTGATGTCCTTGATAGCATAGCTGTCTGCTCCGAGCCTCTTAGTGGTGACCTGGGCTACGTCTGCTGCCCTCGATATTGACATCCCTCGCGCCTTGATCACAACTTCGCCCATCTGGGCCAGTTGAATCAATGCTGACATCGCGTAGCTCATGACTGGCTTCTTGCCTATGTAGATGTGGTTTGGGGGGGAATTCCTAAAAGGCCTTGCCTCATCTGCATCACTGGTTTCTGGCGCTGTCGACATGTTTGATCCAGAGAAAATAGGTCTGCTCCTAATTATATAAAGATAGTTGCTCCATGGGGTCGAATTATTCGAATGTGTCAGGTTGACAATCCCAACCTACCCTTCCCGCCTTTTTAATAATGAGTAGCCCCCGCAGGGTGGGGGCCTGAACCCACGCAATGGTTCATGACATTTCACGTCAAAAGCAGTTCCAATTTTATGGAATAGCATTTCCATATCGTTCCTAGGTGTCCCTAATATCACGTTGGTCCTAATTGATGTGTCAACGATAGAAAAATGACGACAACAAGAAAAATAATAGGAATAATGTTGGTAGCAGTTCTAGGAGCCGCGCCAGCATTAGCAAATATGGCATATGCAGAGAACGCATCTCGTCTAGCAACAAGAGAAGAATCAGGTAGGGAGACCATAACTAATGGTGCCTTGACAGTTGTGGCTACCGCCGAAGGAAAGCATCCACAATTCTTCTGGTATGCGAACAACCTGAACAACACAATATACAAAGTCACGTACAGAGGCATCGTAGAGTTCCTGGACATAGGGCAGGGGATCTTCCAGAGGAAGAATAGTGCCGAGCTTGAAAGGTTCATCCGAACGGGAGAAGAAGGATTAAGGGCGATAAATGCATCAAAGATTGGAAAGAACATCACCCTCTCTGGAGCAATGGCCGAGAACAGAGATAGAAATACTGCGAATCTGTATAACTATACCCTCCACCAAGGTACTCGTACCATTGGCGTCAACGTTACAGGACAGACCCTCGTCAGGGGAGATTTCAGAGGAGAAGTCATAATTAGAGGAACCATATTGCAATCTGGGCAGGTCCTGTATGTCAAGGCAAGCTCAATAACGGGACTGGAGTTCCTGCGCGCCGACCTCAGGCAGAGTCATCACCCGTCCCTCTTCGAATTCAACCAAGGAAAGTGGAACTTCTCGGGATTCCAGCCTATACAGGTAGGATCCAAGGTCATAGGGTATCAATTCACCTACACTCTTAGCAAAGTCAACAACAAGTTCTTTGACTACCTAGAAAATCAGCTAGTGATTAGAAACAGGCTCTACAACTTTACAGTGCAGGAGGGGAACATTACGGTTACCAAGGCGTCCATGAAGACAGATATCATAATCAAGCAGTGGAAGTGGGAGCTCAACTCTACTGAAGGAAAACTGATCGACATCCCTCTTAGCAGGGACCAAATTGCTCTATGGTTGGAATTGACCGCTTTCCGAGCCTCAAAGGTAGACGATGCGATGGCGGACAGGGCAGAACGGACACTGACTGACATGCAATCAGGCGATAGGAAGATAGAAACAAGGGAGAATCTGGAGAAGAAAGGGGATGATGAGAAAGAACTGGAAACTCATGGACGTGAAGGCAGAATCATGTTCCTAAGCCAAGACAAGGCACTCGGAGGATACTTCAACTTCAGCAATACAGCCCTGGTGTATCCAAGGGGAGGCAATCCTATGCAAGGTAACACCGTAAAGGTTCATGCAGCCTTCATGCCAGATGAACATAACATCAAACTTTACCTAGTATACCCGAACTTTGGAGCAAATAGCCTCGAACATGACCCACAAATTGGTGTCGTAGGCGAAGAACCAGTAAAGGCAGAATATGCCGTCAACCCTGAATCCCTCCAAGCACAAAAGCTACCTGGAGTTCCCCAGCCCCCAGTCGCGCAAGCTCCACAACCAGCGCCACTACCAGCACCTCAGCTGCAACAGCCGATCCCAGCACCAGTTCCCGTACCCCAACAACAATCACCAGCTCAGGCTCAAGCACCAGTTCCTGCTAGTCCATCATCAACTCAAGGAGACAACACAATGCTATTGATCGGAGGGGTAGTTGGAGTCATGGTAATGGCGGGAGTTGCCATAGCCATTAGACGCAGAAGGTAATCAGAAAGATAGGCCCTGCTGAGGGCCTTGCCTTTTCTTTTTATTTGGTAGCTTCTTCTAAATTCTTATCCACAACAGTTTCCATAGCATGTTACCTAGGAAGTAAGCTTCCCTTTCCAAAACCCAGCGCAACAAAAAAAATCTTGCAGGCACAGCATCAGATGATTTCTGACATCTGCAGTCCTGTAAAGGGGGGTTGTGGCAGAAGTTTTTTTTCCCTTTCGCTGTGTGTCATTTGCGTCAGATTTTCAATGTCAGGTGAACTGCAGTCAGGGCATATCTCGAGCCATTCTAGCAGCAAGTGGGGTTTGATCTGAGGATGGATTCCCATCCATTGGCAATTTATGCAGTAGAAAACTTCTGTAGACGAGTCAATCTGGTGAGGACCAATACTTTTGAAATCATGTTCGGGGTCGTTGTGTAGCAACTAGGAACTTTTGGCCTAGATTCGATAATTAAGGTGGAAAATCATCAAAAACAAATCTTTCGGTGTTGTTTTGTTGATTGTGCTGTGTGGCGATTTCCTTATTATTTACAGGGGCATCGAAAACGGATAATACGAGGTAGAGGTGCGCCCAAGTCAATGTCAATTGGAGAGGGGTTATCATCTGGGTTGTTTACGAAGAGTACCGATTTGCTCAAGATTGGTCGAGATTGGAATGTCGACCTGCAGGGATTTTCCGAGGAAAAGGTCAGAGACATATTGCAAAGGATTAGAATTGGCGACATCGATGGCTTGGCGGAAATTGTTGGAATCGAGAGGAAGAAAGCATTACGACTTGTTCGAGCCTACGACGATATCACACTCGGAATAGGCGAGAGAAGGATATTGAGGACTCCTGATGCAAGGAGGCTAAAGCAGGAGATCCTCTCGCTCTTCTCTGAGGAAGCCTCTTCAAAATTAGCTAGAAACAAACTGCTTCTAATCACACCTTCTTTGGATAAAGGGACAATTCTGAAGAGGTTAGATTTGGGCGCGACCGGGAAAGACCTCCTCAATGAGCTCAAGAAACACGGAAGGCTAGATGACTTGAGAAAAATATTGACGGAAACATCCTTTGAGAAAACCTCTGGCAGGTCTTCTGCGAAGGTTGGATCAGATGTTTTGCAATACTTTGTCTCCCGAAAGCAGATCATGAAAGCGGTGATGACCATTGTGACAGAGTTTGAGGAGTGCCAGGTTTTGAGGTCATTTTGGAAGAATGTTGACCGTGACACCTTGGGTTCGGTCCTCAAGACCTTGGAACAGGTCGGGGGATCTTCAGTTGTGGACGCGGATGCCACGTTGTCAGACGCCGAGGTATTCATTAACGAAAGGCTGCAGACGGGGAGGATCGATCAGGAAAGAGCAAGGAGCATCATAGAAGATCAGCTTCAAGAAGTGATAGACATCTTGAAGGTGGATTTGGAGGAGGAGGAACAACTTCGAAAAGCGGCGTTCGAGGGGCTCTCTATTCCATTCGAATTCGATAGGACTGGAAAAAAGAAGCTCGTTGGGAGATGGAAGGAGAGACAGATGGAAGAGAGTTCGGCAAGGTTGGCCAAGAGCGAGGGGTTCCTGAAGGGACACTGGAACCTGATCGAAGAGATTGTTGACCGAGTCGTTCTTCTCGACCAGACATTAGCCATCGCAGCGGTAATGGAGAAATACTCTCTGACCATCCCCAAGCTTGGGGACGATGGAGTCGGTTTGGTAGGCGGAACCAGTATCTTC
>CAZXXP010000155.1:2459-4400 GCA_964644785.1 uncultured Nitrosopumilales archaeon | reverse complement strand
TGGCAACCCCAGCTGCTACTGGCATTGCAAACCTTGCCATGATGTCTTCTCCCACCGGTAGGTTAAGTTCCGAGATTGGCACTACTACGGTCTCACCTTCGTAGATATGCGTAATCTTGGGCGCAAACCGCATCTGTTTATTCGGTTCTGTACTAATTCCTGTCACCGACAACATAACCTTCTCTCCCGGAGCCATTTGCCTTGAAGCCTGAGAAGTAAGGTCTCCTCCGCTTATCTTGAAGTTTTCAAAAATGTTCTGAGCGACTGAAAGTGAATTTATCGGAAGCGGCGAAGGATTAGATATCTCCACCAATATCTTGTAAGGCCTATTGTCCAGTAAGTTGGGCCCTTCGAGCTTTATCTTCACTTGGGGAGCGTTGTAGACCTCTATAGATATGGCCTTTGTGGAGGTTTCCAATATGGCTCCTGCCAGAGTGAACCTGGCATATGCGCCTATTTGCGAAGAGTTCTGTGCCTTGAATGTTTGGAGGTTGTATTGCAGGTTGACTGATTCACCAGAAGCGAGAACGTTCTTGGATGCTACATTATCTCCCTTCACCACTTTGAGCGGTGTATCCCTCCCGTCTATACCAATGTTGTAAATGCTTTCAGATCCCTCGTTCTTTAGGCTGAGATCGGCGGTAAAGTTGTACGCTATGAAACCTTTGTGCGTGTTTATCACCTTTTGTAGGGTCACCGCATCAGCACTTACGATTGACTTGGTAACTACTTCGGAAGTTTGCTCCCCTACCCTGAACCTGACAAACGCAGGGCCCGTGATTGTGTTTATCTTGGATGGTCCTCTGCTAAGATATGATACTATCTTGCTTGAATTTGGTAGGACATTGTCAATCGTCACAGAAACTCCCTGGCCTGAGGGCGAGAAGTCTCCCGAAGAGAACGTCGTAGCCTTAGGAGGAAAGTCAAATATTTCGAATGCTCCAGTAGCCGTCTGCCCTGTGTTCTTAATTGTAATTCTTGTTTCATAGATGCCGTCTCCCTTTGTCTTGTTCTGGATCGCAGACTTTTGCACGTCTAGTATAGGCACTGCTGTAGATGTGTAGTTTTCGAAGATCGGGATCGTGTTTGAACGTACTGACTGAACCCTGTTATCATCGGTCCACTCGATCCTCCAGAAAAGGTCACGTTTCTTCAGAGCAAAATTATCGAAAGGTACTGGAATTGTGACTCTCTCAGGTCTGACGGAGTCAGGCGCGACTGTAGATACTGTCGTAATCAGTTTGTCGCCCAAGAAGGCTTTTACGTTGAACGCCGTTCGCGTTCCTCCATTTCTTATCAGTAGCACCAAACTTGCGTTCCCCGGCGTCGTCGGGTAATAGTTTGTTGCAGAGCCTTCAGCTACCAGAGCGACCGCTCCCCTGTTCAGAACTATGTTCATGTCGTTTGCCCTTACAGTTGAAGTGAACTTCCTGTTAGCAACCGTGTAGTTGTAGCTAAAAATACTGTTGGCTTCGCTCGTTGACGCTACAGCTTCTGAAGTCGTTTTGGCGCGGAGTAGATAAACAAATGTCTTTGATTCCCCGGGCCCAAGGTTCTTTATTGTAAAATTCGACTCTACACGAACAACATCAAAGTGCTGCTGCCACCATGTCTCTTTTCCATCCACGAAGTCAACGGCTATGCCGCCCTGCGGGGAACCAGTGTTTTCAAACCTCATCCTGTATTCTAAAGAATCACCAGCTATGACCGCTGACTTGTCGACAGACCTTGTAACAATAAGGTTGGCAGGAGACTTTCGGTAGTCGAAATTGAACCTCGATCTGTTTTCGTTCGGCGATAGCAGGGATGTCACCGTACTCCCTCTGAGCTCTGGGAGATGAGTGAAAGCATATTTGTCCTGAGGATTTACTAGTTCACCATAAGTCCTGATTTCTATTGACGATGTCTTTGCGGTTCTCGAAGCGTTTATTCCTCCCGTCT
>CAZXXP010000155.1:0-2449 GCA_964644785.1 uncultured Nitrosopumilales archaeon | reverse complement strand
GTGCTATGCCTCCAACCCAAATGGTATAGGTAAAACCCGAAGGTCCACGTTTTCCATCTAACGCAAGCATAGGCATCGCGTTAATCTGGAAGGTATCCATCGTCACGAGCCTATCCAATCCACCCCTTCCCGTAAACAAGTTCCAAAGATTTATCGGCAAGAATTTTTGATCTTGAGGGCGTCCTAGCTCAGCACTTGAATAGAAAAGATGGTCGTTTCCATTGCTCCTTATGTAGATGAAGGTGAGGCGGAAAGCACTTTCTAACACTGCGGCAACTTGCCTAGCAGCATCCAATGATGAGGCGTTAACACGGAGCATTGCACCCTGCTCAGGGAGAAGGTCGAAGCCCAACACGTTATGGCCGTAAGACTTGAAGAATTCAACCCTCGAATCGTAATCGGAATGTTTCGTGAATAGTAACTCATATTCCTGCGCGTTGGTTATGCTCTCCGCACCAGAAACTCCGAGAGATGAAACATTAACACCAATTTCCTTAACCTTCCACAGCCCAATGTTGCTTACTATGTTCAAGCTAAGCACCTCGTCATAGGTTCGAACTTCCTGCGTCTGCTGTGCCTTTATGTTAATCGCTACGGCTGGAAATAAGAGTATTGCCAGCAGCAGTCCAACGAGCAGTTTCTGTCTTCTCAATGTCAATCTTGAACGCCGACACTAGCCCTGCTATAAATTTATGCGCTCTGCTTGCTTCTCTTTGACGTGGTTTCCTCTGCAGGGTCATCGACACCCTTCTCGTTTAGTATGAATGGAATTTCCCTCTCCATGTGGTATGGTGAATCCACCATCTTTGCAATCCTGTTTTTTCCTGCCCTTCTAAAGTAAATTCTGTAGGTGCTCGTGTGTGCTACTACATGCCCTCCAGTAGCCTTTGTAGGGTCGCCGAAGAACTGGTCTGGCACTGATTGAACTTGGTTTGTTACTACTATTGCAATATTCCTTGTTTCAGCATACCTGACGAGAAGGTGCATGAACTTGTTGAGCCTCTGCTGTCTATCTGCCAGTGTACCTCTTCCCAAAAACTCGGCTCTAAAATGGGCTACTGCAGAGTCTACGATTACAAGTTTTATGTTACTCTGGTCTAAAACTCTCCCAAGTTCCTGAACTATCAGTTGCTGATGGGCGCTGTTGTAAGCCTTTGCAACTGTAATCCTCTCAAGTGTTTGATCAGGATCTAAATCTCTCGCCTTTGCTATGCCTGCAATTCTTTCGGGCCTGAAGGTGCCTTCAGTGTCTATGTACACTGCGCCAGCATCAAGGCCGCCAAGTTCTTTTGGAAGTTGTACCATAATGCAAAGTGTATGGCACAGCTGCGTTTTTCCTGAACCGTATTCCCCGTAAAATTCTGTAACTGCCTGGGTTTCAATTCCTCCGTTCAATAAATCGTCAAGGTTCTTTGTGCCTGTAGTTATCCTGTCTATGTTCAGCCTCCTTTTGTAAATCTCGGTTGCAGAAATAAAGTCCTTCTCAAGCCGTCCCAGCTCTACAAGTTTACCTCTAGCCTTGTTGCAGAGTTCAATGGCGCGAGCCATGTCAAAGCCTGTGGAATCGGCAACATCTGTAGGTCCTCTAACCGCAAGGTCGAGAATTGTGTGAATTCCAGCATCCGTAAGCTTCTGTTTCGTTGCAGGGCCGACGCCCTCCAAATTGTCAAGCTCAAGTTCCTCTGAAGACATACCCAACCGACTTTGCAGAGTATGTATTAAATTTTGATTATGGTTTAGAGTATTCCTATTACCCGTACGTAAAAGAGACTCCCTTTCCTCCTCTGGGATAGTTCCATTTTATCGCAGACTTGCCTATGCTGTGGCAGACGATCTGGCAGACGCCCATCTCCATACAGCCTTCAGGGTTGTACACTAATTCGGAATTCTCAAGAGCATAAACAGTTGCCGGGCAGACGTACAAGCAAGGCTTCTTCTCGCATGTTTTACAGGTATTGGTATCTACAGTAATGAAGGGCTGGGGATCGACATCGAACTGTATAGTGCCCAGTCTGTCGGCTAATGTAAGCCTCTTCTCTACAGCCATGCCGCCCTGCGAAGACATCGTTTCTCATCAAAACGATGGAACTCTAATAAGGATTTGTCAATTCGGGCTTTATATAGGGAGAGGTGCAATTTTTTCACAGGGGCACTTTTTTTGGTATTTGTAAGAAACAGAAGATTTTTCTTATATTGCATTTAAGCATAGGGCAGGCTTAAGATGGCAAAGGAAAAGAAGGTATTGGCAGTTCAGCTGAAGGTAGCTGAAGCTAAGCAGAGGGACGTAGGGAAGGGCAGAGCAAGGCTAGATGTTGAAACGATGGAAGCCCTCGGAATTTCAGCAGGGGATGTGATAGAGATTGTAGGGAAGAGGGCCACAGTTGCGACAGCATGGCCTGCAGACCCAGAAGACAGCTCGGCAGGGATAATTAGAGTGGATGGACAGAGC
>CAZXXP010000154.1:0-4446 GCA_964644785.1 uncultured Nitrosopumilales archaeon | reverse complement strand
CCCTGTCAAGAATAAGCTTTGCCTTGACAGCATCATTTAGATTGAACCCATGCCTATGGCTTTCGAGTGTGGCAAGACCTATCTCGTTTATCAGACTGTACAGTGTTTTGCCTTGTGAGTTGGCAAGTCTGTTTAACTCCTCCGCTATTTCCTCGCTCATGTTTACCGTCCTACGTTTACCGAATGTCGTAGAGAGGGACATGAATCGTGAACAATTGAGACATTCTAATAAGCCATATGTTTTTCCACAAATTCGTTGAATGCATTTGCACTCACAATATACAATATGCTGATCCGAGGAGTGAAACTGTCATGGCGATACAGACGAGCATGATAGGTTTTGTAGAAGAATTGGCAGTTTCAAGAATTAGGACGTCATCGATGCAGCTCAGGGACGACCTCGACGATCTTTTAGGACTTGCAAGCTCCATAAAGGAGCATGGCCTACTTGAGCCCATAATAGTCAGGCCGCAGGGTTCTCATTTCCAAGCCATCGCAGGAAATAGAAGGCTTGCAGCCTGTAAGAGTCTGGGTTGGAGAAAAATTCCCTGCCACATAATCAGCCTTGAAGATAGAGAAGCGTATGAAGTCTCGCTCGTCGAGAACGTGCAGAGGAGAACTCTGTCACCCGTAGAGGAGGCTAAGGCTTACAAGAACTATGTTTCAAAATACGGCTGGGGTGGCATAACCGAACTTGCACATAAGATAGGGAAGAGCCAAGAGTACGTCAGCAAAAGACTACGCCTTCTAGATCTTCCTCAAGAAGTTCTTGAGCAAATTATTCGCCGGCGAATAGCTCCGAGCATAGGAGAAGAACTCCTACAGCTAGAAAACAGCGTGGAATGCAGAACGCTAGGCATGATGGCTGCTAATACAGGTATGACAAGAGCAGAAGTCAGGGAACTTGTAAAAATTAGCATAAATTTACGAGGAAATGTTGCAGACGGAAACGATTCAAAAGTATTGTCGCGTGCTTTGAGGAGGGCTATAGCAGCATTGAGAATAGCTCTGGTAAGAATTGATGGATTGATCGAAGATGTTGAGGAAGACTGGATGGCCCGTGAATTCTTGATGCAACATAGAATAATAATTCATGATCAAATATCATCAGTAATTAGATTTAGGAAAAAGGTAGAAGACTCTTCCCATAGCCCATTTACTACCAAAATTCAAGCGAAGGTAGAGGAACGCTTATTACATCTAAGGACAGAATTGACTTAGCATGAAGACTGCGTATATCTACGTAGCTCCGATTGTGGTAGCAGTATTTGCCATAGGAATTCTACCGGTAGGGTACTCCTTCTACCTAAGCCTGACATCGTTCTCCTCTCTCAGCCCAGAGCCAAAGTTTGTCGGGGGCGAGAATTATTTGAACCTTATTTCTGACCCGTATGTGTGGAATGCAGCCAGGGTAACAGCAATCTTCGTCGTAGGAACTATTGTAGGTGAGTTTCTTGTGGGATTGTACTTGGCCCTGCTGATGTTCGGCGATTTCAAAGGCCGAAAATTTTTTGACACCATCCTCTTTGTTCCGATAGCAATTTCGCCAATAGTGATGGGAGTCTTGTACTCCCCAAACGTGGTCCTTGATGATTTGAACACTTTGCTCTTTTATGGACTGAACACTGGCCTTTTCTTAGACACACGGTTGCCCGTAGTATACTATGGCATGATGATTCTGTCTGATGTCTTTGTTTGGGGGCCGCTGATGATGCTTGTCATGCTGGCAATTCTCAGCAATATCCCGAAGGAGCAGTTTGAGGCTGCAGAAGTCAATGGAGCAAGTTCCTTCCAGACATTCAGAAGAATAACATTCCCAGCAATAGTCAGATCGCCTATACTTGCAACAATACTCTCTTTGAGGGTGGTAGACAACTTCAGAGCTTACGAGATACCATTCGCATGGAGTTTCTGGGTGGGACAAGAGAGACTGGGTACTCCAATTGATACATTCGGGGTATTGATGTTCAAACTGCTTTCCAGTCCCGGTTTCCCTCTTTCCCAGATCGCAGCGATCGCCCTGACTCTAATGGTGTTCAGCGTCGCTTTTGCCGTATTGGTAACTAAATTCATCACCAAGAGCTGGGAGGGCTATTAGAATGAGACTGTCGAAGATTAGAATCGTCCTGCTGGGACTAGCAGCTTTCTGGATAATTTGGCCCATTGTGACAATGGTGAACGAGGGACTCAGAATAGACATAGGGCCTCTGTTCGCTGGAAGGGGATCAAGTTTCGTTGGAAGATTCTTCCAGCCTCAAGGCGGCATCAGGCCCAATCCAATTACTTTCATAAAGGCAATTTCACTTGAGAATTATCCCAGAGCGGTCCTTAACAGCACGATCATCGCAACAATAAGCATAGGTCTAGCACTTCTCGTAGGGATACCTGCAGCTTACTCACTTGTAAGGCACAAGTTCAGGGGAAGAGGACTACTCACTATTCTCATACTTATGCTTCGCACATTATCGCCATTTGCAGTGATAGTTCCATTCTTCATAGTGTTCAGCCAGATAGAGCTCTTCGATAGTTACATAGGCATGGCTCTAGTATACCTAGTAATCAACATACCAATAGTCACACTGATGATGAGAGGCTTCTTTGCAGACATTCCTCCTCAGATTTACGAGGCTGCAAGTACAAGTGGAGCATCAGAATTTCAGATCTTGCGGAGAATAATAATTCCTCTAGTCATACCTGGCATTCTTGCTACAGTAATCTTTGCATTTGTAGCTACTTGGAACGAATTTTTGTTTGCACAGTTTTTGTCAGGCACCACAGTTAAACCGGTTAGCAGAGGGGTCTGGTCAGGTTTTGCGGAAGCCATAGAATCTTTCAGAGTCTTGGACTTTGACGAGCTTAATGCAAATTCTGCTCTAGCTCTAGTCCCGGCGTTGACTCTGGCCTTTCTGATAAAGAAGTACATCGCTAGGGGCTTTACTCTGGGCTCTGCCCGCTAGATTATCGCTGCACCTGTGGAATAGTCGAATACAGCGAGTCTTCTCTCGTCAAATTTAACGAACAACTTGTCGCCTATCTGAGCCTTGAAATCAGCCTTCGCTCTGGCTTTGACGATGGACCCCCCAACCATGATGTCGACTATGATACTGTCGCCTAACGATTCTAGAAGGTAGACTTCTCCTTTGATTGCAATTCCGTCAGCCTGTGTCGAACTGACCTGCACATCTTCTGGCCTTATACCGACCTGTACTTTTGACCCAAGAGCTAGATCAGTTTTGTTTGCCAGAGCATTCACGGTTATGGCAGGTTGTACCCCGTTTAGCTCAATTTGTCCCTTCGACAAATAAGATCCAGGAATAAGGTTCATAGGAGGGTTACCAATGAACGATGCGACCCAAGAGTCCTTTGGATCATCGTATATCACTTGCGGAGAATCCACTTGGATCACTTTGCCGCTCCTTATTACTGCAATTCTATCTGCCATGGTCATGGCTTCCGTTTGATCATGTGTAACATAGACTAGAGTCGTGCCAAGCGTCTTCTGCAGTTTTTTCAACTCTGTCCTCATGGCTATGCGCATACTAGCATCGACGCTTGAAAGTGGTTCATCCATAAGGAAAATGTCAGGCTGTCTTACTATTGCTCTGCCAAGAGCAACCCTCTGTTGCTCTCCTCCGCTAAGCTGTTTGGGCTTCCTGTCCAAAAGATGAGATATATTCAGAAGCCCAGCAACTTCCTTCACCCTCTTTTCCACATCAGCCTTTGGTTCATTGCGAACGGTAAGAGGAAATGCGATGTTATCGGAGACGCTCATGTGTGGGAAGAGCGCGTAGCTCTGGAATACCATAGAGACGTTTCTGTCACGCGGGGGGACATCGTTCACAAGTTTGTCTCCAAAACATACTTCACCTGAAGTAGGAACCTCTAGCCCCGCTATGAGCCTAAGAAAAGTGGTCTTGCCGCCACCAGACGGCCCAAGGATGGTCAGAAATTCCTTGTCCTTGATTTCGAGATTCACGCCTTCTAGTGCTGTAACATTCCCATAGCGCTTGGTGACATTCTTCAGCACTACGCTGACCATTGCCCGCTCTGGAACGATATGCCTTCTTAAGCTTTCAAGGCAAGTTGCAAGGATGACTGCGGAAAAGTTAAAGTAACTGTGTAATGGTTTTGCCTGATATGGCATCAAAGACGGTAATCATAGCCGTTGTAGTCGTCATTGCAGCTGCTGCAGTAGGATTCATGGTTCTTTCCCAAGGCCCTAGTACACCTGCAGCTACAGGAGTTAAGGAGTTTGAGATTTTGCTCGTAGAATCTGGGCCGAGCCGGGCATGGAACCCTGATACGATTACCGTCAAAGTAGGAGATAAAGTTAGGTTGAAGATAACAAACACCGATACTGAGAACCCTGCAGCGCCTACCTACCACAGGTTGGTCATTACAGAGTACGGCATAGATTCAGGTGACATAGCCCCTGGCAAGGAATAT
>CAZXXP010000153.1:0-4531 GCA_964644785.1 uncultured Nitrosopumilales archaeon | reverse complement strand
TGCACTTGGAGGAGGAGGAAGATACGATACTCTCCCTGTAGTATATGGAAGGCCTGAGCTTGGTGCTACAGGCGTGGCTGGAGGCATAGAAAGGACGGTGCTTGCCATGAAGAAAGCTGGAGGGTTGAAAACTGAAGTCATAAAGCCAGTATTTATTGCGGTTGCAGACTCTAAGCTAAAAGCAGAATCCTATGCAATCGTAAAGATACTAAGAGAAAACGGCATAGCTGCCGAAATCGATCTTACTGACAAAGGCTTGAGGAAGCAGTACGAAGCTGCGTCGTCAAGAAACTCTAAGTTAGTGATTTTGGTTGCCCCGAACGAATTTGCGAGGGGAGAGGTTCTGGTTAAGGACCTCGAAACTGGGAAAGAAATTGCAGTTCAAAAAAACAATCTGGTTGAAAGTATAGTCAAAATGCTAAAGCGATAGGCTTTTCAATTTCAGCATTAAATACACCTTTGAAATTCTCCATAACGCTCTTCTTAGCATCATCAAAAGAAACCTCCTTGCCAAGTAGCTTTTGCATCGATGTCATGGTGGATGGCTCCATGCCACAGGGCTTTATCGTGTAGAACTTCTTCAGGTCTGTATTTACGTTGAGGGCGAAGCCATGGAAGCTTACCCAGTGTTGAACTGCAATTCCGATAGAAGCAAGTTTCTTGCCATCTACCCATAACCCGGGTTTTTTCTCTGACCTTCCAGCCGTTATCCCGAAATCCGATGCAGTCTTTATCAGGACTTCCTCTATCTTTCTGACAAGAGTAACAACATCAATCATTGCTTCTTGCAATCTAATTATCGGATAGCCGACAAGTTGGCCCTGACCGTGGTAAGTCGCGTCTCCTCCCCTCTCTATAGAATAGACGGGGAATTTTTTTGAGAGCACGTTTTCCATCGTTCCCCTTCTCCCCAATGTTATTACATCGGGATGCTCTACAAGAATAAGAGTGTCGGGAATTTTCGATTCTTTTCTCTGCTCCACTAGGTTATGCTGTATCTTCAAAACCTCGCCGTAGTCTCTTAATCCTAAATCCAGCAGCGAAATTCTCAAACTCTACGCCTGCAGATCAAAGTTCGGCTCTTCGAGGCTATGCTTGACCATGTTCAGGAAGTTTGCAGCGTCAGCACCGTCAAGGACTCTATGGTCGAAGTTCAATGAGAGATTAACTATGTCTCTGACAACTATGTTTCCGTTTCTTACCGCAGGCCTCTTCACTATTCTGCCTATTGCTAATATTGCTACTTCTGGATGGTTTATTATTGCAGTTGAGAATACTCCTCCAATGGAGCCTATGTTGGTAATTGTAAACGTGCCCCCTCGCGTTTCGTTTAGCACCAGCTTACCCGTCCTTGCTTTTTCGCTGAGCTCTTCTATCTCTTGGGCAATTTGCCTCAAACTCTTTTTGTCCACTTCCTTTATGACCGGAACTATCAGTCCGTTTTGAGTCGCAACCGCTATCCCGATGCTATAGTATTTCTTGACTACAATTTCGTTCTTCCCGTCGTCCAATGAGGCATTAAAGTGTGGGTACTTTTTCAGGCCATTTACGACGGCCTTGACTACAAACGGAAGATAGGTCATCTTAACATTCGACTGGTGGGCCATCTCCTTGGCCTTTTCCCTTACGGAAACCAGCTCCGTGAAATCTACTTCCTCAACATGTGTTACATGTGCAGCAAGGTGTTTTGACCTTGACATCCTCTCCGCAATCGTCTTGCGTATGCCTTTGAGTGGGACTCTTTCTTCCAACCCTTCGCCCTGAACCATAGGTTGCATAGCCATTTTGCTCGCACTCCTGACATCTTCCTCGGTAATTCTTCCTCCTGGACCTGTAGATTGAACAACTGCTAGGTCGATATTGAGCTCCCTTGCAAGCTTTCTGATTGCTGGAGTGGCTATGGTCTTGCCCTGCACGGGATGTTGAACCATTTTCTGCGGATCAACATGCATAGGAGATGCTGGGACAGCGGATGTGCTTGCTGTAGTTTGTGTTTGTACAGTTTCGCCCTTTTCTCCTAACACGACTACTGTCTGTCCAACTCTTATCGTCTCTCCTGCTTTAACCATGATTTTCAGCACCAAGCCGGCAATAGGTGAAGGGAGCTCTACTGTAACCTTCTCCGTCATAACCTCGACGAGAGGCTGATCTCGTTTCACATAGTCACCCTCCTCGACGAGCCACTTTGTCACCTCACCCTCCATTACACCCTCGCCTATGTCAGGAAACTTGAACTCGACTGCCAAAGTTGTACGTCTACTTGTAGCTTGCTACCTTCTTTATCGATGCCAGAATCCTCCTTGCGTTAGGAAGATACGTGCTTTCAAGGCTGTACGGAACAGGTGCATCTAGTCCTGCAACCCTCAGAATTGGTGCCTGCAAATATTCAACGGCCTTTTCGGAGATCATGGCTGAAATCTCTGCTCCCATGCCCAGCGTCTTAGGCGCTTCATGGGTAATAACGACTCTACCAGTCTTCTTTGCAGAATCAAGTATGGCTCCAGAATCAAGCGGTGCAAGAGTTCTTACATCAATTAATTCAACATCAATATTCTCCTCTACTGCAAGTGCTGCAGCTTCTTTTGCTGGAACCATAGTTGCGCCATAGCTAATCAATGTAACGTCATTACCTTCCTTCACTATGTTGGCCTTACCTATTGGCACCGTATAATCGTCCTCAGGAATGTCGTCTTTGAATGCTCTGTATATTCTCTTGGGCTCGAAGAAGAGAACTGGATCGTTGTCGCGCATCGCCGCTATGAGCAGACCCTTTGTGTCGTATGGGTTTGATGGTATTACGACCTTCAGTCCTGCAGTATGGACGAAATAAGATTCGCCACTCTGTGAATGGTACGGCCCTCCTTTCACACCTGCACCGATTGGAGCCCGTATCACCATGGGAGCGCTGTACGTGCCTCCAGAGCGATACCGCATCTTTGCAAGTTCGGAAGTTATCTGGTCAAAAGCCGAGAAGATGAAGTCAAAAAACTGAATTTCGGCAACTGGTCGCAGACCATAGAGGGCCATTCCTATTGCCAAGCCGATTATGCCTGACTCTGCCAAAGGGGTGTCGATTACTCTGCGAGGGCCGAACTCATCGTACAAGCCCTCCGTCGCTCTGAATACCCCCCCGCTGATTCCAACATCTTCGCCCAAGAGTACTATGTCTGAGTTCTTACGCATCTCAAGCTTCAATGCACTGTTAACCGCTTGGACAAGAGTTGCCTTCATGTTCGATACTCTCTCTTTTAGGAAAGCTGCTTCTTGCTTCTAATTATATTTTCCAAATAATATTCACCGGCTTTGTACGAGCTCCTTACCAGAGGGCCTGAGGCGACGTACAGAAAGCCCATCTCTTCCCCGATTTTGCGGAACTTTCCGAATGTTTCGGGATGTACGTATTCAACAACAGATAGATGGCCTCTTGATGGCTGAAGATATTGTCCAATGGTAAGTGCATCTACCTCGACACTTCTCAAATCAGCCATTGTTTGCACGACTTCGCTTTCAGTTTCGCCCAAGCCCAGCATTATTGAGGATTTGGTAATCAGATCAGGCTTCAGAGACCTTGCATTTTGCAAAACTCCCAAGGACTGGTCGTAGTATGCCCTTCTGTCTCTCACAAATGGTGTAAGGCGCCTTACGGTTTCCACATTGTGTGCAAGAACTGCTACACCAGATTCTATTACTCTTTTCAGAGCAGAGATATCCCCTCTAAAATCAGGTATTAGACTTTCAACAAGAATTGAAGGTTCAGCTTTGTTTATCGCTTCCACGGTCTTGGCTATATGCTCTGCACCTCCATCTGCAAGGTCGTCCCTAGCGACAGAAGTAAGTACGATGTATGTCAAACCCAACATTTTTACAGCGTTTGCAATCTTTGCTGGCTCTTTTTCGTCAAGAACCTGCAGCGGGTTGCCAACTTTGACATTGCAGAACCTGCAGCCCCTTGTGCAAGTATCTCCCATAAGCATGAATGTTGCAGTGCCTCCGCCCCAGCATTCAGCTATGTTTGGACAATTTGCTTCTTCGCAGACAGTATGGAGATTGGCTTCTTTTAGCAGGTCTTTTATCCTGACGTAATTCTCCCCAGTCGGGAGCTTTACCTTTATCCACCCTGGTTTCTGTAAATGTACTTCAGGTTCTTTAATTACCGTAAGAAAGCGAGGCATTTTTACCCATTAGGCAATTATCATGTCCTTGAGCCCAGTGCCGGGAGCTACGAATGGGAATACGTCTTCTTCAGGGTGTATAGGTACATCGATTATTGTGGCTACATCGCTTCTCAGAGCATTCTTCATAGCTTTAGAGAACTCATCCAGCGACTGAACTCTGAAGCCCTGCGCTCCATAAGCTTCTGCGATCTTGACGAAATCTGGTATCCCTTTCATTTCTACTCCGATGTACTTTCTGTTGTAGAAGAGTCTCTGCCACTGTGCGACCATACCGAGCATGTTGTTATTGAATATTACAGCAATAATTGGGATCTTTTCTGTTACAGACGTTGCGAGAGTATTTTCAGTCATCTGGA
>CAZXXP010000152.1:315-4546 GCA_964644785.1 uncultured Nitrosopumilales archaeon | reverse complement strand
GGAGAGTAGTCACGGGTGATCCAGATTTCAGGAAGACAGGCGACGTAATCCTTCTGTGCAAGTAACTCAATTCTTTGAGCTCTAGTTAGTCAATTTCAAACCAGAAACTATTGGCATGCAGAAATTATCACCCAAAATGAGGGTTCTGGTAACTTAGCGTCACCTACCCCCGATTCTTCTCCGTGTTAACTTTCGTCACCTGACTTGCGTTTTGGATTATTGTGAGCCACTTGTTATTCGCTTCGACTCGGATACCAGCGGCCTCGGCGGGTGTCCTTCCATCAAGTCCTTCTTGTTCTCGGATAAAGTTGTGGAAGATTTGGAAACCACTTAAAACTGTAGAGTCATCCCGCTTTAGGCCTCGCATCGTCTTCTCTCTTTCCCGAACCTCGCCGTTCTGCCTCTCCATCTTATTGTTGTGAACCTGCCCGTCAAACCTGATATCTCTAATATGCTCGGTTCGGTCATTTTTGTATCGAGTCCTGTATTCCTTTGTGTTAGCCTCTGCGAAGTTGTAGGCCCCGTCGCTTATGAGAACCTTCGGTTTCTTTCCAGCCCTCTCTTTCGCCTCCCTGAACATCGGCCTTACGTCTGACGTTCCCTTGTGTTCTGACACTTGCTAAGAGATTCTAAAGCGGGTCTCGTCATCCATCATGGCGAATAGATACTTCATGTTGCCCTTGATCTTGACATACATCTCATCCGTCCTCCATGTATCACCGACTTGTGGTGTAATCTGCTCGACATAGCCCTGCATCAATAGGACATACTTCCTAACCCATTTGAGAACGCAGACATGGGAGACGTTCACTCCCTGCAATCTCAAGAACTTCTGGACGTTGCGAAAACTTTCTCCCATGAAGTATAATTGCATGGCAGAGGTAATCGCTTGAGGGGTTGCGTGCATCCTCTCGAAGCCGAGATTGACCGTGAAGAAATATTCGCACTCCTTGAACTGGAACTTCTGGATACCTCCCCTCATGTTGTGTCTGATTCCTTTCTTCCTGATGCTCTCTGACTTGCACTTGGGGCATCCTTGAGGGTTAACTGGTTGGATTACTACTGGTTGTCTTGCGACAACCTTCCGTAGGATGAAACTAAGGTCTACGGCGATTATGTGTTTGCATTTCTGGTTGCGGTAGATGTGGTCAGGGCACGAACAGAGCCATCCAAGCTCGGTGCTCATCACATCAGACTCGAACTCGCCCGATTGCGAATGAACCTTGTAGGAGTGTTCATCTAATCTGCGAACCCATCCGAACTGTCGGGCGATTGCTTCGCCCCTGTTCTCACGGAGATTCACGGTTGCCATATTACTTCCGTCTATACATTGTTTAGACGGCGATAGAAACGTATAGACGACAGACTAGACTTGAGTATAGACATAAATACAGTGGTGTTAATGGCCGCCGTGTGGCGAAGTTCAAGGCGAAGCTTGTGAAATGGGGAAACTCGGTCGGAGTCAGCCTACCCAAGCCCGTTCGGGACAGCCTTGACCTTGAAGCAGGTGATGAAGTGGAAATCACTGATTCTGGGAAAATCATCGTTATTAGGAAAATTGACAGAACCAAAAAATTACTTAAATAAAGACTAACCAATTCTTACATTGTGAACAGTAATGGGTGAACGCGTAGCAGAGTCAGACGAAAGCGACTACGGCGAGATTCATTACGATATCAATTTTGAATCAGAGGTGCCCGATGAAAAACACGGCGCCTTGAGCGGGGCACTTTTCAAATCTCTGAAGGATTCCCAAGAGATGAAAGGCGTTACATTGAACTACGTGGAAGGGAAGCACAAGATCGAGGGGGAGCATCCGACCTTCTCAATCGGTATATGGGTGGGAATCAAAACCCATTTCAATGTTAATTTTCTGAGCGAACCAAGTGTAAACCTAATAGAAACCATAAATCGGATTTCTAACAAGGTCGTTGCATATACGACGAATATCTCAGAGATAAGGGTGAAGGATACAGATTCAGAAGTTGAACTAGAATTACCGATATCCACTAATCTCTTGCCAAGGTTCTTTTCTACCGAAGCCTTTAATGAGCTTAGTTCGAAAATCAAAACATCAACCACGCCATTTGCGTTGTCCTTCTTAGCAAACTTAGAAGATACCAACTTTCTCATTTCAATTTTATATTCTCCTAGAAGTGGGAGTGCAATTGCAATAAGCTTTCACGAGAAATCCAAGGACATACCTTGGGACATTGTCACAAAAACAAATGAGAAGACAAATAAGGTAACAACTGCCATTATACAAGCGTTAGGTGTTCAAGTTGTCAAAAAAGAGCCGAACCATTAGGGTATCGTTGCCTCTGGAAAGGGAGGAGACAGAGAGGCAGCATGTTTCCCCCTCGAGCCCAGATGATTTCTACAGACGGCAAATCCTTAAGCTTGTAAGTCAGTTTAAGATAGTCCAGGATGCGGGACAAGACCAAGAGCAACACATCAAAGACTTGAAGCTCCGGGTTGCTAACCTTGAGTCACTGGTGGGAAGTAAGCTAGTCAAAACCGATGGAGAAGCAGTTTATGAAACCTTGCGACCGTCATTGGAAAATTTTAGAGGAAAATTTGTTGCCATTGATATGGAACAAAGAAAGGTGGTGGGAGTGGGCGACTCGTTTGACGAAGCCTACGAAAGTGCGAAGAAAGAGTCAGGAAAAGACCAATTCTATTTCCGCCGGGTTGGGAAGAGATACCTCTTCCATATGTAGGTGATCTCCATGCCTAATGAGCCCTTTCATTCAAAACCATACACTCCGTTGAGTGGAGATCTAGTTCCACTCCTAACAATCAGCATAGATCAGTTAGGTAGCAAGCTTCCACTTGAAGCACTCGCTGACACGGGTTGTTCTGTAGGACTTTCCCTTACTAAAGAGCAAGTCGAATTATATCACATTGATCTAGGGAAGAAATTAAACACGGATTCCGAACCGATGGAAATTGCAGACGGCACGGTTGTTGGTTGTGATTTATACAAATGTGTAGTTGAATTGGCGGGAGAACGCAAATTAGTTCAGGTGACAGTGATGGATCCATCAAAAAAACTGCAAGTCGTTGAGGAAGATAAAGATGAAGATTATGAACGATTTAGACGCATCGTGTTGCTGGGTAGAGATTATATGAACCACTACGACTCCAACTTTTTAGGACATAAGAAGAAGCTAACCTTCACGAAATAGTGCTACCCAAATTCAGGTGACGAAAGTTAACACGGAGAAGAATCGGGGGTAGGTGACGCTAAGTTACCAGAACCCTGTTTCGGAAGGCTCATATATCCGAGGACGCATAATAATCAGAGGAAAGATAAATGTCGGAAGAGACGCTTAAAGTCGGAAAGAGGGGTGAAATATTCACGAGCAAAGAGTTGAGGAGAAAGGCAAAGATAAGAGGGGGTGGAAAGGTTAGAGCCACTGTTGTAAATGATAGGCTTATCATAGAATCGATTCCATCCATTGAGGAGCTAATCCAGTCTCCAAAACTCACCATAAAAGCGAAGAACGCTGAACTGTTAAGTGAAGAAGCTCAAATGGAAGAGGGTGCTTATGGATGAATTACTGCTAGATACGACGTATGTCCTTCCCGTCTTCGGCATTATGGTTGACCTTGAGAAGTTCCAGACGGTTTTCCCCAAAATTCTTAACAATTATTCAGTAACATACAATCCGATTTCCATAATTGAAGCAAAATGGATAGTACTGAAACTAGCTAAAGCGGATATTCGTCAGCGAGAGAGGATTCTCCAAGCCTACCGAACAGGTTTGAAAGCGCTACAGAACGATGGAAGATTAAAGCCAACTGTTCTAACCACTGATTTTATTGAAGAAATATGTGACAGGCTTCTGTTACGGGAGAACCTAAAAGACTACTTTGATAGGGTAATTTATGCTACAGCAGCGCACCATAACTTTGCGTTGCTAACACAAGACGAGGACCTGTTTAGAATAGCTAAGGCCAGTCGCTTCATTAAGCCGAAGGAAATTGTAAAATGGGCTGATCTGGCTAACAAGCTTGCATAAGCGCGCGATGGTTGTACATCAAGAGTAATGTTAGAAGAATGGGCCTGAATTGGTAGTCTATCGGCTTTCCACCTGCATGCTTCTCTAGATCTCTCAACTTCCTCCAGTTTGACTGTTCCTGGACCTCTTCAACGGCTTCCTTGGCTACCTCAAAGAAGAGTCTCGCTCCTCATCCCTTGAAGCCCTCTCACATACCAAATATTCTC
>CAZXXP010000152.1:0-305 GCA_964644785.1 uncultured Nitrosopumilales archaeon | reverse complement strand
TCAAGAACTGGGTAGACGTACCCTTGTCGAAGGGGAGCATTGGCAAACATCCACCACAAGAACGTCAAATCAGTTATGGAACTTGGCCCCAAAATAGAGAACAATCTTCCACATTTGTCGAAGTTTTAATCCATCGGTAGCCCCTTTGGAAGTTTAGTTGTGGATGGGATATATCCTGGAATCCATCTGATCGTTAATTGTGCCTGCTATAAGGGCATAGGTAATGTATGAGCGTGCAAAGCGTCGTGAAGCTACCCCTCTGGATGAACAATACCTAGGACTCTCCCGCAAAATCCTTCTGACTC
>CAZXXP010000151.1:0-4601 GCA_964644785.1 uncultured Nitrosopumilales archaeon | reverse complement strand
CGGGCCCAAAACCATGGTCAACCGTTCCAGTTATGCCGACTTCAATAGCCTTCCTGCCCCTGTTGTTGTCAATTACAAAGTGCAGTGTATTGTTAGTAGGGGTCAACTGTGTGTTGAACCTTCCAGTCAAGTTTGGTCTTGAAATGATGCCTTCAAATGACTTGTGATTCTGGTATAGTTGCATATTTGGACCGTCTAGAAGGTAAAAATCTGCATTGCCGTTCACTATTACGACCTCTACCTTGAGCACCTTTTGCCCCAATGGAAGGTCTTGAAGGGTTCTGGAATATATGGCTGCCTGCTGGGCATTGAGTGTTCTGTTGTCAGAAACTACAGTTGGGGAAGAATAGTAAGAGGCGAGAAATCCTGCCATGAGCAAAAAAACGCCCAGTGCAACAAGTTTTAGATCCAAGCTGCCTTCTGACCGACACCTTAGCTGATCGTCGATATATTAGCGATATTGTCAAGGGAAAAATATAGGGGCTAAAATCTTTTGCCGCCGCCGAAGCGAGAAGAATTCATCCAGTTCTGGCCAGGCTTTCTCTTCAGGATGTAGCGCTTTCTGAATGTGCTCCTGCTCCTGACCTTTGGTGTAGGAGAGGCCCTCGGTGTTCCCTGAATCTTCGGTGTCTGGCTTCTTACCTTTCCGGCCTTTGTCATCGAGCCGTGCGTTGGCATTGTATCTCTATCGCTTCGGAGTTATTCCTGCTTAAAAGTCTTCAGTAGTCTTTTACCTGCACAATCGCGCCAGACTTGTTCCTCCTGAATACGCCAAGCTCTGCCATACACTCCCTGATCTCCTCTGTCTTCAGGATTGGGCCGTCTTTGCATACTAGATATTTGTCTATCGAACAGCTCCCGCATAGACCTATCCCGCAGAGCATCGATCGTTCTAATCCAAATTGCACGGGAATTCTTCTCGCTTCGGCAGCGGCAAAAATGCTCCTCAGCTCTATCTCGCTCATCCCTGCATAAATGCTGTCAAACTTGCCCTGATTGATAAGCTTGAGAGCAACTTCCGAAGCTTTTCCAGCTATGCCTCCACTTCCGTCGCTGGTAACAGACACAACTTTACATAATTTCGCGAGCTCTTCGGAGAAAATCAAACCGTCTCTAGTCTTGGCGTGGAGCACGAAAGTTGCAGACAGTTTCTTTGTTTTGATGCGCCTAGCAAGGGCCAATAGAGGAGAAATTCCACTTCCGCTTCCTATCAGCAGATTGTTTCCGCCTGTAATTGAGTATGGGTTGCCGTAGGGGCCTCTGAGCCATAGCGTGTCCCCGTTCCTCATGGAGCATAAGGCGGTCGTGCCAGCACTGTAAGGCCAGACAGTAATTGAACAAGCATCACCAACGCCTGAAAGGTTCATCGGTATTTCCTCAACGCCAGGAAGCCAGACCATAACGAAATTTCCAGGAGAAGCGTTCAGGCACAAATCGTCTTGGAAGAATATGCTCTTGACAGAACCCTTCTCCGCTCTGACCTCCCTAATTCTCACCGGCCGAGGCCTGCTAACTAGAGTGTGCGAGTCCAACAAACTCAGATACCCTCTTGTACCCCTTTCTTGTCATGTAACCCCTCATTCCATTCAGTATTTCTTCGATCACCGTTAGGGACCTGTAAGCTAGAGCGGTGCCAATCTCCAAGGCGGAGGCTCCAGCAAGAATAAACTCCACCGCACTCTCCCAGCTATCTATCCCTCCGCAACCAATAATCGGGATCTTCGTCGCCTCGGCAATCTCGTAGACGCACCTGACTGCAATTGGATGGAGAGCCTCGCCAGAGAGGCCTCCAAACCTGTTCGAGAGATAAGGCACTCCTGATTCCACGTCTATAGCCAACGCGCGGATTGTATTAGTTGCGGTTATGCCATTTGCCCCCGCCTCTTCTGCAGCCTTTACGGTCCTGAGCAGGGTTTCGCTACCGGGGGAGACTTTGGCAAATACGGGCTTTGAAGTGCTCTTCCGCACTGCTCCAACTATTGCTGATACAAGTTGAGGGTCATGGCCAACTTCTGTACCGACGCCTCTTACATGAGGGCACGAAAGGTTAAGCTCAAAGGCAACCGCACCGGCAACATCGAAAATCTGTGTCATCTTCTCAAAATCGCTGGGCTCTGAGCCGAACATACTCGCAATTGCTGGGATCTTCTTTGCCGAAACTTTTTTCAATTCCTCTGCAAACGCCTCTGCGCCGGGATTGCCAAGCCCTATAGCGTTGAGGTAGCCAGAGCTAACCTGGACAACAGTAGGGGGCTTGTATGCTTCTCTGGGCTGTAGAGAAACCGATTTTCCTATGACGGCTGAAGCTCCCGCATTGTATATTCTCTCAAAGACTTCTGTCGAATGGCCCAAGATTCCCGAGGCAAGAATAACAGGGTTCCGAAGGGACAGCCCCGCTATTTCGACCCCAAGTGAAATCTGCGCTTGCAAACAGAAACCTTTACACAAGCATTTATCTTGCTGTCTTTAAGGCTTATCGCGAAGTGAGATATTGAAATCTATACTATTTGTTACAGAAGCGGGTCTGATACTGCTTGACGATAAGATGGCTCCTTTAGCCGTTGCAAGGTTTTCGAAAGGACGAGAACACATAGAATTCAAGGAAAGCCAAGGCGGTCGCGGCTCGGCAGTTTCTGCATCAATTGCTGAATGTCAGAAGCTCGGCGTGAAGTCCATCGCAATACCCAATTCTGCACTGAAGGAGTCTTTCTCGGCCGGGGGTTTTGAAACCGAAATGATTGATCCGCAGACAACATCGAATCTAAATGAGAAGAAGCTCGAGATCTTGCTGTCTTCAGAGACCTTCAAGTCGGAGATTGAGGCGAGGGAATTTCTTAGAAGCTTTGCCATAGAAACGTCAAAAGAGCGCATCAGGGAACTGTCTACTCAGCCAGACCTGCAGGTCATGGAAGGTGTTCAAGCTTTGGACGAATTCGACAAAGCATTGAATGTTGTCACAGCAAGGCTCAAAGAATGGTATGGGTTGCATTTTCCAGAGCTCACAGGTTTGGTGGATGACCCCACAGGTTATGCAAAGATAGCTTCTGCTGGAACTCGCGACAAAATTGATGAGAATGTCCTTTCAGGCCTAAACTTGACGCCCAAGAAGGTTGAAGCCATGATGGTTGCTGCGAAGGCATCTAAAGGGGGCTCAATGTTAAAGGAAGACACCGCGATGGTAGCTTTGCTCTCTGAAACGACCATGTCACTTTCGACATCAAAAGACAGGCTTCAGAGATATGTCGAATCTTCAATGCGAAGGCTGGCACCTAATGTTAGCGCGGTTGCGGGTGAAACCATCGGGGCACGCCTGATAGCAAAGGCGGGAGGCCTTGCCAGACTTGCAAAACTACCCTCGAGCACGATACAGGTTCTCGGCGCAGAAAAGGCCCTTTTCAGGGCTCTTAAGACAGGCTCAAAGCCGCCGAAGCACGGCATACTCTTTCAGCATGAGCATGTCCACGGGTCACCTAAATGGCAGAGGGGCAAGATTGCAAGATCTCTCGCAGGCAAGATTGCAATAGCTTCAAGGGTCGACATGTTCAGAGGGGAGAAGCAGGAGGGCATAGAAAGCAAGTTTGCCAAAAGGCTCGCGGAGATAAGGGAAAAGTACAAAGAACCCCCTGCTGAAGAGCCTAAGAAAGTATTCAGGCAGAAGTTCGTGCCAAGAACCGGGGATAGGCGTGAAAGAAGAAGAAGGTAGAGCCCAAAAGGTTCGATGGGTAACCGTGGATAGTCAGCAGAGACTTGCCACTGAAAATTTCGTTCGAGGAAATAAGGTCTACGACGAAAGATTCGTTTCAGTTGAAGGTAAAGAGTACAGGCTCTGGGATCCTTTCAGGAGCAAGCTTGCAGCCGCAATTACCAAAGGCCTTGAAACCATGCCCATTGTAGAGGGGTCTTCTGTATTATACCTTGGAGCATCGACAGGAACGACAGTCAGCCATATTTCAGACATAATTGGAAAGTCCGGAATAGTTTATGGTGTTGAGTTTTCTGCAAGAGTAGCCAGGGAATTCATGGAGAATGTTGCTGAGAAGAGAAGCAACATAATCCCAATAGTCGCTGATGCTAGGAAGCCAGAGTCCTACGGCGTTATTCTGTCCAAGGTCGACGTCGTCTATGCCGATATTGCACAGCCAGATCAGACGCAGATTACGATACGGAACTGCCACGCCCACTTGAAAAGCGGGGGCTGTTTGCTGCTGGTGGTAAAGTCGAGAAGCATAGATGTAACCAAGGAGCCGAGGGAGGTTTTCCTTGAAGAAACAAGAAAACTGCAGGACGGCGGCTTTAGAATAAAACAGGTTCTCACACTCGAGCCGTTCGACAAAGACCATGCCATAATCCTTGCTTACCTACCAGGGCAGTAGCAGGCGAAATCGACGTAAAGGTTAAATTTTTGTGATTAGAGAATTGACATATGTCAGACCCTGTAGATCGGTGGATTAGGAGAAGGAAAGATCCGTTCAGAAGATTCTTTTCAGACGAGTTCTTTGGAGAGTTCGACAAATTATTCGAAGAAATGTTCAAGGACGTAGAGAGAGAGTTCCCTGAAGAGCTGATAAGAGAAAGGAAGCTTCCAGATGGCACGACGGTTA
>CAZXXP010000150.1:640-4616 GCA_964644785.1 uncultured Nitrosopumilales archaeon | reverse complement strand
TTTTCTGTACTAAAAAGCACTAGTGCAAGCACGAAAAAAGCACTGTGCTAGCACTTGTGCATTACATTTTCTGTACTAAAAAGCACTAGTGCAAGCACGAAAAAAGCACTGTGCTAGCACTTGTGCATTACATTTTCTGTACTAAAAAGCACTAGTGCAAGCACGAAAAAAGCACTGTGCTAGCACTCTAAATGATCTGTAAAAAAAGTGCTCTAAAGTGCTAGCACTATGTGCACAGCACTATGCATAGCACTATGTGCTCAAAATAGGCACGATTTGTGCTAGTATTATGGTGCAAGTGCTAGCACTTAGTGCTGAGCACTAGTGCATACATGGGTGTGCTTGCAATAGGATAGCAGTATGCAGGTATGCACTTGGTGCTTGCATGTGTTTGCAATACCAGGTGAGTATGCAAGAGTTCAGTTAGCATATGACGTGCGAGTGTTATACTTGAATGTGCTCTGAATCGAGGTGATCTGCCCTGGTCCAAGCAAAGCTCCTAGGAGTCATGCAGGGTTTTTGCCTCTGACGCGGTCAGTAATGTTTTCCCTAGCGTAGGATAATGATTTATGTACCGGCATGCCTATCTCGTTAAATGGTGTTTGCCTGATGCTGTCTTTCAGCCTAGAAAAGGTTGGTGAAGAGGACATAGTTAATATCCTCTTCAGCCGTGAAGATTCAAGGAAAGCTGCCAGGCTCTTCCTTGGGTGGCTGGGAGACAGGCAAGGTAGATGTTCAAAGCCGGAGATGAATGAGTTTAGCCACGTTTTGGCTTCTGACAAAGTGCTCAGCAGGACCAACAGAGAGCTAATACTTTGTTAGTACAGAAGCATGCTTTCTTTCTTACCTATCCCGCCTAACTTATTGGATGTCTTAGCCGTTCATCAGGGCTGCCGGGTACTGGCGAAGGAGAGGTGCGTTTACCCTTAACCTTGCATCGATTTCTCCCCAGATGTCTTCCCAGATTCTTGATGACCTTGCCGCAGTTAGGACAGACAGGCATTAGCTTTCTGAAGCCATGTGTAACTAATAAACAAATAATCCAACATACTATGGACCCTACCGCACGAATCATAGCACTATATATCAACTCGGCTCCAGAATACCCTATCTACTGGACAGTGAGTTGTACATCGAGTCCGCCGACTTAAATTGACATTTCCAAGTGAAAACTGGAGCAATCACATCACGCCTTATCTCAACAATTTTAAGCTACTAGAGGAGTAAGCTCAAGTCGAACCTTACATATTCATAAAACCCCTGCCGTGTGATAAAGCAAGGCTTTGTCAAGCTTGGAGATAATTCTTCTGCCTATCTAGGAACTATCATAACTTCACGCTGACCTCGACTCCATCTTTGATATCGTCATTGAACTCCAAGGTGGACTCATAGTACTTGCTCCTGTACCCGCCAGATGTTCTAACGTAGGAGAGGTAATCTGCCATCTCCTTTGCGAAGACTCCTGCATTGTCAGCAACAATAACACTCCCCCTACGAAGCTTACCTTCAACTAATTTCAAATAAGTAAGATATTCACTCTTTTCAGCATCAAGAAATACGAGGTCAAAGACGCCATCCAATTTAGGGATGATTTTCCTTGCATCTCCAGCGACGATTTGAATCTTTTCAGAAAAACCGGCCCTTTCAATATTCTTCTTGGCTTTTTCGGCAGAGGCCTTGTTAATTTCAAGAGTAATTATCCTGCCACTCTGCGGCATGACCCTTGCCATACGTATTGCTGAATATCCGATGAGTGTGCCAACTTCAAGAATTAGTTTCGGCTTGACCTTCTTCACAGCATCATCTAGGATCTTGCCCTTCTTTGGGCCAATTACGGGTATGAAGCTCCTTTTACCCATCTCCTCAATTTCTTTCAAAACAAGTTCGGCTGTAGTCAAGACAAATATCGGAAGCATACAGGCAAAGATCTCTATAATAAGTGCGTAGGACGGAGAATCAGAACCTCGATTCCATTAAGGCAACAGGTCGATACATGTTACTGATGATAGATATCCAAAGGTCATCTTCACTTTTGTCTATCAGCCCGAAGATTACATGTAGAGTTGTCTTTACTCTATTGAATCGGTTCTGATTGAATCCCGTACCGAACTAGTTCCCGCATCAACCGAAGACTACACAGAACCTGGGCCGACAAGATTGATATAATCCTGGCTTAGACAGAATTCATGGACAAATTTCTGGTCGAATCACACCATACGCTGGAAGATTGCAAACGTGTTGTCAAGTCGGTTTTTGCAATGGGATACTTGAACAATTTTGATTGGGGTTGCAAAGATGGAGTACATACAAGTTGGGCTGTGATCGAAGCAGATAACCCGTCCGAAGCCCTTCTGGTAGTTCCTCCAGGCCTTCGGGCGAAGGCAAGAACGGTAAGATTGGTGAAGTACGGGCCTGAAATGATGAAAGATCTGGATGGGTAGTACCAAAACCCCTTGCCTAGCTCTTGACAACTTACATACCCGCACGGAACTAGATCCCGTCGACCCTGCGTCCGTCTGAGATCCATGTGCTTTTCTATCTGAGATTCAAATCCCTCCCGAGGATTTTGGCCTGCAGACAATCGAGAGGCCATATTCCACCAAGCATATAGGTGAAATTGAATGAAGCAATTATCAAGCTTGTTTAGAGACACACGAATGAAAGAGTTGAATCCTATCAGGTTCAAATCTTAATGGAATGCGGGAGGCTAGAGTAAGATGACAAAAGGGAAGAAGATCCTTGTCGGTTTTGGAATTACGGTTCTAACCCTGATAATCCTCGGAGCTATAGGCTCTGCCCTTAGTAGAGATCGGAATAAGCAACAGGTGGCCCAACAAGCTCCCTTACCCGAACCTCCAAACGCAGAACAACGGATTACGTGTAAGGGTTCAGCTCGTTGCTTTACTGCCGCTGTCAAGAATATTGTAGATGGGGATACTATAGATATCGGCGATTTCAGGATTCGGCTTGCTTTAGTTAACACACCTGAAAGAGGGCAAGCTGGTTATGCCGAAGCCACCAGATTTACAACATCTACTTGCCCTGTCGGATCTGAGACTCTGGTAGATGAAGACGATGGACAAAAGGAGGGAAGCTTCGACAGAATTGTTGCCGTGGTTTTCTGCAGCAGTAAGAATCTAAACGCTGAACTATTGATCAACAAACACGCAGTAATTGATACTAGGTTCTGTTCTAACAGTGAGTTCCGTAGTGAGAATTGGGCTCTCCAGGGAGGATGTAAATTAAACGGTGAGGTTCAGGTTCCGCAGCAACCGGCCCTGCTACCACAACAGCCTGCCCCGCAACCACAACCACCGCAACCGATCCCTGCACCAGCACCGGCTCCTGTCGCACCAAAGCACGTCGTTATCAATGAAGTCGAGGCAAATCCACCGGGGGTAGATGCAGGGAACGAATGGGTGGAACTGTTCAATCCTCTTACTGAAACTATTGATCTAAGTGGGTGGAGAATTGTCGCAACCCATGGAGTAACAAGGACCTACATCATTCCACAGGGTACATCAATTAGGCCCGGAGCACCCTTTGTCTTACAATTCACCGCTCAATTCATCGACAACGAAAATGAGCAGCTAATTCTGATTGGTCGAGCTGGGGACGAAGTAGACAGGGCTCTACCATTCAACGATGACACAAATGATCAGCAAACATGGCAGAGGAGGACTGATGGACTGGACAACGATGTGGACAGCGATTGGATATTCAAAGCTGCTACACGAGAAGCTGTAAACTAGAGCCTTAGATAGAACATGGTTGTAATTCTCCAATCAATTTTGTCTACTTCCTATGTAAGGGTAGGAACGAACTCGCTTCTATGATAGAATGAGCAAGCCTCACGATTAAATAGGAAATGAAAGTCCGTAACGAACATGGCCTCATCGAATCCAGATGAAATAAGGGAGCGGCAACGCCTGGAGTGGCGAGTTGCATCTAACGGGTGGCGGAAGTGGGATAGACA
>CAZXXP010000150.1:0-630 GCA_964644785.1 uncultured Nitrosopumilales archaeon | reverse complement strand
CCGGTCGCTGGCATGATGATAAAGTCCGCTGGCGTCGCCTCTGGACAATATGTGCTGGATGTTGCTACTGGTAGTGGGGAGCCAGCCCTCACCATAGCCAGTATCGTGGGGCCTCTAGGAGGGGTCGTGGGCGTGGACATAAGTCCTGAAATGCTGGAAGTGGCAAGGGAACGGGCCAGCAGCCAAGGTCTCAGGAATGTGGCGTTTCAGGTTATTGAAGACGAAAATCTTTCTGTATTTCATGACAATATATTCGATGCAGTTCTCTGTAGATTAGGACTCATGTTCGTGCCGGATCCGGTGAAGGCCCTCAAGGCATTTTGGAGAGTCCTCAAGCCTGGCGGGAAAACATCAGTTGCTGTCTGGGGTCCCCCCGAGAAAGCACCTTTTTTCACTACCGTGATGAAGGCGATAATGAAACACGTCCCTGAAATTAAAGCCACACGTCCTGGCACTCCAGGTGGGCCTTTCGGTATCCCGAGTTCAGATATGCTCAGGGAGTTCTTTATACAGGCGGGATTCTCGCATTTTATCGGTCAGACCTCTGAAATTGCTTTCGGCCAATTGGATAGTGCTGAGGAATATTGGCAGTACATGAGTGAGGTAGGCGGCCCTATGGTAGTTCTTCTT
>CAZXXP010000149.1:0-4621 GCA_964644785.1 uncultured Nitrosopumilales archaeon | reverse complement strand
CGAGTGATGCCCTGAACCACTTACTATCCTCGCTGGGTTCTAGGACGAAAGCGCTTATGGTTCCACAAGCAGCAGAAACTCTACTGAAAGTCTAGTGCTACCCAATTGAGAAGTACGGATTATTGAGAATCGTAAAGTAATACAACGCTGCAGTAAGAATCAGCACTAGAACAAAGGCCACTTTTCTTGATTTTGAAAGTTCTGACACATCGTCAAGAGGCTTCATTTCTGGAGCCCTCATGGACATGAAGATGACTAGCATTGCCATGAGCCAGAAACCTAGCGCGAACATAACTGCGGCGCTAGCATAGGTAAAGTACTTGTGCTCGCGTTGGTTAAGCACAGCCCTTGCAACATGACCTCCATCCAACTGCCAAGCGGGCATGAGGTTGAGGAATGTTACTAAGAAGCCAAGAGACGCCGCGAATGTCAACGGTGAGAGAACCAACACGCTGCCTTCGGTCTGTTTTGCGAAAAGACCCAGAATAAAGTTGCTAAAGAGATCAATATGAGGAATCTGGACAAGTGCGCCTGCAGCGGTCTTCTTTGCGATTTCTTCAGCTGAAAGGCTTACGGCCGTTAAACCCCCTCCAATTGCTACAAGGATTGCTACAGCCAACCCCGCTAAAGGTCCCGATATACCAAGATCGAACAACGAATCTCTGTTGACTGGTGGTTCTGAAGCTTTGATTAATGCGCCGAATGTGGGCCATATAGTAGGAATGCCTGGGATGAAATAAGGCATCGAGGACTTCGTCCCATGCATTGCAGAAGCAATCTTGTGTCCTAACTCATGTGTACCAATTATTCCGAAAAGACCTGCCGTGTAAAGCAGAACTATCAAAGGTGTGATTGATCCCTCAAAAGCAAGAAATCTGAGTATGCCGTCAATTGCTATGGTCCCAACCGTTGCGAATAAAAGGAGCAAGGGAATTCGCGACGTTGATGCTGGATATGTCATGTGTTTTCGGACAACTAGGTTCAGACCCTGATCAGAAGACCGCATTATAGCTGCGCCTCCTTTCTGCTTGAGACTCACAATTAGTATTTCAAAATTTTTCTTACTGGTTGGAGCCCTTTCAATCATGTATTCAACCATGTCGCTATCTCTAAGCATGACGGAATTTACCGTGAACTGCGAACGTACAAGGCTATCTATCTCCTCAAAAGTAAGAGATGTGTATTCTGGGGCACTTTCCATTTGAAATTGATTTCAATTAGCTAATCTTTAAAACTTCTCTTATTCCACACCATGCTGGTCTTGCAGAACACCTACTACAGGAGGGTAGGAGAATATATTGTCAGGCCTGCCAAACTTGAAGACCTACCCAGAGCGGTTTCCATCAATTTGGCTACACTACCCGAGCACTATTCCGATTCATTCTTTGAAGAACTCTTAACGGAATCTCCAGAGACCTTCTACGTTGCAGAGTTGGAAGGAAAAATTGTAGGATATATCATGTGTAGGATAGAGTACGGCTTTTCTAATCTGAAGAAGTTTGGATTTGCAAGGAAGGGACACATAGTTTCCGTTGCGGTTCTGGATGGGCATAGAGGAAAAGGTCTGGGCAAATCTCTGGTTCTTGAAGCGATCAATGGAATGATCCGGAGAGGTTGCGGAGAGGCGTATTTAGAAGTTAGAATAAGCAATATCTCTGCGATAGCAATGTATCAGAAACTTAATTTCAAGATGGGTTCAAAGACTTTAGGCTATTACAGAGACGGAGAGGGCGCCTATCTTATGGCTTTGCCACTCGTTCCTAACGCATCTTAGCCTAGATGGCAAGTTTTCTAGAGTTTGCCACGGTTGCTGATAGCAAAAGAGCAACCTCGAGAAAAAAAAAATTTCAATTCTCAGCGGCTTTCTGGCTAACCTGAATGGACAGGAGTTACCCCTAGTCTGCAAATGCTCCTCTGGCTACTTGTTTCGACGGTGGACTGAAAAGGAGGTCTCTGCGGGTCATTCACTTCTTTGAAACAAGGTTGCGGAACTCTGCTCGATAAACCCGAGAGACCTTGGTGCGGTGTATAGGAAATATGGAGATCTTGGAGACGTTGCAGCAGAAGTTCTTGAGAAAAGGGTCGTCCAACTACTTTTCAGAAGGCATTTGAGTGTAATGGCTGTTCAGCAGACGTTTGAGAATCTGTCAAAGATGGCTGGCAAATGTTCTCAAGAGGGAAGGAGGCAGACGCTCAAGGATTATTCCATAACTCTTCTCCTACTGAAGCCAAGTACCTGACGAAGCTCTAGCTTGGAGAGATGTGCATAGGGCTTGTAGAAGATCTGGTGGAAGAATCTGTAGCCGATTTGTTCGGGAAATCCCTTAAGGATGTCAGGACTGCAAACCTCACTTTGGGCGATATGGGCGAACCTGCAACTCTAGCAGCGAAGAACGCTCAGCATAGGCCAACGATACAGATCTTGCGCCCTACGAACTTCATGCTTGCTGAAAATATGGAAACTGCAACAGGCATTGCAAAACACTATCAAATAGTGCGCGACGGCGAAATTCTGCCTTTTAAGGATGACAGCCCTCCACTATTCCAACAACTGCCGAGGAGGATAAGGAAGAAGTGTCCACCAAAAGAGATGATGGAAGAAATCCCTGTAGTCTACAAATGTTTTGATATTCTTTATCTGGATGGGGGGTTCTGATAGAAAAACCACTTTCACAGAGAAGAAAGATGCTGAAAAGCCTGAACCTTCCAGCCAAAATCCAACTTTCAAGGACAGAAACTGTAAGCAGTGTGGAGGCTCTGCAGAAGCCTTTTGAGGAAAGCAAGAAACTTGGCCATGAAGGCCCCGTAGTAAAGGACCCAGTATCTCCCTACTGGCCCGGCAGAAGGGGGAAATATTGGATCAAACTGAAAAAGGAGCTTGAGACATTGGGTTTTGTTGTCTTTGCGGCAGAATTTGGTCATGGGAAAAGAGCGGGAACGATTTCCGACTAAACTTTCGCAGCTAGAGATAACGGACAATTCAGAGTAGGCAAGGCATATTCTGGACTTTCCAATGAAGAAATCAACTACATGACAGAGAGAGTAAAATCCTTGCTCGATCTGGACTCTGGCTATAAAATGGTTATCAGGCCAGAAATTATTTTAGAAGTCGCTTTTGGCACCATTTAGAAAAGCGATAGGCATGATAATGGTTATGCACTAGGTTTCTAAGAATCAAGAGGATAGGGCTCGACAAGAATTTAGACGAAATAGACACTGCTCAAAGAGTGCAAGCGATTTATTAAATGCAGAAGACGAAAAAAATAGTCTTAGAATTGTAAGTCAGCCACTACTTGGAACCATTTTGGTCCTACGTCCCGCACAATCTTAATGGAGTTTATTTTGCCCCTGCCAAGCAGTCTTCCCAGCAGGTCTTTTTCAGAATTGTTGGTTGCACTTTCTTTGCTTTCTGCGTGTATATGGCAATAGTAATGAATCCAGCCGCCTGAAGGTTTCAGGGCAAAAATAGCATCGTCAAGGTACTCAGACGCACTTTCTGGTAACGGCATCAACACCCTATCAAACTTTCCAATGCTGTTTTTTTTGATAACCTCTTTTGCATCACCCAATACTGCCTTGACTCTCTGGCTGACTTTGTTGATCTTCCCATTTTCTATAGCACTTTCGTATGCGTCTTGATTGATTTCTATGCTGACAACTTCGCACTTCGTCTGCATTTTGGCGATAATGATCGAATAGATTCCGACCCCAGCAAACATGTTCAGAACTCTTTCTCCCTCTTTTACCAGTTTTGCAATTCTGAGCCTTTCGGTAGAGAGTCTTGGGGAGAAGTAAGCCTTTGCAACATCTACCAAGAATGTACAATTATGTTCTTTGTATATCGTTGACGTCCTGCCTTCGCCAGCTATACGTTCAAGTGGGCGGATTCTGTATTCGCCAGAAACGGGCCCGCTTTGCATAAAAACGACCTTAACTGGTTTTACCTTCTGAATGATTGTCTGCCCGATTAGTTTCTTTTTCACCTGCAAAGAATCTGGAATTTTGATTATTGCTGTGTCGCCAACTATGTCGAAACCAGAATACAGTTCGTTTAGCTCTTTTTCTGATAATAAACCTGCAAGTGCTTGCTTAAGCATCCTCAAAGGGCTTTAGGCCTGCCCCTCTTCCGCCATTCTTGCGAGGTAGTAATATCTTCCAGCGTCCTTCTGCTCCCTGTCGAGCTTGCTGCCTTGTTTGTTCACCCTTGGTCTCCCAGTTTCAACGTCCCTCCTGTACGTTATGCCAAGAGATTTCAGGAAGCTGTTCATGCCGTTTTCCTTTGATTGCGGGGGGGAAGCGGAACCAGACTCTCCAGAGACTCCTGTGAAAATCATCATGGAGTCAGAAATTATGTCTACCATCTGAATGTCATGGTCAGCGATTAGGGCAGTCTTCCCCTGCGATTTCACGAATTTTTGAATGGCCCTTGCGAACGTAAGCCTGTCTTCAACGTCAATAAATGCGGAAGGCTCATCCAAGGCGTAAATGTCTGCGTCCCTCATTAAGCAACTCAGTATTGCGACTTTCTGGAGCTCCCCTCCGCTGAGATTCTTTAGAGTCTTCTCGTAGAGCTTGTGTATCAACAGCGGCTGAATCAAAGATGATTGAAACGTCGCATCGT
>CAZXXP010000148.1:705-4702 GCA_964644785.1 uncultured Nitrosopumilales archaeon | reverse complement strand
AATTAACGCTCTTTCCAGAGCTTTGAAAAGAGTTCTTCTGAAGCGGTTTGAGGGTCTAGTTTTTTCTTGTTCACGAGTTCTATGGTTCTTTCGAAATCTTTGCTTTTGGACAGCTCTATCAGGAATGCTCTGGATATCTTTTCGGCAACAAGAGATAAAATCTCGGCCTTGGTCTGCTCAAATTGTCTATTTTCAGCAACGCGCTCCTTTGCAAGAAACTCTTTTCTCTTCTCCAAAGCCTCTATGAGAGCGTTTACACCTTCGCCGCTCTTTGCTATTGTTCTGATTACAGGGGGAGTCCAGCCATTCTTTGAAACTGTGCCTCCCAACAGGTACGCGACCATTTTGTCTGCTCCGGGCAGATCGGCCATGTTCACGACAAAAATGTCTCCAATCTCCATCAAACCAGCCTTGAATGTCTGAACTTGGTCTCCGAGTTGAGGGACGGTAACTACGACGGTAGCGTCGGCAACTTTGACAATTTCAACCTCTGACTGACCTGCACCTACAGTTTCAACGATGATGATTTCTTTGCCAGAAGCGTCCAGCACCCTTATCGCATTACGTGTTGCCTTTGCCAAACCTCCAGATTCTCCTCTTGAGGCCATGCTCCTGATGAATACGTCAGGATCGAGATTATGCGAAGCCATCCTCAACCTATCTCCGAGAAGTGCTCCTCCAGTGAATATGCTCGAAGGGTCTATTGCCAATACACCTACAGATTTTCTCTTGCTTCGGTAAAACTTGATCATTTTATCGACAAGGGTGCTTTTGCCAGCACCTGGGGGGCCTGTAACCCCGATGATGAACGCCTTGCCAGTATGTGGGAAAATTTCTTTGGTCAGCTTTGCTGCTTCTGGCTTTTCATTTTCAAACATACTAATTGCCTTTGCTAGAGCTCTGTGATCTCCTTTGAGCAGCAATTTTACTGACATCTTTCATTATTTGTGCTAAACTCAATATTTCAAGCTTCCCTGCCAATTGTAAATGTGGATACCGAATTACTGTTATCCTAATAGGATCAACAAAATCACATGGCTACACATGGAGCCACTCATCCTGCAACAGGGTGATGACACACTCCCGTTTCGGGATTGCAGAACTGAGCTCCGCCATAACCGCAGTCATAAGCACAAGTATTGCACGGTTCCTATTGATCACAAACTCCATTACTCCATGATTCCTGCAATCTTGCACACAAGTCGCTTGGCATCCACGAAGCACATCTGTACGGAGGAGAGAGATGGGTATCCCTATCTATTGGTCTTGTTGAACTCTTTCTTCTGGTTTGACATGCGGTTCTACGGAGTTGGTTCCACCTTCTGCAACTAGCATGATACCCACCATTACAGTGCCTCCCATCGGGGGTATCAGAATAGGTTTGTTTGTATTTACCTTCTTCAATATCTAGCAATAAACTGGGATTTGCACTATTAAGCCTATGATGGATAATTCCAAAAGACGTTCGCAATTTCTTCATACGCGACTCACCCCCGTGTGGGACAGCACTGTTTTTGACCTTAAACTAACAGAGCCTAAACCGAAACTCAATTAAACCCGGCTAGTCATTCTTGAATCGGAAAGGTTAAAGTTCTTGCTCGAAACTCAGGGGAACTACTGGCGAGTAAAGCTTTCAGAGATTGAAGCTAGGAATAGAGCGCGTGGCATAAAGCAGAAGGCCATGGACACACTCAAGGAGCACCAGGCAAGGTGGGAAGGGCAGATCTTAGAGCCTTGGCTGAAGAGTTCTCCAGAGTCACACAAGGACTTTCAAACTCCGTCAACCATCAAGGTCAAGAGAATATACACTCCCCTCAACATTGAAAATTTTGATCCTGTAAGGGATGCAGGATTGCCAGGAAGCTTCCCATACACTAGAGGAGTCTACCCAACAATGTACAGGGGGAAGCCATGGACGATGAGGATGTTCTCGGGTTTCGGAACTCCAGAGGATACCAACAAGAGGCTCAAGTATTTGATCGGGCATGGAGAAACTGGACTGAGCGTAGCCTTTGACATGCCCACACTGTACGGATATGATGCGGACAGCGAAAGAGCGCAGGGAGAGGTCGGCAAGTGTGGCTGCAATATTACTTCGCTTAAGGATATGGATATTCTGCTCGAAGGAATACCTCTAGGCGAAGTTAGCACTTCAATGACGATCAATGCACCAGCAGCTATATTGACGGCAATGTACGCTGCCGTAGGTGAGAAGCAGGGAGTACCTCTCAAGAGGCTCAGAGGAACGGTCCAAGCTGACATGTTAAAGGAGTACATTGCGCAGAAAGAATGGGTGTACCCTCCAGAAGCACACATGCGAATAATCAGAGACATGATGCTATTCTGCACAAAAGAGATGCCACAGTGGAATTACGTCAGCGTCAGCGGCTACCACATCAGAGAAGCAGGTGCAGATGCCGTCCAGGAACTTGCCTTCACGCTTGCAGATGGTTTCGCCTATATAGACCTTGGAATTGAAGCGGGGTTAAAAGTAGAACAATTTGCCCCGAGAATTTCGTTCTTTTTCAACTGCTGCATGAATTTCTTTGAAGAGATAGCAAAGTTCAGGGCAGCAAGGAGAATCTGGGCTACGGTGTTGAAGGAAAAATACGGAGTTACAAACCCCAGAGCATTACTATTAAGATTCCATACTCAAACATCTGGTGCATCTTTGACATGGCAACAGCCCATGAACAATATAGTTAGAACGGCAATCGAAGCGCTAGCAGCCGTGCTCGGAGGTACCCAATCATTACATACTAATTCTTACGATGAGGCATGGGCACTCCCAACAGAAGAAGCTGTAACCATAGCCCTAAGGACGCAACAAATCATTGCCGAGGAAACTGGAGTTACGGACACTATAGACCCGCTGGGAGGTTCGTATTATCTTGAATGGCTTACCAACGAGATGGAAGAAAGGGCTTTCGGGTATTTCGACAAGATCGAATCAATTGGGGGGGTGCTTGCAGCGATAAAGGTTGGCTACCTGCAGAGAGAGATTGCAGAAACTGCCTATCGAACCCAAAAGAGGGCCGAAGAGGAAAGGGACATTGTAGTAGGAGTCAACAAACATATCGTTGAAGAAGAGCCTCCAATTGCGACGCTCAAAATAGACCTGAAGGCAGAGAAAGGGCAGGTCAAGAGGGTGAGGGAAGTAAGAAAGCAGAGAGATAATGAAAAGATTGTAAAAGTACTCCAAGAGCTCAAAAACACGTACAAGGATCCAGACGCTAACAGCATGTATTACATACTAAAAGCTGTGAAATCCTACGCAACTCTGGGTGAGATTGTCAATGTAGGCAGAGAAGTCTTCGGGGAATGGACTGAACCTTCGCTCCTATAGGCGACAGTAATGGCTACAAAGAGTGTATCCAAAAGAACACAACAGAAGAAGATCAGGATTCTGGTAGCTAAACCAGGCCTTGACGGACATGATAGAGGCGCCTTGGTGCTCTGCAGAGCCTTCAGGGATGCTGGCATGGAAGTGATCTACAGTGGTCTTCTGCCAACTCCAGAGCAAGTTGTACAAATGGCTATTGATGAGGATGTAGATGTCGTTGCATTAAGCCTCCTGAATGGAGCCCACATGACAGCATTCCCGAGGGTTGCAGAATTATTGAAGGAAAAGGGTGCAGGCGACATAATCATAGTTGGAGGAGGAATCATTCCTCCCCAGGACAGGAAAAAACTCCAGAAGTTTGGAATAACAGGAAACTTTGGCCCTGGTACATCCCTAAAAGAAATTATCGAGCACATAAAGAGCAGGGTCAAGACGGAAAGGAAATGATCTTGTGAGGGCTTGAGCAAAAGGCAGAGGCCCTATCATTGCATCATCATCATCAGATTATCATTAAGGAGCCGTTCAAGCAAAGCTACACCAATGCAATGCATTACCTCAAAGAGAACCATTGAGTAGACATTCTAGTTAGTGATGACATTGCAGAAGTTGCTTGGCATCCGAATTGGCTGGAGTGGTGCGTCGAGAATTCGGGTA
>CAZXXP010000148.1:0-695 GCA_964644785.1 uncultured Nitrosopumilales archaeon | reverse complement strand
CTAAATGCCATTATGCGATCCATACAGGAAGAAAATTTTGGGGAGTTTGGTCTATGTAGGTTTCAAGGCTATATTTTTCATGCGTCAAAGAGCCCTAGTTCACCATCGAATGGCTCGGACGTCAGATCAAAGGAAGCATTACAAAAGAACTATCAGAGTCATCTGCAAGGAAAAGTCTTGACATCCGCGGGGAACAGTGTGAATACCACACCATGCCCTCGGACGGCCCAGTATTCAGGAAGAGCATAGAGATAGAAAGTTATTCGCGACATAAGAAAGACTCGCTAATGCATCTTGAGATAAAGAAAATTAATCTGAAAAAACCGCACTAGTGCTGGCTCTTTCGAGGCCTGCACCTCGTTTAGCTAAGCCTTTGCAGCTGTAGCCTTCTCCACAGCCCACTTCTGGGTAATCTCTCTAACTACTCCAGCAGCGATTGTGGTACCCATATCCCTGAGAGCGAACCTTCCGAGTTCTGGGAACTCTTTGAAGGGCTCTATACAGAGGGGCCTCAAAGGCTGAATCTTTACGAGCGCCGAGTCTCCAGTCTTCAGAAACTTTGGCTTCTCTTCTGTAGGCTGGCCAGTTCTGGGGTCAATTTTGGCAACGAGCTCAGTTATCGTGGCAGCGACCTGCGATGTGTGAGCGTGTAGCACTGGCGTATAACCAGCCGCTATTGCTGTAGGGTGGAATAC
>CAZXXP010000147.1:3881-4707 GCA_964644785.1 uncultured Nitrosopumilales archaeon | reverse complement strand
ATTCCGACTTCGTAGCCCCGCTTTCGCAATTCTATGGCCAATAAAGATGTTGTACAGTACTTGCTTACGCCTCCTTTCCCAGACATTACCTGAATGATATCCTCAATGCCCTTGCTGTCGAGCCTGTCTATCCCTGCAGCACCGTGCGGGAGGCCCTGTTTCTGCCCCGAAGCCATCCTCTGCTGCAGCATCTTCCTAACTTGCTCAAGCTCTTCCTGCGTCATCGATGTCGTCTGCACCGAAACCTTGCTTATGCCGATTTTTGCGAGAGCCTTTTCAATATCGGAAGAAATTGTTTTAACAAGAGGGCAGCCAGATATGGTTAATGCAATAAGCACCTCAACACTGTCTTTGTTGATCGTAACGTCTTTGACCATGTTAAGGTCTACAATATTGATGTGAATCTCAGGGTCAATAACTTCCTTCAACGCATCGATTATTTCTTCTCTGCTGTTCAACTCAATCTCAAAAGTGAAATTCCATTTATTTAAGGGTGTAATTGATTCTTCTGCCCTAGTCTTTCCTTGACGTATTCCATCAGGCCGCCCTTCTGTATTATCGACGCTATGAACTCGGGGAATGGTTCGGCCTTGAAAGACTTGCCGTCTACGTTAACTATGCCGCTATTTGTGTCTACCTTGACGGCAGAACCATTCTTAGCGTGATCTACAGCTTCTGGGCACACCATTATCGGAAGTCCTATGTTTATGGCATTGCGGAAAAATATCCTTGCGAAACTTTTTGCAACCACGCAGCTTACTCCAACGGCCTTAACCGCTATCGGGGCATGCTCCCTCGATGAGCCGCATCCAAAGTTCTCGTCAAC
>CAZXXP010000147.1:3612-3871 GCA_964644785.1 uncultured Nitrosopumilales archaeon | reverse complement strand
ATATCATGTCGCCCCTCTGAACCTTTTTGGAGAATTCAGGGTCTATTCCTTCCATGCAGTGCGGAGCCAGCCTCGCAGGATCAGTTGTAACAAGATACTTTCCCGGTATGATTACGTCGGTGTCGATGTTGGCACCAAACTTGTGCACCTTACCTTCTAGGATCAATTATAGAGCCCTCGGGTCGGTTATCTCACCCGTTATCGCAGTGGCAGCGGCAGTGTAAGGGTTAGTAAGATAGATCTTCGCTTCTGGATGCCC
>CAZXXP010000147.1:725-3581 GCA_964644785.1 uncultured Nitrosopumilales archaeon | reverse complement strand
TTGGTCCCATAACTCCTTGGTGTAAACCGGGACAGGGGCCGCATGTAGATGGAGCTACTACCCCTCCAGCATCTATGAAAACGTCAATGATGTCTTCTTTCAGCGCTTGCCTGTAAATGCCCATTGTCGCTGGAATGACAATTAATCGTATACCCTTTGCTATTCTCTCTCCCTTCATTATTTCAGCGGCCTGTCGTAAATCACCTAACCATCCATTGGTGCAGGACCCTATGAAGACTTGATCAACTTTGACACCCTTAACTTCTTCAACTGGCACAACATTGTCTGGGGAATATGGTTTGGCAACTAATGGGGGCACATCATCTACATCAAATTCGTATGTCTTCTCAAATTTTGCGTCGTCATCGCTTTGGTAGACAGTATATTTTTTGTCCACTCTTCCTTTGACGTATTCTCTCGTAACGTCATCGACAGCCATTACGCCGTTCTTGCCAGAAGCTTCAATAACCATGTTCGTCATCGTAAACCTCTGCTCCATAGGGAGCAATTTTATTGCGCCTCCGACAAACTCCATAGCCTTGTAATTAGCGCCATTAACAGTAATCTTTCCTATCGTATCTAGTATCAGGTCTTTCCCAGTGACGTACTTTCCGATTTTTCCGTTGTAAACGAACCTCAGGCTTTCGGGAACCCTGAGCCAGACCTCTCCAAGAGCCATGGCGGCCGCAATATCCGTATGGCCCATGCCAGTTGCAAAACAGCCCAAGGCGCCGTAGGTACACGTGTGGGAATCCCCTCCTACAGCAAGATCGCCCGGGGCAACCAGACCTTCCTCAGGGAGCACATTGTGAGCGATGCCTCCCTGGCCTATGTCGTAAAAGTGATCTATGTTCTTCTCTTCGGCAAACTGCCTCACTGCCATGCAGTTCATCGATGAATCGATATCTTTGGGAGGGACAATGTGATCTAGGACAAGTGCTATCTTTTTTGGATCAATATAGTCTACTAAGTTGTTGGCCCTGAGGGCTTTGAACGCTGGAGGACCAGTAATGTCGTGGGCCATTATTATGTCGACCTTTGCGTTAACCAATTGTCCCGGCTTTACTTCCTCTAACCCTGCATGTGCCGCTATGATCTTCTCGGTCATGGTCATCCCCAATCTACTTCACCTTTTTTTTGGAGGACATTATGGATTAGGCATCGCAACCTTCGGCTCCACTACCCTTCTCTTCAGAAGCAGCCTGTTCATCCCCTCTATCATAGCCTGAACGCTTGCAACGACTACATCTTCGTGGGCTGCTTTTGCAGTAGCCACTAACCCATCCATGTCTTCGACCTTGACGGAAACTTCGCCTAATGCGTCTGTGCCGCCGGTTATGGCATCTAATCTATAGTCTACCAGTCTTATGTTGCCTAAGCCTTCTCCCACCTTCTGAATCGCCTTTATCGCAGCATCAATAGGCCCTAGACCAGTTTCTGCAACTACGTACGTTTTTCCATCCACTAGAAGCTTGACTGAAGCGGTAGGTATCGATTTCGTTCCTGTCATCACTGATAGATCGATGAGTTGCAGAATCTTCTCCTCTCCGACCTTTCCCAGTACCGTGTTTGCTACAGACTCGAGATCAGCGTCTGTTAATCTCTTTCCCTTGTCTCCCAGATCCTTAACCCTAACAACTATTTCATTCAGCTGCGCATCGTTCACGCTTATCGCTAATTGGTCTAGCATGGCCTTAATTCCATGAGAACCTGCGTGCTTGCCTGCCTGTATCCAGCGCTTCCTCCCCACGAGTTCCGGTTCCAGTGACTCATAGGTCTGGGGCATGTTGAGCAGTCCGTGAGTGTGAATGCCTGATTCATGTCCGAAGGCGTTCTCGCCCACTATTGCCTTGTTGGGCTGAACTACGATGCCTGTTAAACGTGAAACTAGCCTCGAGGTTTCGTAGATTAGACGCGTATTGATGTTCGTCTTCCTTCCGTACAGGTTGTGTAATGACATGACAACCTCTTCGAGTGAAGCGTTGCCCGCCCTTTCGCCTAATCCGTTAATTGTACAATGGACTCTTTCCGCTCCAGCTTCCACGGCTGCAAGACTGTTGGCTACCGCCAGCCCGAAGTCGTTATGGCAGTGCACGCTTATCGGTATGCTGATCACATTCCTGACTTTGCTTACGAGGTTGTACATGGCTACCGGGTGCATCACTCCGACGGTGTCTGGGATGTCTATCCTGTCTGCTCCTGCATCGCTTACCGCTTGCAAGACCTTGATCAGATATTCCGTGTCAGATCTGCATGCGTCTTCTGCAGAAAATTCTACTTGGACGCCGTGCTCCTTTGCGTACTTGACGTATTTTACTGCTGTCTGAAGGGCTTCTTCCCTAGTCATGTTCAGCTTGTGCTGCAGGTGTATATCTGAAGTTGCTATGAAGACGTGCACGCATTTTACACCTGTGCCTACCGCGGTGTCGATGTCACTCTTGTGAGCTCTTGCAAGGGCTACTATCTCCGCTCGGAGTCCCTCCTTGGCTATCAGCCTGACTCCTTCAATTTCTCCCTTTGAAGTAATTGGAAAGCCTGCCTCTATGCTGTCTACGCCGAGCCTATCCAGAGCCCTCGCAATTTCGAGCTTTTCGTCTGGAGTGAGCCCTACACCGGGTGTCTGCTCTCCGTCTCGAAGAGTCGTGTCAAATATCTTGATCGTTTCGTTATCTTTCATGTGCTAACCCTTCGCTAGTGCTACTATGCCCGTTCGGGAAATCTCTTTGATGCCGAAACTATTGACAGCTTCAATGAAGTCGTTTATCTTGTCTGGCGATCCTGCAACCTCAACTATGACATGGTTCGGAGAAACTTCTATTACGGTGGCCTTGAGCAGTTCGCATTGGGTAAGAATTT
>CAZXXP010000147.1:0-715 GCA_964644785.1 uncultured Nitrosopumilales archaeon | reverse complement strand
TCTGACCTGCCCTTGCCACTTGGAGCATTGATCTTGATCAGTGCGAGTTCTCTCTGCACCGAATTTGAATTTAAGACCTGGACCTCTAAGACGTCAATCTGTTTTGCGAGTTGCGCTGCAAGCTGCTCGACAACATTCTCCTCGGCCTCAATCGTAAAAGTCATCCGTGAAAATGTGGGGTCCTGCAGCGGTCCTACTGAAATGCTCGCTATGTTGTAGCCTCTCTGCCTGAACACGTTTGAAGTTCTGTGTAGAACTCCAGATCTGTTTGCAACTACTACTGCTATAGTTATATGGTTGGCCAAATTCTCACTATGCCCATTTTGCTGTACACTTGTAGCATAGGTATGTTCTGCAGCTCGTTTGCTGCACTTATTGCCCCTATGATGGTGCTAGTTTCCCTAGTCTGTTCTAGTTGTGCGCTCTCGGCCTTCTTGGTTTCGAGAGGTTTCTTTGAGGAAAGGATTATTCCGATCATTTTAGATTATAACCCACAAAGTTAGGCAACAACACAACCGCACGGTTATACTGGTTGCTAATCGAGCAACAAAGAAAGCAAGCTAAGTGAAAGCCCTCCTTGGGCGAAAAATCCGAAAGCTTGTGCTTTGCTGTCCACAGATAGTCGAAAGCTAAAAACTGCCTAATAAGCGTTTTTGTGAACGCAGTCCATGGGAATGTGCCTAGTTGGGAATGTGTCGTATCACCTTGATTAGCC
>CAZXXP010000146.1:0-4746 GCA_964644785.1 uncultured Nitrosopumilales archaeon | reverse complement strand
CCCGTTATTGCAACAATAGGCGAAGAATCGGCGTGAGCCGTTGCTATGCCAGTTACAAGGTTTGTTGCTCCTGGACCTGAGGTGCCCATGCACACGCCCGGTTTCCTTGCTACCCTTCCATAACCATCGGCCATGTGGGCTGCACACTGCTCATGCCTAGCCAGAATGTGTCTCACTTCAGAATCATACATCGCATCGTAAATGGGAAGATTAGCCCCTCCGGGGAGTCCGAATACAGCATCAACCTTCTCCCTCTTGAGCGCTTCTACAAGCGCCCGTGCACCCGTGATTTGAGCCATTTGGACTTGCCTCTATCTTAATTGTATGCCCACAACTGATCTGTGGGAATTAAACAACAACGAATACGAGCTGCGTTAACCCTACGCTTACGGTCAAACCTAAGCGGGCATTGGGTTGGCATCCACTCATTACGTTCATTGTTAGTCTTTTCTATTTTACCTTTCGAAGACGATTTAAACGTATCGTACTTTGTCTAATTAGTTCGGATTTATGGTCAAGTCAGATTGCGTATTCTGCAAGATAGTGGAAGGGAACATACCCGCCGCTATGGTATGGCAAGATGATGAATATGCTTGCTTTATGGACAGCTACCCCATGAATCCCGGACATGTCTTAGTGGTGCCAAAGAAGCATTACGTGTTCTTGTTCGATATGCCGATTCCTGTTGTGGGCAAGCTCTTTGAGCATGTTGCAAGGATTACAAATGCCATCTGCAAGGTTTTAAAGCCAGACGGGGTTAACGTAGGTCAGTCAAACGGCGAAGTTGCGAGTCAGACCGTATTCCATGTTCACGTTCACATAGTACCCAGATTCAAAGGAGATACGAGAGAGAGCTTCTGGCCTGAAAGAAAGAATTTCACTGTTAAGGAGTTGAATGATCTGGCAGAGCAAATAGCTAAAATGATCTAATTGAGTCTGATTTAGGAAACGAAAGGATCATTTGTTTTCCTGATTGCTGCAAAGACCTCTGGTCTGATCAGTTCTGCTGGAGGGGACTGGCCCGTGTTGATCAAATTCCTCATGTAGGTGCCGCTGAAGTCCAAGTGATCTTCTTTTCCATGCGGACATGTCTTTTCGTTTGCAACTGAAGAGCACTTCCTGCAGTAGTAGAATGCTGGAAACATTAATGGTTGAATTACGATATCAGGGAATTGCTTGAAGATTTCTTGCGCAGCGAAGGGATGATAGTAGTTTCCAACGCCAGCATGGTCCCTTCCGATTATGAAATGGGTGCATCCAAAGTTCTTCCTCATAATTGCGTGCATTATTGCCTCCTTCGGACCAGCATAACGCATCTCCCAGTGCAGTATTCCGAAAAACGACCTGCTCTTCGGGAAGTATCCTTCTATTAGTGCAGAATACGAATCTATGATAACTTGATCTTTAAAGTCGCCTGCCTTCTTCTTTCCTATTACCGGATTTATGAATAAACCGTCATAGAGGTTTAGAGCAGCTTTCTGCAGGCCTTCGTGTCCAGAGTGAGGAACGTTTCGTGTCTGGAAGCCTACGACAGTCTTCCAGCCCCTCTCCTCAAAGATTTTTCTGGTTTCTGTAGGCATGAAGGTATGATCTTGATACGGTCTTTGGATGCCATCAAGAACTGAGATCTTGCCTCCGACCAAAAGATCCTTCATCGCTAGGGTCTTTGCAACGCCTGGATGAGCTATATCGTTGGTTCCATAAACCTTCTTGGCAAGCTCCTGCTTGTCATATGTGTAAACGTCGTCAACCTCCATCAAAGCTACTATCTTCTGATTATATGCTAGGGCAATCTCAGAGCCGTCTTTGATGCCTTCCTCTTTTGTTATGTCTAGCAGAATTGGAATTGTCCATGGAGTACCATTGGGAAGGCGCATTTCGTTGATAACGTTCTGATTTTGATCGTTTGTCAGAAAGCCTTCGATTGGGCTGAATATACCATTCGCAATGTTCATGCAGTCCGAGAAAGTTTCATCGTCTATAGCCAGTTTCTGCATGTTAGCAAGGTCTGGAGGCTTTCCGTGGATTATTCTATCTACTAGTTTCCCTCCATGTGGAGGAGGTAATCCTTCCATGCAATTCGACCTGAAATGCTTAGTGTCCGCCCTTTACGTGTAGGCCGCACTCTTTGTTGTCCTGCTCCCACCACCATCTTCCAGCCCTTGCGTCCTCTCCTGGCTGGACGGCTCTTGTGCAGGGCTCGCAACCTATGCTCGGGAATCCTCTGTCGTGTAACTTGTTGTAGGGAACCTTGTTCTGCCTAACGTATTCCCATACTTGGTCGAATGACCAGTCCAATAGAGGATTGACCTTGAGTATGTTTCCGTGGTCTGTATCTATTTCGACATATTTTGCAGTGATTCTGTTCTGTGTTTGATCTTTCCTAATTCCTGTAATCCATCCATCTAATTGGGATAAAGCCCTATTCAGAGGCTCGACTTTGCGTATTCCGCAGCAGAGTTTCCTGTTTTCTACACTGTGGTAGAAGAGGTTCATGCCTTTTTCTCTAACCATTTTTTCTACTCTGGCAGTATCTGGGAAGAAGACTTCTATCTGAATTCCATACTTGTCCCTGATTTCGTCCATAACGTCATAGGTCTCTTGTTGCAGTCTTCCAGTTTCAAGTGAAAAAATTCTTGCTTTGGGATTGATCTTCACCATCATGTCTATCAGCGCAACATCTTCAAGGCCAAAACTAGATGCCAAGGCAATCTTTGGATGTAATTCCTTAAATGCCCATTCTAGTATTTTTTGAGCAGAAGTTCCTGCTAAAGACTTGTTTATCTTTGCAACCTGCTCTTCTGAAAGCATTGGTTGCTTGGCTTGGATGGTTGTAGTCTCCAATTTCCTCTCTTTTTGAGAGGGTTTTTATTTGCATATAAGTATAACGCCGTTATTCGCTTTTTTGTAGATGCTGTAATCTGTTTACAATTGATGGGGTTATCTTATACTTGAACTCAAGAATTTCGCACGTGTTTATGCAAGAAGATGCCTGAGGGTGTATATGCGATAAACCCGGCTGTTAATGTTTTAATTGAATGCGGTTGTTATTACGGAAGATCGTATTTAAGACCAAACTGCTTGAACGCAGGGGAAATTGCAGTTTTCTTACATTATGAATTAGAGTGCGTTAACCCTTTGGTTGACTTCATCGGCCATAAAATGGCCAGATAGGGCAATCTCTACCTTGTTTACTCCATTAAGACCTGCTATTTTGGTCTTGACATCTGTAGCTAATTGCAGCGCGAATATTGGGGGGCAGTATTGTGCTGTAAGATGGAAGGCGACCTTCACTTTTCCATTATCAATATCAAGATTATCAATCAACTCTAAAGCAGTTATAGACATACCTAGTTCAGGATCCATGACAGTGTCAAGAACTTTCATAATGTCATCAGTTGAAACCATGCTTCTCCAATACTTTAGGAATTTCTCGATATATAACGGTGTCGCAGTGGACAGCAAAATATATTTTGTATGATTTTATAGACAAAAGTCCATACAAATGGTGCTAGGCCTGACAGATAGCAATGCTGCTGGGGGAAGATCTTGTGTGATATCCTGGATAAAAAGACCTAAAAACACCTTAATTCTACTAGAAAAGATATATAATGCCATAATATTTCTAAGCAGGAAGATTAAATAACCTAATATTAACAAGTTGAAAATTCTGGAGAATCAAAGTGGCGCAGACCGAAGTTGTCGTAATAATTGCGGGAGCGGCGGGGGACGGTATAGCCTCCACTGGGGAGAGTTTTGCTAGGGTGGCCTCTCGCAGCGGTTTGCATGTCTTTGCCTACAACAGCTACCAATCCGTGATTCGAGGAGGGTCTGTCTGGCTGCAGGTAAGGGCGGGAGACAAGAAGATTTACAGTCAGGGCGACGAAGCAGACTTTCTAATCGCTCTAAATCAGGATGAAGCTAACAGACACGGTCCGGTAATGCCTTCTGGCTCCGGGATATTCTACAACAGCGACAAAATCAAGATTGACAATTCAATGGTAAAGCAAGGTGTGAAACTCCGTCCCCTGCCCATAAAGGATCTTACTGCAAAATACGGGCAAAACCCTGTAATGCAGAATACCGTCGCTCTGGGTGCATTGACGAAGATTCTGAAGATGAACTTCGACATGGTAGTTTCAGTTATTAAGGATACATTCGGAGACAAGAACAAGGCTATTGTTGATGCCAACATTGGGGTAGCACAAGCAGGCTACGACTATGCTTCTTCACACTGGGAGAGCATAGACTTCAGCCCAAAGTATGACTACGATTCGAGGAGACCCGTTTTGACAGGTAATCAGGCTATATCGCTTGGAGCTGCGGCAGGAGGGTGCAAATTCTACTCCGCCTATCCCATGACTCCTGCTACGTCAATACTGCACTGGATGGCTGCACATTCTGAAAAGCACGGGATAGTGGTAAAGCAGATGGAAGACGAGATTTCGGTACTGAACATGGCAATCGGAGCAGGATTTGCAGGTGCAAGGGCTATGTGTGGAACCTCTGGAGGAGGTTTCTCGCTCATGACCGAAGCTGTGGGTTTAGCAGCCATGACGGAAACACCGGTAGTCATTGTTACCTCGCAGAGAGGAGGACCTTCGACTGGACTTCCCACAAAGACGGAGCAGGGAGACCTGTTCCAAGTCCTCGGGGCTTCTCAAGGAGACTACCCAAAAATCGTCATCGCACCTTCAACAGTTGAGGACTGCTTCTACGCGACTGCCGAGGCTTTGAACCTCGCCG
>CAZXXP010000145.1:0-4762 GCA_964644785.1 uncultured Nitrosopumilales archaeon | reverse complement strand
AAGCGCTACCTTGTCTTTCTCGGTAATGTCCAGGTCCATATCTGCCTCGGTCAATGCGAATTTGACGGCGACGCCTATCTTTCCGGAGGTCACGTTTGCGGTCATTGATGCTGAATGAACAGCGAAGCTAGCTGCTCTGCATACACCTTTTATCGATTCTGTCGTCTCTCTAGGAGCCTCCATAGTGGTAGTTCCTAATCCATCATTAACGCATACCTGTATCCTACCTGCTACCATGTCTTGTGTCCTATCTAAGTTGAAGATAGCTTTAGTCGGGTTGCTGTAGTTACCGATTTTAGTTCCTACTGTATCGCTACTACCCCAATTGAAGAACATTTTCAGCGAGAAGTTGGCAGTATTGCTACCAGTCTCCATCAATGTGACATTGTAGAAGCTAACCTTCCGTGTCCCGACAGTGAGATCGGTCGCTTGGTCGCCCCTGTTACCGACTATGCCATCAGTTGCATTTCTCACGTAGATCCTAGCCGATAGAGTCTCAGCTGAATTGGGGTTTTGATTGATATCCTGATCGAACACGCTCAATGTAAAGTTAACTCTCCTCCCTGGTGATATCGGCAGTTCGTTACGGTCGAACGATATCCTTGCGACAGTGCCACCTATCAGAGCTGTGAAATTGTACATCTGGCCATCAAAGCGCCTATTGTAGGAAATCCTTAGCTGGTCTGAGGATGTGAGACCGTTCGTCTGCGCCCTTATTGCTGTGAGGTCGATCTTAAAGGTGAAAGTCCCTGAATTTGCTGAAGTTTCAATTGTGTTAGAGGAATAGGTCCTAATCTCTTGTCTGGTTGTGGAGCTCCCGTTGATGACCACCACTGCGAACTTACCGAGTCTGAAGGGTCCGCCTGTTCCCGTCGCTAGGTGATCTGCACGCAGAGCACTACCAGAAGTGAGCGCTATGACTTCTTGGTCCCCAGAGGCGTCATTCGCATCAGGATCAACTATTGTGCCAGTAGCCTCCACGTCGCTTACCGCATAGCTTGCTTTGTCAAGCGATATTGTGGCAGTTCCAATAGTGAATGGCAATGTGGAGACAGCTGATAACAGAACACCTGTTATGTTGTCCCTATAGGTAATGAAGGTGCTGGGCTTGTCCCCTGGCACTATATTCCAACTTATTCTGTTGTTTATGTGAGATGTGCTGTTGGTGTTTGCCCTTGCCATGCTGGTTGTTGAGTTATGAAGGGTAGCCCTGAATCTGCCTTGGAAGATGCCGTTATCTTTGTCCGTTTCAAAGACCATCAGATTTATTGCCGTCGCTGATGATGGAGAATCTCGTATATTTAGTCCGAAAGACTGTTTCGTCTTGGAGTCAGTATTCATATCTGCGTCGGTTAATGTTAATGTGACATCGTTGGTGTAAGTTAGGGCAGATGCTGAGTAGCTAATACTCCCAAGCTTTCTCGTAATTGTCATAGTAGCAGTGTAGGAGGCAGGATTGGTCCCTACCAATTTGCGATCATTGTCATAGAATTGAACCTTGAAGAGATCGCCGTCTTGGAGGTATCTCCAGGGGAATGCCCCATTGCGAATGAACCAGGGGTAGTTGCCTGTTGCGTTCAGATTGAGACCTGTGGCATTTAGCTCAAATTGGTTCGTGTTAAGGCCTGTCTCCTCAAATCTAAGTGACATGCAGCCTAGAGTCACGTTATCTGCGTACTTCCCGGGGTGTATACATTTGATAGTGCCTGTAATCGTTCCATTTCCTCCGGAAATCGCAGAGAGAGTGGTGGTATTTACGCTAACAATTTGGAAGTTCATACCGTTACTCCCAGCAGCAGAGGTTGTATTGACCCAGAATACATCTTTCGCTGTTGGGTCATGGTTTTGGTCAATGTCAGTTATCATTGGTCGCAGAATCGCTGCCGGCGATATCGTACTCTTTTCATTGACAGCAGTACCTGTTGTATAGTCGAAGACAATTGCAGCTGTTACAGCAATCGAACCCGCTGCTCCTGAGGCGTCATTATAGGTTATCGTTATTGTGTCCAGCCTCGTGAAATTGAAGACTTGGGTAATGCCCGAAAACACAGAGGCACCAACGGAAACAAGTCCGTACCTACTAGGAGTCAAAGCACCTGGATTCTGTACACGCGCTATTGCAAGGCTCCCAACTATGATACCATCAGCCTGTGAATTTGTTCCAGTCGTAGCATTCTTAGCTTGACCTTGCCAAGGTGTATAACATTTCATGTTAGTATTTAGACATGTGTTATTTGTAACATGTGCAACCCAAGTCCCATCAGAAAGTTGTGTCACATTGAGTTTCTTAGGAACACCAGCACTACCGCCATCTGGCGTGATTGTTAACTTAACATCGGGGCCTACTGCATTGTTTCCAGCGAGGTCTGGATCATTTACAATAATCCTTAGAGTACTGTTCCCCCATAGCTTTCCAGGAAGGTGGGAAAGTGTTAGAGTACCAGTCACTGCAGCTGAAGCCTTCGGAAGGAAGGCAGGCGCAGCGATGAATACCGAGCTCGTTACTAGTAGCACTATGAATGCCACTGATTTCAGTTTTTCCTTCAGTCCTATGTTTCTATTATACAATCTACGGACACACCTATTAATGGTAGGAGCAGGTTTTAGAAATTAGTATATAACCATTGTGGACAAATCGTCCATTATTGGGAAGGAACAGGACGCAGTTTTTACTAACTGGTCAATAATATTGGGCAAACATGGACAAAGGATGGACAGAACTACCCTTTCCACTTCTAAGCTGATTTCCAAGACTTATTTCCAAAAATAATCCCGATTTAGGCTCCGGTTGCGGAGCTACTAATATAGTTTTAGGTGCGAGGTTCTGTCAACTTGTTGAGTTGGGTGAGTTCGTGAGACGATCTTTCATCACCAGATAACTTAACACTCCCCTTGTCTTGATGCAAGATTGTTCTCTTATTTGAAGCTACCAAAGCGATGCTTTGGCCAGGTTGCTCTAACGGTCTTACGCATGAAGGGCATATGCAATCTTGAGCGACATAAGATATTTTCTTCCTGGCATCCCCATCCAATTTTCTTTTACCGCACCAGCAGTTGATAGCTTGGTCACAGACAAAAGAAGAGCCGCAAAACTCGCACGTTCGCACCCTGCTCATCAAGGAGCACTTTTGGTGCCATTAATTGCCCGCAGTAATTTAGCACGGTTCTTCTCCAAATTCTCTAAATAAACGGCGAACAGAACAGAAAGTGCTCCAAAGAGGTAAATCAGCAGAAGTACGATGAAGCCAAGGTTTCTATCACCTGCTCCAAAGCTCACCATAAAAGCTGCAAAGAGACTCGTCATTCCCATAAGGGAAACCGCAAGTAAGATACTGATGGTTGTGTATCTCTTCAATCAGTTTTAATGCGAGTAAGCCCGCTTATGAAGATAACAGGACGTTTTACTTTAACCATCCAAAAGTAGGCTCTGTTAAGTTGACTGGACATATATGCTCAGGAATCCTTCGTTATGTCCGAACAAATTAACAGAACCGACTAGAGTAAAATTCTTCTCTAGGAACATACGCTCAATTCTCTATGAACATATGCACATACCATCCCCTACCCTCCAGGGATTCCTTCTCCTTGTACGTCTATTGCTACCCTCCCCCCTACCCCCCTAGGGTCTTTTAGGGGTACTTTTGCACCCCAGGGTCTACCCTATTTTGAGCGTGGGTCTACCCTATTTTGAGCGTGGGTCTACCCTGGGTGTACCCCAGGGTCTTTTAGGGGTACTTTTGCACCCCAGGGTGTACCCCCATTATGAGCGTGGGTCAAACCTGGGTGTACCCCAGGGTGTACCCCCATGTTGTTCGTGGGCGGTACATCTTTTTTTATGTGTACCACCCTACTTTGTTCAAGGGTCACCCTTTCCCTACCCCCAGGATCACCCTGTTGCAACCCTATCAGCCCCCCCTGCACCCTTTAATACAGGCATGGGTACACCCTTCCAAAATGCCAAGGTCCAAGGCAACAGACTTGATAAAAGGAGGAACTGACAGGGGGCTCTGTTAAGTTGGTTGGACATGCATGCTCAGGATTCCCTCGTCATGTCCGAACAAGTTAACAGACCCCAAAAGTACCATTTTGTGAAGGAATATCTCCTTATCCTAATCATTATGCTGCCCAGCCTTGGCTTTGCTGAAGGCCAAAATTCTCTTGTCGGTGCAAACTGGGAACTGCCTGGCTTTGATCCTTTCAACACGAACCTTAACCCTCAAACGCAGATTACAAACCAGAATGTTGCAGACTTGCAGGTAAAGTGGGTCTACCAAGTTCCAGCAAAGCCGAAGGGCGTTGAAAAGGGCGTAGCTCCTGAAGGAATTCAGACTACCCCCATGGCCATAAACGGGATAGTTTACTTCGCAACTGGTTATAATAGACTAATTGCACTGGAAGGTTCCACAGGAAGGGAAGTCTGGTCGTTTCAGCCCAACATAACGTCGTATTTTGCAAAGCCATGGTGGTCGGGAAGGTTTGCGACCAGATCACTCACTATGCATAATGGGATTCTGTATATGCAGGGAAATGACTGCAGTATCTATGGCCTTGAGCCTACAACAGGAGAACTGAAATTCTCTCTGCCTGATACGTGCAAGGACATACCTGGCAATACGGGGCAATACTTTGGCGTCATGTCGCCAGTATTTTACAGGGACGTCCTGATTACAAGGTCTAACGGCGCCTTCTACGGAGCACGAGGTTTTGTCGCTGCCTATGATCTGAATACTAAACAGCTTCTATGGAGATGGTATTCTGTGCC
>CAZXXP010000144.1:0-4815 GCA_964644785.1 uncultured Nitrosopumilales archaeon | reverse complement strand
GACGAGGCTAACGTCGTCGATTCTGCAAAGCTGTCAAAGATGCAGAATGAAACTGTCCTTGCTATATCTCTTGCAGATTTCGAAGAACTGATAGAGATCAAGCCATCGTCAGGCAGTTGCTACGTTTTATCGGCATCGGAGCCCTTCAACGAAGAGATGGAGATAGACTTCGACAAGCTCATGTCTTGGCTCGACCATTACGGTATAGTTCAGTATCATGTTCACGTTTCTGGACACATAATGCCTTTGCAACTAAGGGAGGCGTTGCAGAAGATTCAAGCCAAAAAAACATTCCCCATACATAATGAAAATCCAGAGCTCTTTGCAAAATTCGCTTCAAGCGAAAAGAGCGAAGTTGTAGTAACGGAGAAAGGAACTCATTACAAATTATGAGATTCTGCTAACTTAGTTAGGATGCCCCATTAGGAATATATACCAAATATATCACGTATGTAACAGAGTTTGGAATTGTGAACATACCCAAAAGTGCGAATTTCCGAAGTGTGCATGCTTCAGGCGTGTACATTACTCCAAATCCGACTGATGTTAGAATTTTTTTCGTTGATTACGAACCAACCGATGCCGACAGCGGCGATGATAAGCAACCGGCAACCGTTCGGGAGCTTCCACACATTCAAGCTGAAATCATAATGGGGAAAGAATTGGCACGGTGGATACGGGATTACTTGAACGAGTATCTCAAACAACCGGAGGCGACTCCCAAATAAGTGAACAGTTGCTGGAGTCGAAGTATTATCAGCCTCCCCCAATGCTACAGACTGGTGACCAACTACTAGAACCCATGATCCTAAAAGCGATAGATTTATCCGGGAGAAGTACACCTAACGAAATAAGAGTATTGACTGCATTGAAACTTGCTTCTACTTCAGAGCAAATATTCGAGAGGGAGAAGGATAACTTTCTCAAACTGAAGGATGAATTACTTCATAACCAAGCATATCTCAACAAGTATGTTGCCATCATAAATGGTAAAGTGGCGGATTCGGACAATGACAAGAGCGTGCTAGTTGAAAGAATTTATGCGAACTACGGCTATATTCCTGTTTATGTCGGCCAAGTGGCGGCGGAACAGAAGAGATATAGGAGATTACCATCGCCCAGAAGAGTGTGAGTCTGCACACTTACCCCTACGACGCTAATTCCAGTCCACCTGCTTTGGTTATGAATGTTGAGCTTGTTCATCCGAATCCTCAAGATAAACGACGTGTAACACAGAAGGCTTTGATTGACACAGGTGCCGACGGCTCCGTAATTCCTGCGAGAATAAGAGACGAGTGGGGACTAATCAAAGCTGGTGATGTAATTAGTGTCGATTGTCATAATATAGAAACGCCTGAACCAACATACAATGTTAGAATTGTTGTAAATGAGCTTGTGAGCAAGATAGTGGAAGTAACCTTGGTAAATGGGGAACTCATTCTCCTAGGGCGAGATATCTTGAACGAACTAAAGATGTGTGCTGACGGTAAGGCTCAATCGTTCAGCCTCGAAGATCCATGACAACCTTGGTGTCTTTCTCTTTCGCTCATCTTAGCTGACTCAGTTTTGTCAGGTTTCTCTTCGCTTGCAATCTTCTTTTGACCTTCCTTTTTTAGGAACCGTGCTTCGAAACAGTATATGGGTATGACAAGGAAAGCCCAGGATTGGTTTGGAGCAGCGATAATAGTAGTAATCGGTCCAATAATAATTGCAACTATCATTTCTCGGATTACATGAAACAAAATCCTTTGTTTGGTCAATTGCTCATCGGTGGTGGAGTCTTGGCAGCGATTCTTTATGCTGCCAAGAAGGTGTTCGAAGGTCGTAGATAGTATTGTAAGTGTATCCTAACTAAGTTAACAGAACCAATTATGAGAAAGGTTAACTAGCCCTGAGCGTCAGTTTTTGGTTTGCAGAAATGAAGAAACTCATCATGCTTCCTGGCCCTACCAATGTTCCCGAGCCCGTCATGAGGGCCATGCTAGAGCCCACGATAAACCATCGTAGTACATCCTTCAGCAAGCTCTTGAAGAGGTTAATGGAAAAAGGTCAGAAAATATTCCAGACCTCTGGCGACATAGTCGGGCTTACGACCTCTGGCACTGGAGGGGTCGAAGCTTCAGTGACCAATTTGGTCAAAAAGGGGGACAACGTAATTGTTACCGTGTTTGGAGAATTTGGAACCAGACTTTCGGAGGAGATCGAGGACATGGGTGCACATGTTATCAAGATCACTGCGCCGTTTGGCGACGCTCCTCAAATTTCCGCACTAGAAGAGGCATTTCAGAAGAACAGGGAAATAAAGGCACTTTACGTCGTTGCCAACGAAACTTCTACGGGAGTAGCGGTCAAGTGGCTGAAGCAGGCTGGAGATCTATGTTCTAAGCATGGAGCCTTCTTCGTTGCCGATTGCGTCTCCAACTTTGGAGGGGACGATATTCCCGTTGACTCATACAACATAGATCTGTGTGTAACTGCTAGTCAAAAGTGCTTAGCTGCGCCTCCAGGCCTTGCGATACTTTCGGTGAGCAAGAGGGCCAAGCAATACATGCTTCAGAATCCTCCGCCCATGCAGTATCTCAACCTTCCAAGGTACTTCAAGTATGCTGAAAGAGGGGAAACCCCGTTCACACCTGTTTTGCCATTGTACTGGGCGCTTGACGCCGCTTTTGATATTATTCTCGAGGAGGGGATGGAGAAGAGAATTCAAAGGCACAGAATCTGCGCAGATGCGTTTTACTCTGCATTCAAGGCTGCAGGGGTAGAAACCTTCGCGAATCCTCAGAACAGGTCGAACACCGTAATCGGACTAAAGTATCCTCAGGGTTTTAATGACAAGCTATTCAGAGGAGCGGTCGAAGACAATTATGGAGTAGTGCTTGCTGGAGGCTTTGGCGAATACAGTGGAAAGTTGTTTAGGGTTGGAAGCATGGGTGAAGTTCACAGGTATCACGTGATGACTAGCGTAGCTGCAGTCTTCAATACCATGAAGCAGATGGGCACAAATGTCAATGTCGAGGCCGGATTATCGGCAGCTACAAACGCATTGAAAAACCTGTCATGAAGATGGGATATTTCTAAGCCTGTCCTCTCCATCTATGTCCTCGATTATCTTGGCGACTGCCTTTGGGACGAGGTGCTTCCAGGGCTCCCCTTTTTCCATTCTTTCCCTTATGCCAGCACCCTTGTAGTTTCCCCTATCTTCCAGATCGACTGGTGTAACTTTCACTCCTCTTTCCTTGAAAAGCTGCGTTGTTAAAGGCTCGTTTGAAAACACAATACTGTAACCGAGGACTAGAGCATCGACATAAGAAACCCAGACTGAATGCTGCGTTGCATCGGGCACTGGTACGACCATGATCTTCTTGCAGTCCAGACCTGCTTCATCTATGGCCATCTTTATCATCTTTACGCGCTCTCCTGCAGTGAAGGGGTTTCTGGGTTCGTGGCTCTTCTGCGAGCTGCCTACGGCAATGTACAGCAGGTCTACATGATCTAATGCAAATTGCAAAGCCTTCAGGTGGCCATTATGAAAAGGCTGAAACCTACCTACTAGAACCCCTACCTTCATCAGCCATCATGCGAGAACTCCTATATTTTAAGCCTAAAGAGCATGGTGGATTGGATGATAGCGATCGACGGCTCTTACGGAGAGGGAGGAGGACAGATTCTTCGGACTGCAGTAGGGCTTGCCGTTGCGACCGGACAGAGCATCGAGGTGTTCAACATAAGAGCTAATAGGCCTACTCCGGGGCTGAAAGCTCAGCACCTCTGGGCAGTAAAGAGCGCTGCTGAGCTGTGCGGAGGAAAAGTAGATGGTCTGCGGGAGGGATCAAGCGAAATCAGGTTTCAGCCTGGCAGACCGAAGAATGAAAATCTGAAATTCGACATCGGAACTGCTGGGAGCATAACGCTGCTACTGCAAGCTCTAATTCCTGCTATTTCGCTTCAAAATGCAGATTTCAGGTTTGATATCAAAGGGGGGACGGATGTAAGGTGGAGCCCAAGTCTGGATTATTTCAGGCATATTGTAATACCGATTTTTTCGCAAATAGGAATCGATGTTGCGATAGATGTCAGGAGGAGGGGATTTTATCCAGTCGGAGGGGGAGTTGTTTCTTGCAGGATAACTGCAAAGGGATCTTTGAATAATATCACGTTGAAAGAAAAAGTAAGGGGCAAGGCCAGTATAGCGAGCATCTCCTCGAACCTTCCGAAGAGCATAGCCGAAAGGCAGCTCAAGGCTGCAGAGGATTTTCTCATTAAGAATAATGTTGATGTTGAAAGCGCAGAAGCGACTGTTGAGTCTGCCGCGTCGCCCGGTTCTGCAATCTGCATTTACCATGATAGAGGCTCTTACATCGGTGGGGACAGCGTAGGGGAAAGAGGAACATCTTCCGAAAAAGTCGGTCTTGATGCTGCAAAATTCTTTTCTGATGAATATTCGTCTGAATGTACGTTGGATCGCCATGTTTCAGATATGATAGTTCCTTTCTTGGCACTGGCCAGGAATGAATCCGTTTTCATAACTTCAAAGAAGACGAAGCACCTACTAACTAATCTACACGTTGCAAAGATCATGACCGACTGCGACTATTCTCTGGAGGACATAGACGGCGATGCATCAGTTGTTAAGATTATGCCGAGATAGTTCTCTTGCTATGAGTTCTCTGATAGCTTTTCTTAATATTGGCTATGCCGCCACAGGATTCTGTCAACTTGACATAACATGAAGGCCTTCATGTAATCACTTAGAAGAGGTTCCCAGAAGATAAGTAGAAAGAGTGAACAGAACACAGAGTGCTAGTACTAATT
>CAZXXP010000143.1:3328-4827 GCA_964644785.1 uncultured Nitrosopumilales archaeon | reverse complement strand
TTCAGGATTTTTTTCCATCCTTCTCCCACAAGGTCTTTCTTTGATAACACAGCTATTTGCGGGACGCCAAGCCTGAGCCTTATGGATGCCGCTAGTAATGAAACTGAAACGAGGTTTGCAGCCGTAGAAACCATAGAAGCATCGAACAGGAATATGGCAACCTTACCATCTGCAGACAGGTTTTTCACTACAAAGGGGCCGCTTTCCCTGTAAGCAAACAATTCAAGTTGTCCGGGCGTATCAATTATAGCATAATCAGGATCAAAAGAGTCCATCTCTTCCTGAATCTCTGGGAGCATCGTTGCTATCAGGTCAGAAGACAGTATTAGTGCTCCATTTGGCCCAAGCTGGTACCGTTCCATTAACTCTTCAATGTTGATGTGATCTCTTATGTCAACGTCCGGAGTGTAGGGCAGCGAGATTACCCCAGGATCGAGGTTGATAGTTATCGATGAAGAACCCTTCTCCCTAAACGATGGAGCAAGTATGGATGTAAGAAGTGACTTGCCAGAACCAGCAGTCCCGGCAAGGAAGATGGTGTGCACGCCTTTTCAAGAAAGATACAGTGATAACAATGTTTTCCCCCGCTAATGCGGGAAGGTCTTGTCTAGGGTCTTCGAGCTTATCGCTGTAGGGAATGAATTATTGATAGGGAAGACCTTGAATACCAACATTCATTGGATATCAGGCGAAATTACGATGCTCGGCGGCTTTGTCAGAAGGGCTACTGTCGTCAGGGACGAATTGGGCGAAATTTCTGCAGCGGTTAAAGAAGCTATTGAGAGGAAGAGTAATTGGATTATCACGACAGGAGGTTTAGGACCGACATTTGACGATATGACCCTTGAAGGGGTCGCAATGGCATTGAAAAGAAAACTTGTGCTCGACAAGAAAGCTCTCGAATACCTGACAATAAGCTATGAGAGGGCGAAGGAGCAGGGCCTTGTACAATCATATGAACTGACGGAGGCGAGGAGGAAGATGGTCATGTTGCCAGAAGACTCAAAGGCTCTCCCTAATTCGGTGGGCACCGCCCCGGGCGTAATTACAAAGGAGAACAGACGCATAATAGTCTGCCTTCCCGGGGTCCCTGCGGAAATGAAGGCAATAATGAAGGAATCAGTGCTCCCCCAGATTTCAAATGCAATGGGGGCAAACTACTTTTGCGAAGGGATACTCGAAGTTTCAAAGGTTATCGAATCCAATTTGGCTCCATTCATCAAGAAGGCCATGAAAAATAATCCAAAAGCGTATATAAAATCTCATCCAAAAGGAATCGTCGATGGAGCCTCAAGGATAGAACTCAGCATAACCAAAACTTCGTCAAGCAGGAAAGCTGCTGAAAAGATAGTAAAAGATACTTTAGACGAAATGCAGAATGCAGTCTCAAAACTTGGAGGCGTTGTACTGAAAAGAGAGATTTCCTGAGCTTACTTCTTGTTCAGCCACCATTCGAGATATTCTCCATGATCCCTTTTCTTCTTGCGCCTCTCCTCGTC
>CAZXXP010000143.1:0-3306 GCA_964644785.1 uncultured Nitrosopumilales archaeon | reverse complement strand
ACATCTTGCCCCCGCACTCGGGACAGAAAGTTTCTTGCATGGACGTTATACTCTTTGCTAACAATAAAAGGTTTGTCCGAGGATAATGAAGATCATATTGCAGGTCTGCATTCCTCTAGGCAACTCTTTTCAGACATCAATGAGATGCAATCTGCTGCAGGAATCAACATTACTTCATCAACGATTAAAAATCTTTCCACTTCATCACGTAACCACCGTCCATAATTGCACATGAGGGTGTGTTTTTCCCACCAAAAATTCCCAATAAGGGGGGAGTAATCTAGGTGCGGGCTCAGATAAGAGCTTATTAAAAGGGGCATGGGAAGATGTCCACAATTGACTGATGGAGCTCCCGAAAATCAAAAGAAGCGCTCCGCAAAGAGCGAACTAGTTAGTTTAGCGATAGTAGTTGCTATAATACTCGGCGGATGGCTCACCATTACGGTGACTCTGGGTACGCCAACTCCATTTTTCGTTGTCTCAAGTGGGAGCATGATACCTACTCTCAAGGTCGGCGATGTCATAGCTATAAGGAACGGCGGCTCGATAGAATTCTTGAAGGTTGGGGACATCATAGTATACAAGTATCCTATCAACATGGATAGAGTAATAGTGCATAGGGTCTTCAAGATAGTCCAGGATGCGGAAGGAATAGGCATCGTCACCAAAGGAGACAACAACCCATCTCAGGACAGCTGGACAGTGAGACTTCAGCACTATCTTGGGACAGTGATATTCAACGTGCCGTACGTTGGCTACGCAGCCATATGGCTCAGCCCTCCGCTGAACTACGCTCTTATGGCCGTCATAGTTTCGATAATACTCGTAGTAGAACTAAGGCCAAAACATAGAAAACCTGAAATGGGTTAAGTTTGTCTATGACAAAAATGGTTCAGAGCATATATATACCCTTTAAATACTGGCTGATTATGTTTCGTTCCTCGTTATTATCACATGCCGCAGACAAAATCAATAATCAGCATTGAAAATGTTGTCGCCTCTGCATCGGTGAACCAGAGGCTTGATCTGAACCAAATCACAAGGACGTTTGCCGATGTCGAATACCATCCCGATCAATTCCCGGGGCTTGTTTTCAGATTAAAAATCCCGAAGACTGCAACATTGATATTCAGTTCTGGGAAGATGGTCTGTACTGGAGCCAAATCGGAAGACCAGGCTAAGAAGGCAGTAAGGACAGTAGTTCAGAAACTTAAGAAGGAAGGAATTGAAATCGCAAATGAGGCAGAAATCGTAATTCAGAACATTGTAGCTTCTGCGAGCCTTGGCGGAACCGTGCACCTTGAAGAGGCTGCAAGGAAGCTTCCCAAATCAATGAGCAGTTCCCCGGCCTAATTCACAGAATGGCAGAGCCAAAAACCGTAATTTTGCTGTTCGCCAGCGGCAAGCTCGTCTGCACAGGCGCGAAGAAGGAAGAGCAGGTGTATCAGGCAGTGAACAATCTGCATAACACGCTTGAGCAGATGCAGCTCATGATTTACTGATGCCAGCCTGAGCATAAATAGCGTCCCTCTGCCAACCCTCTATGACACTCATTTCATAAAGGAAATCTATCAATTCTGTTATGGAGGTCAGAGAAACCAGATCAACCCCAACACCTGCAAGGTTCTTCTTCCCTTCTTCGAGCCTGTCAACAAGAACAACCGCTTTCTCCACGCTTCCTCCGCTTTTTCTAATCGAATTGATCGCTGCTATCAGCGAGGTTCCGGTAGTGATAACATCATCAATGATTACAACTTTTGCGCCAGGAAGAAGAAGACCTTCAACTTCCTTGCCAGCACCATGTTCTTTCTTTTCCTTTCTTATGTAGATAAGAGGCTTTGTGAGTTCGTATGCCACTGCTGCTGCATAAGTGAGCCCTGCAGTCGGTATCCCTGCAATTATGTTGAACATGTCTTCACGAACGTTCCGTTTTATCAGAGAAGCATAGGCACGGATTATCTGACCAAATACCAAAGGCAGGCTCGGAATTATCCTCAGGTCTATGTAGTATGAGCTTAATTTTCCGCTCGCAAGAGTAAAAGCTCCAAACTTTAGGGCTCCACTCTTTACAAGGACCTTGCCCAAGTTTCTAACCATGTCTTTCCTTTCCGCAGCCCAGGTCTTTGCAGCCAACAGCGTCACTATACCAGGCCCAGCCTTAAATTCATGCACATTTGAACAAGTGAGGAGCAGTTGCCAGAAATCTGGGTTCCTTACGGGTCTGTAGAGGTTGCCATTGACATAAAGATAGAGAACATACTTGAAAACATAGAAAAAAAGGAGCAGGTTCTTACCGACGATGAAATCAGGCAGGCACTCTCCCAAATTGACTTCTCAGGTAAGGTTGGAATTTTCGTTGCCGATGATAATGAGTCATGCTTGAAGGTTACTGGAATCATTGGGAAGATGCTGCTAGAGAAGAATTACAATCATTCTGATGTTCAGTTTATTATACCGCGGAAGGGTGCGGCTTCTGTAAGGAAGAAGTTGGAGGAGTTGCCGTTTAAGGTCTCGATGGCACAAGTTGAAGGCGAGCCAATTGCAGAAGTCTATGGAGACGCTGAAACCAAGATACTGCTCTCCCAGATTGGGTTTGACGGATTGTTCGGCTTTTCGGGCGGTTGTGTTTCTATGATGAGGGCAATCGGAAGTCGAGTTATTGGAAATTCGTTTATCGCTCATCCAATCATAGAGCCCTCCCCAGGTACCTCTACGGAGGCGACAAAAATGGTCTGGGAAAACGCCGGCCAACTTGGAGGCGTGCTATCAATTTCAGTTGTGCCATCGCAGGATGATGTCAACGATATCGCACTGGGAGATTTGCAGAGCAGCCAGAAGGCGGCAGAAGCAAAGTTTCTAACATTGTCCTCAAAGACTATCGCGGAGAAAGCAAGAGCGGCAATTATCAGCCCAGGTAACGACAGAATGGGTGAAACTCTTTCTTCCAGCGTTAAGTCGATCTGGAATGTTTTGGGAGGGTTGCGGGATAGGAGTACTATTGTGTTGCTTGCTGAATGTGGAGAAGGTTTAGGTGTAGACGCATTCAAATTTTTCGGAGCAGGAAGGCTAGATTCCACAGGTGTTTCGCGACTGAGCAAATACGTAGAAGGGTTTGAGGATTTGGTTTTCCTGCAGGAAGTTGCCAAGGCTCATGAGCTGGTTGTTGTTTCAGCCCTACCAAATTACTATGTTGAAAGCAAGTTCGGGCTAAAAAGTGCAAAGAAGGTGAGCGATGCCTTGAACCACCTACTTTCCTCGCTGGGTTCTAGGACGAAAGCGCTTATGGTTCCACAAGCAGCAGAAACT
>CAZXXP010000142.1:0-4846 GCA_964644785.1 uncultured Nitrosopumilales archaeon | reverse complement strand
GAAATACGACTCATTTCCTCAGACAACATAGAACAAATTTACGGACTTGACTTAGATTCGGTATTTGAGCCATTTAAATATTGGATTGAGAATGCCAAATTTAGAAGCTCATTGCCCGATTTGCGGCAGAATCTTATATCCCGATTCCTGCTATAAGGAGTGTAGTTGCTACGCTGAGGCTGTTAAAGCGGATCTTACTTGGGAAGCCACTACCCACCGACGCTCTGGACCAGGAGCGACTTACGGCTCGTCAGGCACTGGCGATCTTTGGGTCAGACGCTCTGTCATCTACTGCCTATGCCACGGAGGAGATACTGTTGGTCTTGGTAGGCGCGGGAACGTTTGCGCTTTCCTCATCCATTCCGATTACTCTTGCGATCTCTGGACTTGTTCTGATCGTCGCCCTATCATACAGAGAAGTGGTGAGTGTTTACCCCCAGGGTGGAGGGGTCTATAATGTTGCTAAGGCAAATCTCGGGCAGACCTCCGCACTTTTGGGGGCGTCGAGCCTAATCATCGACTACACCCTAACTGTTGCAGTTTCAGTAGCAGCAGCTGTGGCAGCCATTACGTCGGCTTTCCCTCTACTATTTCCTTACAGAGTTCCCATAGGGGTTGTAGGAATTCTTCTGATAATGTGGATGAACCTTCGTGGCGTGCGTTCTTCAGGTCGACTTTTTTCACTCCCAGCATACTTCTTCATCGGAATCGTACTATTTACAATCGGTTACGGGCTGCTGAGGTTTCAATTTGGCGCTCTTCCTCCAATCTCCACCCCAAGTGAACCGAGCGGATCACTGCAGGTAGTTGGGCTATTAGTTCTGCTAAGAGCTTTCTCTGCAGGTTGTACAGCCCTTACCGGGGTCGAAGCGATTTCCAACGGAGTTAAGGCATTCAAAAGCCCCGAATCCATAACTGCATCGAGGACAATTCTGCGGTTAGCTGTACTACTCATTCTCATCTTGCTCGGGATTGGCTTTCTTGCATACCAGATTAAGGCAGTACCAAAGCTTGACGAAACTATCGTATCCCAGATTGCAAGAACTCTGTTTGGTGACACTCCTTTGTACTATGCGTTTCAGATCGCGACCTTCCTTATCTTGTTTCTTGCGGCAAATACATCGTACGCCGGTTTTCCAAGACTCGTCGCCCTGCAAGCCCGCGATGGTTACTGGCCAAAGCAATTTTCCAACTTAGGTTCAAGACTGGTTTTCTCCAAAGGTATACTGGCGCTATCCATGGTCTCGATTTTGCTCCTAATTCTTTCAGGTGGATATGTGCATGCCCTGATTCCTCTCTACGCAGTCGGTGTGTTCTTTGGGTTTTCTCTAACTCAGCTCGGAATGATCGTTCATCATACCAGAAGTGCTAAACATAAAGCGAACAAACTCCTTCAGAACTTCAAGGGCCTCGTTATTAATACAATAGGGTTTACAGTAATCTCGACCGTTTTCCTAGTAGTGCTTTATTCGAAGTTTCTTGACGGAGCTTGGCTCCTCATACCAATGATCGGGGTTTTGGTCTTCACGATGAAAAGAATAAGGAACCACTATACAAACATAGAAAAAGCCCTATCCATTGAGAAGACGAAATTTTTGAATGTTCCTTCGCAGGACATAATGGCCCTTATCCTCGTCACAAAGATAGACAAAAGAGCAGTTGAGGGGGCACGTGTTGCCAGGGGTCTTAATCCAGCTAGGATTGGGGCGTTCCACGTGGCGTTCGAAGAAGAAGCTGGCGAAAAGCTGAAGACAGCTTGGAAAGCGCTTTTCCCAGATATTCCGATAGAAATACGCTTGGATGAATTTCGTGAGGTAATCCCTACCATTTTGGACTATTTCGCTTCAATCGAACCTAAATGGGATGGAAAGATAGTGGCCGTTGTGCCGATGCTCGTGTCGCACCAGCTTCTCACTGAATTTCTCCATAACAGGACCGCTAGAAGCATCGTAGAAGCAATTCGAGAGGATCCAAAGAGTAGAGTAGAAATCTACGAGGTTCCCGTGAAAGTAGAGGGAATACGAAAGCAAACCGTTTAGGACAAAGTCTCAAGTAATAGTAGAACCACATGAACGCCTAAAAATGAAAAAGACATACCCAAAGAACGGAGCTTCCTCAACTGTATTATTGGAGTGATTGTAAATGGGCCAGGCAAACTAACTATGTTTGTTTATCCAATCGAAGAAAATTCCAAGAGTGTTTTTAGAAGCCAATGCGCCTTGATTATTTTACCATAACGGTTACCAAAAATGCGGTTTACACATGCAGGTGCTCGTTGTGAAGAGGTTTGTTAGAAAGAAATTAGTTATCGCAACTGTTGCGTTTTATGCCGTATTAGCTTGAGCTCATTGGATTACGGATGGCTTCGCCACAGCAAGCGTTGTGGAAAAGCTTGGCGGGGAAGATACCCCTTTCGATTATCTGGGAGAGGTGATACCTGTTCGGGAGGTTCCGAAGGATGTTGTCACGATACCTTTTGCGGCTCTAGTCTATTTCCCGAGTGAGGCGATGTTTATCGTCACTTTCTTTGGTGTCGTACTCTAGGGATGACACATACTTTTTCATCCTCACTGTGAATTTCTTTCATAGTTATTTCCTCATCTCTTTTTCTTCATGTTCGCTATTAAGGGTGTTTCTTCATGTTCGCTATTAAGGGTGTTCAAACGTTTGTTGAGCAACCTAAAAAAGAACGAGCACGGAACCTTTGAACGGGGAACCATGGAGCTTTTCACGCCAAGGAAGGCTAACAGAGCTATCGGGAGGATAGAAGAACTCCTCACGCAAGTCGTCCAGCTCAGCTCCAGGGCTGCGGAGGTTGAAGGAGCAGAACGGGCAAAACTCATCGATGAGTCAAAGCATGCACTCGAAGAAGTCGAACATATCGGATGTCAGGTAAAGAGCCTTGAGCATGGGTTGATAGACTTCCCCGCAATAAGGGATGGCAAGCACGTACTTCTGTGTTGGAAAATAGGAGAGCGAAAGGTTGCTTTCTGGCACACGACGGAATCTGGTTTTGCCGCGAGAAAGCCCATACATGAAGGCGATTTTGAAGAGGCGCCGATAACACTCCATTTGGGCAGCGACATGGAACTTCTTGAGAAAGTTATCGAGCATGCTGGCAAGGAAGATTCTGCAATCTTGGCAAGCAAGGTTCTTTCTGCAAGCCAGCTCGATTTGCCTGAAATAACCCTTACCGATGAAGAAGCGAGGGTACTTTTGAGGATGATAAGCAAGTACTTGGACATCTGCGACGAGTCTGATGTCCAGAAGTTACATAAATTGCGTACGACTGTTCTGGACGCGGTAGTGTAGTGACGAAGGAACTCTCACCTGAATTCCTGCTGGATCTCAGGGCGATAGGATGTTTACTGCTCTTAAGGCCTGAGGAGCTACTTGTCTACGACCAAGATGGGCTGACGATATACAAGGGAAGGGCTTCCGCAGCTGTTCTCCCTAGATCAATGGAGCAAGTTTCAAAGATCGTCTCCGCATGCAGCAAGCATAAGGTTCCTTTCATTGCCAGAGGGGCAGGAACGAGCCTGAGCGGAGGCACAATACCGATAGAAGGCGGAGTCATCATAGAACTTGCCCTGATGAACCGCATTCTTGAAGTTGATCTTGAAAATGGGCTTGTGCTTGTTGAATCTGGGGCCGTGAATCTGTCCGTGAGTGAAGCAGTTGCTTCTTCAGGCTATTTCTATGCACCCGACCCTTCCAGCCAACTGGTTTGCACGATCGGAGGTAACATCTCGCACAATTCTGGAGGGCCGCACACGCTGAAATATGGTGTCACGACACATAATGTTTTTGGAGCAGAAGTCGTCCTCGCAAATGGAGAGGTTTTCTGGCTAGGGAGCAGGGCTCCAGATAAGATCGGCTATGACCTCCTTTCCTTGCTTGCTGGCTCTGATGGCACTCTGGCCATAGTAACAAAAGCCCTGCTGAAAATTATTCCAAAACCGCAGGAGGTTTGTGCCGTATTGGCATCGTTTGAAACTCCCGAGGATGCCTGCAGAACGGTTTCGGACATCATCGCGGGAGGAGTTCTCCCTTCAGCAATAGAAATGATGGACAATCTGGTAATCGGCGCGATTGAGGATTCAATTCATGCTGCTGGATATCCAAGAGACGCTGGCGCTGTTTTGCTTGTTGAGATTGATGGAAGAATTGAGGATGTTCAGGATGGCATCAGCAAGGTTCTCAAGATATGCAAGGCAAACAAAGCGAAGCAAGTCAAAGTTGCTGAAGAGGAGCACGAAAGAAAGCAGCTTTGGGCTGGAAGGAAGGGCGCTTTTGCCTCCATGGGAAGGCTCGGGCCAAACTACATAGTGCAGGACGGGGTGATACCAAGAACCAAGCTTCCCGAAATACTCGCAAAAGTATACCAGATAAGCAACAATTATTCCCTCAAGATTGCCAATGTCTTCCACGCGGGAGACGGAAACCTGCATCCTCTGATAATTTATGATGCAGCAAAGGGCGAAACTGAAAAGGCGGTAAGAGCCAGCGTAGAGACCCTGAAAATATGCGTCGAGGTCGGAGGGACGATAACTGGAGAACATGGCATAGGCATAGAAAAGCGGGATTTGATGCCGATGATCTTCAATGAAACTGATCTTGATATGATGATGAGAATCAAGGAAACATTTGACCCAGAAAGATTGTGCAACCCGTGCAAGACGCTGCCATTCGGAAGCAGGTGCACGGAGCTGATTCCGAGTCCGAAGATAGAGAAAACGATACTTTGAAAGAAGCCATTGCAGAATTGTTGTTGCATGTTTCAAATTGTGAAATTTTAGACACAAAGAAGCATTCTATTGATGGTTTGAAGCCTACTTTAGTTCTT
>CAZXXP010000141.1:0-4931 GCA_964644785.1 uncultured Nitrosopumilales archaeon | reverse complement strand
AAGGTTGATCGCTGAAACAATTCTGGTGCTACTTTTTGGGAGGCCTTGCTTCCTGCCTTGACTCTCCTCTGACGGTTGCCAGCAAGCTCGAAAGGTCTCTCATGATTTGGCTCTTCTTCATGTTTTTTGGAATCGAGATGTAGCCTGTCTTCGCGTTCATCCTTTTTGGAAACGCAGCCTCGACAACTTCCACTTGAATCCTCAAGCGCTCTGCGGCCTTTGCAAGCTCTTGAAGAGTAGGATTTTTGACAGCTTGATTTGTAGGAACTCTTCGCCCATCTGCCCTGCTTAGGCTTGAGTTAAAATAATCCACCCAGAGTATTTGCCTGTCGTAGTCTTTCATGAAACTACTTCATTAGAACAGCGTTGACTACTCCGTGTTGGCCAGGCCTCGAAACCACCTTGGCCTTGCCGAGTTCTGTTTCAATTACAGCCCCCTTTGTAATGACCTTCCTTCTAGAATAGTCCCTGCTTGAAGGATTGTTGATAACGTTAACGATTTTGGATTTCTGCACCTTGGCCGTTGACGGGTCAACAACATTGGCAAAATCTACATTGGTCAGAGCAACCTTTACACTGCCGCCCATAACCCTCCTCTTTCGAATGCTAATCTCCCCAAGCTCCGTTTCTGCAGGATAGTAGTCTCTCTCAAACGCTCTCCTCTTTCTATAGAGTGCCCTCCGCCCTCCAGTCTTCTTCCTTTTCCGCAGATTTTCTATTGCCCTAGGCATAACTCAGCCAGCTCAGCTATCCATGAATATTAAAGTCTTAACTGGGCGGCGTGAGTTCAGGGCCTCCAGGCTTTGCCGGGGCGAATCTGGATAATTGTTGCTTCATGACGGAATAATCGACGCTCAGGCCGAAGTAGTTTGCAAAGCTCTCCGTGGTCCTGTATATTCTTGTCCTTCCTCGAGGCTCGGATTTGACAAAGTCAAACTGCACCAGCACCTTTAGATGTTGGTATGCCTGAGGTCCCCTACGCCCAGATATCTGTTGTGCGGAGATCGGCTGGAAAAACGCTACATAGGATAATGTCTTCATGGCAGAATCAGGTAACAATGCCCTTGAAGTGAACCTCCTCGCAACCTTGGTAAGTTCTGGCTTCAATTGCATGACAAACCTCTCGCCGGGCATTTCAACTACTTGGATTGCTGTAAATGTAGTGTTGACATCCTGAATGATTTTACGGGTTAACTGCAGAGCCTTCCTTTGTGATGTAAGTCCAGCAGCCCTTGCTAGCTCTTCTGATGTCAGAGGTCTTCCCGCAGCGTAGAGGGCCGCTTCGATGCGCCCCCTCGCGTCTTCTTCAGACACTAAATCACCATTGTTATCTTGATGTCGTTGCCTTCCTGCGCCAGTCTCACAATTCCTTCAGTTGCCACAAATAATATCAGTATGAAGGTTCTTGCTTTTTCCAAGGTTGAAACTCCGTCTGTTAGCCTGCTGAATAAGGTATCTCCAGTTTCCCTCAGAGACCTCGTGAGCTTTGCACGGAAATCACTGACCATTTCTTCGATCTTGATTATGTACTGATCGATTTCTATTTCGGGCTCAGGCGCCAGCTTTTTGGCCTTCTCTTTCTGCCTACTGGTATGCGAAAGGGCTTCGTTCAGTATAGTTTCGAGAGACGCTACTAGATCGTCAATTGATGTTGAATAGAGTTCGTACCTGAATGGGAGGACGATGATACTCGGAGGCTCGTCTCTATGGTGCTCAATCCTCTCGGCCCTCAAGCGCTCAAAGTAAAATATAGTTTCGACCTTGAACCTATACAGAAGTGCAGATGACAGGGCTACGGAGCCACACAAGCGCAAATCCGTCTGCTTTCTTTTCAGTATCGCCATTATGAATAGGTCAAGCAGGTCTGCAATGTCTATTTCCCAAGGCTTTCCGGACTTTACGCTATCCGGGTTGATGAGCAGGTTGAGCGGAGGCCTGGCTAGACTAAGATTCTGTTCTACCAGTTCTCTGTGCCACCTCTATCTTCTGCTTGTACCTTACTGTTTGCGATATTCCAGACTGCATGTAGACTCCATACATCAGGTCTGCCCTTGACAGCAATGAATCCTTCAGGCTGACAATCAGTATCTGTGAATTGGCAGCCCTCTCCTTCAGCAGTTCCGCCAACTTATTAGAATTTACAGCGTCAAGATGTGCATCAATCTCGTCAAATATGTAGAACGGAGCGGGGTTAACTGCTTGAATAGCAAGTATGAGCGAAAGTGCTGAGACTGTCTTCTCGCCACCGCTCACAAAGCCGCTCTCTCTTGGTATCTTGCCAGGGAATTGCGTCATCAGGAAGACGCCCGTATTGAAAACATCGTCAGGATTCTCAAGCTCCAGCCAGGCAGAGCCTGTGGTTATGCGCAAGAATATGCTCCTCAACTCCCTGTCAATCTTGGTAAATGCTTCCATGAAGACCTGCTTCTTCTCGGCATCTACACCCTGAATGAACTTTACTATCGCGTTTCTCTCATTTTCCAATTGATTCCTTCTCTTTGAAACGTCCCTGTAGCCGACATATATCTGCCTGTAGTCCGTATCCGCTCTAAGGTTCACGCTGTTCCTTACTGATTCATATTCCTCTGAAAGTCTTGAAAACAACACCTGAGAGCTCTCAAAATATTCTAATGGCTCGGAGAAACCGTACAACGACAATTCTCCTCTGCAAGCACTTTCTGCTTCCGTGAAGCGTTCGAGCTCTTTGGTGGTTGCATGCAAGTCCTTCTCTGAATTGGCTATGCTTCTTAACACTGCTTCCCTCCTCTTTCTAAGCTCCCTGAGCCTTTCTTCAAAGCTATCGAGTATTGGGCCTAGCCTTCTTGAGGCCTCTATTGCTTCGCTTTCTTGTCTCTTAAGATGAGCAAGTTCCGACTCAAGCCCCTCCTTAGCCTTGTTCAGGCTTTCGATAAGGTATTTCCTTCTGCGCAGTTCTTCCTGCTGCTGCCGAATTTCTTCCTCTAGCCGTCTGGAGGTAGGCTCAAGGTTTGCTTCGCGGTTTCCGTTTGCCCTTGCCAGATGGTTCTGCAGATCGAGTGTTCTGACTCGCAAGCGGTCTATTGATTGGTTCAGTATCTCTTTTGACTCGTCAATATTCTGAATCTTGTCCTTCAATGTTTGCATGGAGTTGCCCTCTGAAGCTGAACGTACCTCTACAATTTTAGCTTCGAGGACACTCTTTGAATCTAGATGGCTCTGCAGCTTCTGCGAAACTAAATTGAACGTTTTTTGGGCCCTCTCCATCTGTATTTTCTGAGAAGAGGCCAGCTTCTCGTATCGTGATAAGAAGCCCTTGATGTTTGTTAAATCGGCGGCAAGCTTACCAAGCGATTCAGCCTTCTTCACCCTCTCAACGTCCAAGTGCTTCGTTTGTTTCTTCAAAGATGCAAGATCCTGTTTCCTCTTCGCTATGGACGATTTTAACGATGTCAAAGCCTCCTTTATGGTATTCTGTGATTCATCGTCAACTATGAAGTCGGCGATCGAATAAACCTCGCTAATCTTCCCAGTGTCAAAGGCAAAGCCTCCTGCTTCGAAGAGGTCGCCATTAGCTGTAACTGTGCGGTAGCCCTGCTTGGCAAGAGCATATGCAGTTTTTGTATTCTTTACTAGAATCGTATCGCCGAATATAAAGTTCACAAACCCTCTGGGTATGCCGCTAGTTCTGATGAATTCCGCAGCCGAGCCCATTACATCTCCTCCCTTTGGAGGTGTAGCCTTCTTCGCATCTACAACCTCAGAGAGCGGTATTATTGTTACCCTCCCTAGTTTGAGCCTCTTTATCACTTCGGCAGTCCTTACGAGTGCTGACAGATCCTCTACGACGGCGGACCCGAACCAGTTCCTCCCTACAGCTCTTACAGATCTGTCAGACGCTTTTTCCCATGCAAGGAGTTTGCTTGCACTTCCAAGATAGCCAGGCAGCGCACCAGAATCTGCAAGCTCCTGAAGCTTTGCTAGCGTAACTTCTGCTCCAACGATTTTGTCAGCCATGAACCTCTGCGATTCGTATTTGATTAGCGTCTCGCTGGCTTTCTGCAGAATCTCTATCGCCTTTTCAGTTTGTTGCTCGATGTTGTCTTTTCTCTGCTGAACATTGCTGTTATTCCCTTCGAGACCTTCGAGTTCGCGAATCTGCACCTCTTTCACGTTTTCCAATTCTTTCAGAGTGTTCTCAAAATTTGTCAGAGTGTCAGTCAGAAACTTCGACTTCGTTTCCAAAGAGCTAAGTTTCGCCTTCAGGCCGATATTTTTTGATTCAAGATCTGCAATTCTCAGTGAAACCTTTGCAAAGGCTTGATTGTAGCGTTTAGACATGTCTTCGAGTTTTCCAAGTCTAACGGTTTCGCGTTGCAGATCTGCAAGTAAATCCTTCCTCTCTTCTTCGAGCGATATGTTCTCTGATTGTTGAGTAATTTTCAGAGTGTCGAGCTCAGCAATCTCCTCAGCAAGCTCAGCAATCCTCCTTTTCACTGTTTCAATTTCGGCAGTCCTTTCGGTTTGCATCTGGTTTAGGTATGGAAGGCCTTCCTCAATCCTTATGATAGTCCTCTCAGATTCTTCTAGTCCCTGCTGGGTCCTCCCCAGTTCATTGGTTGCCCTTGCAACAGCTATCTGCACCTCTACGGGCTTTCCACCCTTGCCTTCAACGTAAGTGGCAAAGAATTCGTTCTTGTCAGCTTCAAGCTTTGCAATCTCTTCGTCCGTCTGGCGGGCCTTCTCCTCTAACTCCACCTGCCTCGGCTTCAAATCTTTGACATCGTTCTGTTTGCCTTTCGACTTTCCAATAGCTTCTGAAAGCCTCTTTGAAGCTAGAACTGCTTTGGCCCAGTTGATTTCATCTTCAAGGTACCTTAACCTCAGCTCATCATTTCGCTCCCCTTCAAGAGAGTCAACTCTGGATTTTATTTCAACTAGCCTTGCAAGAGCAA
>CAZXXP010000140.1:0-4965 GCA_964644785.1 uncultured Nitrosopumilales archaeon | reverse complement strand
TTCATAAAGAGTCCCCATTTTATCACGTCCTCATGGGTGAATTTGATCGCCAGCAAACTTAACGAGTCTATTATTATCCTCGTAGCTCCACCTGAAGCCATGATCGCCTCCATTATGCTATGGCTCAGGTCGCTAAGTTGTAGTGCCGGAGAGGTGAAGTCGATATATTTGATCTTGCCTGACCTAATCGCGTCGTAATGGAGTCTATCACGGTACTCCAACTGGAACTGTTCGAGAGACATCGATGGAGAGACGTAAATTACCTGATCTCCATCCCTTATGCCATCCTCCACAAAGCTTTTGCTGAGTTTGGACAAGCCGCTACCCACATCTCCCATCAGAAGAATGCTAGACCCCTTTGGCACAGGTCCATATAGTCCCTTTATGCCCCATGAGAAACCATTCAGCGTGGTGAGAGTCACACTTCAGGCATCCTCCACGCCTTGAAGAAAAGAGTAAAAGCATAGAATAGCATGGCAAGAAAGACTGTGTCTGTCAGCGATATGATCACGCCGAGCAGTCCCTGCAAGTCAGGACTGAGCCGTATAACGGGGAGAGCTGCATAGTGGAGAAAGAAGAAAAACATTGAGAAGGTTAAAATGGTCCAAGGCATGGTCATGTTTCGCAGGCCCGCGAAATTGCCACGAATTTTTAGGACGAAGAACAAAGTGCCAACTCCGATCGCGACATTGACTATGTCCAGGATCAATGGAACTGAGGACAAACCACCGATCATCGGAATATCCGCATCAAGGGCAATAAAATCCTATGTATAAGATAAATCTTGCTATTTTGGTCAAAACAATTTTACTTTATTGCGCAATTAGTAGCTTTTAATCCAATCGTATTATTCAGGTAAGTCTTCGCTATCGTATGGGTTCAGTATGTTGACGGGGTGAAGGTACGTAGTAGGTGACAACAGTGTAATGCTTTGCCCAATGCGACAGTCCCTTGCCGTGTCGGATTCGCAAGTATTTGTACTTGGGGTATCTCAGGCAGATAATCATCGGGAATAATGTTATGAAAGCTGTATCTATATGTGAGGGATGATGGAAAAAATCTGGCGCACGACTCCGTCAAATTCACCAAAAACTTCTCCTACGCTAATCAAGCCAGCATAATGCGAAAATAATATGACTGCGCCAAGTAGGCAGAATGAAATTCCTATCTTGGAGACAAGCGGATCTTTCTTGACGATCACAGCTTGTGACACTTTTTCGAGCCGCTGCTCCAGTATGAGCCTCTCAGATTCAACTTGTTGAACCTGGTGTTCCAGCGTGGCAATCCTATCATTTCTACTCTCGAAAGTATACTTGTACTCGTCCAAGATTTCAGATAATCTGACGGTTTCTTCATTTGCCCGCTCCAGATCTTGATGGAGCGATTGGAGCTTAGTTTTCAAAGGGGACTCCTCCGCAACTTGTTGGTGACTCAACTACCCATCGCTCTCCTATTCACGATAAATTATGACGAGTCAGAAATAACTTTGGCTTGTTGTTATCATTCCCTCGCCAATAAGATGCGTTTGCTCTACTCATCTTGCAACCATCCTGAGCCGTGTCTAACAGGGTTGTAGCGTGTCTGGAAAGATATTCCCAACGCTGCTGCAGCGATGAGCAGGACAGCTGGACCGACCCACATACTTGCTAAAGTCTCGAGTGATGTAGTTAAGGCGCCTCCTGGGAAAGCGCCTACGACTACAAAGAGCGCGAGCATGATGAGAAGAATCTGCGAATTAATTAGATTCACAAACCCAGCATCTTTGTGCTTTCGCATTAGCATCATTACCGCACCACCGATACCCAAAAATGCCATTACTGATGGTAGTAGCCACACCAGAAAAGTAACCGTGAATAATCCCCAATAATTCGTTATCGAGCTGCTTCCAACGAGAAACTGGTAGGCACAAAGGGTAAGGTATCCCCAAAGACCTCCTGCGCTTCCCAGTAGGGCTCCTATGACAGTTTTCTTATCGAAACCCTGTGTAAACGGCATCATAATTACCAACATCATGTCCTCATAGACAGTTATTTAAACATTTTAACAGTTAGGATTGTTCATCTATCCCTCAGACTATGCGGCGACCCTTAAGATTGGTCCCTTGCAGAGCGCATGCCCAATAGAGCGCTCAGGAAGATCAATACAAATGGTCCTATCCAATAGAAGGTCAGAATTCCGAAAGTGGCTGGCATCTTCGGAGATGGGAAGAGCCCAGAAGCTATGAAGAGAGCCAGCATCACAAGTAGCAATTGCGAACTCACAATATTCATCAGCCCGCTGTGTCTGTGGTGCCCCAAAACCATCAGGATTCCGGCGATAATTGAAAGGCCAATGATCATGGGTGGGAGAAACCAAGAGAATAGGTGCAGGACAAAGAGGCTCCAGTAGTTCGAAAGTGTCGCACCATCTAGAAAGTTGCGTGAGTTTGAGATGGCCTGGAAAGCCCACGACCCTCCTACAATCCCCACAAACGCTGGGGCTATCTTCCTCAGCCGCACCTGTCGGAGGTCAAGTCTTTCCACCCTCCCCCGAATTCAGATTTGAGTATTTATTGCTCGTTTACCATCGGTAAAGTGCAAATATCCCTGTCATTGATGTATTGTCGGACCGCAATGCTAGGTTCATCTTGTGGACGGGGGATTAGCCAGGCTTACCTGAGACCATTTCCGGGGAGAGAAATAGTCCTTCTCAGGAGAGAGTCGAATTGGGAGAACGCCTGTGGAATATTTATGAATCCAGTGTAATGGAGGAAGAGCAACACAATGGTAAAGATCAGGAAAATATTTCCAATCTTTGAGAAAATGGTCGTTCGGTTTATTACCAATGGGGTCTTTTTCGATTCAAGTTGAACTTTGAGCCCTTTGGTCTCTCCCTCAAGTTGCTGAAGCCGTGATTCCAAACCGATAATCCTCGCATTCTTGCTCTCCATGCCTTGTTTGTACTCCTGCAAGGCCTCGGAAAGTGTCTGCACCTCCTTTCCCTTTTCCTTCAAATCTTCCTCAAGAAGCATCACCTGCTTTTTTGATTCAAGTTCTTCGGTTATCGTCATTTTGATATCTCTGCTTCGTAGGGAAGCGAGTCATACTAGCATCGATATATACTGTACTATTTTAGGTTCTGTTGACTTGACATAGCACGGAGATATTTCTGGAACCCTTTCGAAAAGGTCCCCGTGCAATATGTCAGAAAGAATAAGATGAACCGTTGTCGGCAACTCTTAGATAGAAAACACAAAACATAGACTGTGGAAATGAACAGAAAATCGCCAGAAGGAATAGAACATCTACTCCCAGCATTTCATGGGCAGGGCGCACAGATTCTGGCATGTGTGACGGCAAGGGGCCTTGTGACCCCAGTTACTATCGCGCAAGAGGTCTAATGTCTGATTGGCTGATGGTTTTGCCCAGTTTGAGCTTGGTAGGAGTTATCACTGAATCTCTGTGTAGACAGACTCGGTCTGCAGGTCTGAACCATCCAGTCGTCGTGCGGACATTATCTAATCGGACCGTTTACATCGACTGATAGTTCATCCAGTTGGTAACTGGTTAAATCTAAGATGGACTTCTGTCCGACTGGATATTCCCGCGTGGACGGGAGGCGACCTGTCTAGTTATGACTGCTCATTTGCTTGGACGAGGTAAGTGTTATCTGGTTGTGCTCAGATGTACTTGTCAATTCCACGAGACGTACCATCTGAAGAGACTCTCAGAGTCCTAGGCCTTTGACATATTCTTTGGGAGAAAGCACTGGCATCCCAATGATCTCAGATAGTTTTTTCTTGTTTGAAAGGAATTCCTTGTCTCCTGTTACGAAGGCACCAAGCTCTTCGTTCATCCGTTTTGCGTGTCTGGCGGCTGCGAGGTGGATGAGGTCGAGCGTCCTGAGTGTGCTTTGCAGACTTAGTATGACTGCCTCATTGAAGATGCTTGGCAGGGTTGCTTGGATCCCCCTGACCGATATCGGTGTATCTCCCGCTATGCTGATGAACTTGGTCCTGAGTCCAGCGAGCCTTCTAAGAACCCTGACAATGAAGATTTTCCTCTCTTTCTCGCTTCCTCTTTCTCCTTTCTTACCGTCGTATAACCTGCCAGATACAGATGCCGCTTCTAGTAGCGTAAGGACTGAGGTTTCGGCCTGTATCTCACCCTCCTCCAAGCTCTTCACTATCGTCTTAGCATCTGAATGATATGGATCGTCAGGTTTGAGTTTTGATATGAAGACGTTTGTATCCATGTAGAATTGTTTCATCGTGTCATCTCTCTCTTCCCTCGCCGACAAGTTCCGCTGCGGTCTTGGTTCCTCTGAAGATGTCTGCGGCTAGCCTGTCAAATTCAGCGTCAGACATGTCGTTGGCTTCCTTGACGATTTCTTCCAAGTCATCAGCGGCAAATAGTTCAGGATGCTCCTCGAAGTGTTCTTCTATTATTTCCCTCAGTGCTTCACTCTTATTCTTGTAACCCCTCGCCTTAACTAATCTCTCGATCTTCTCCTTCGTCTCTTTCTCGACCTTGACATTGAGGATTTCCATATCAGTAATACGATTATATTACGTAACATAAAAACATTTTTTGGAAAAAGACCTGACTGGACAAGGTTACAAATTAATCCCCCAGTCACTATACCGAAGGATCCTATGGTTCTCGTCTCGCAGCATACCGACCATCTCATTGCTTCGGTCTAGTTAGCAGGCTGAATATCTGGGGAATTATCACATAGTCTTTCAACAACTTTTGTGGGGAATTACGTTCAATTGTTCATCAGATTCAAGTTCCAGAAGGTCTTTCAGGTTCGGATTCGAACCTACGCTTGAGGTTGCTATCCACCTTCTTTAATGAGGTAAGAACGTCTTTCTGAATCTGTATCTTGTACTTACTCACTTAATCTAACTTCCTTCAGGAAGTCTTCAGCTGACGCGAATCGAATGAGCTGTTTTTTCATCTTGGCTGCTTGTGTCTTCCTAATCTG
>CAZXXP010000139.1:0-5007 GCA_964644785.1 uncultured Nitrosopumilales archaeon | reverse complement strand
TGACGGGCATGAGCAGAAGAGTTTTGTCTTCAATACAGTAAGCTGGCAGTGTACTTCAAGCCCGATCTTAAGCCCAAGATCATGCTCTTTCATTCCACATAAACTCCAAGAATATCTTCGAGCGTTTTGGCAGCTTTGAACAGTTTTCCCTCCTCAAAAGGTGCGGCCATAATCTGTAGACCTATCGGGAGGCCGTTTGAAGAGCCACACGGTATCGATATAGCTGGTATGCCCGCAAGGTTCGCTGGGACAGTGTCGCAATCGCTCATGTACATTGCAAGGGGATCAACGCTCTTCTCTCCGAGCTTAAAGGCTGTCGTGGGCATCGTCGGCCCTATGAGGACATCGAACTTCTTGAAGGCTCTCTGGAAGGCCTGAATTATGATGTTCCTGACCTTCTGTGCTTTAAGATAATAGGCGTCGAAATATCCAGCAGAAAGCGCAAACGTTCCAAGCATTATCCTCTTCTTTACTTCAAATCCAAAGCCAGCTTTCCTGTCCTTCGAGAATAAGGTGCTCCAGTTTCTTGCACCAGAACTGTCCTGAAAACCGTATCTCAAGCCGTCGTATCTTGCCAGGTTGGAGCTCGCTTCCGACATTGCAATTATGTAATAAGAAGCGAGTGCATACTCTATAGACTTTAGATCAATTTCTTCTACTTCTGCCCCTTCACCCTCAATCTTCTTTATCGCATTCCACACAGCATCGGAAACAGCTTTCTGCGTCCCTTCCCCGAAGCACTGCTTCGGAACTCCCACCTTCAATTTTGAGCCATTGTTGAATTTGGTGTAATCTTCGCTCTTTCCAATGCTTGTAGAATCACTGTCATCGTGGCCTGCAATGCACGACAGAAGGAGTGCAGCATCATTCACATTGTTCGCAACTGGTCCTATCTGCTCGAGGGTATTTGCGTAGGCTATCAGACCATATCTGCTTACAAGGCCGTATGTCGGTTTCACGCCTACCACGCCGCAGAATGCAGCGGGACACCTTATCGAACCACCAGTGTCAGTACCAAGAGCGGCGGCAGAGAGACCCTTGGCAACCGCAGCTGCGCTGCCTCCAGACGAACCTCCAGGGACATAGTTCAAGTTTCTCGGGTTTTTTGTAGCGAAAAAGGCGCTGAACTCTGTAGAAGAGCCCATGCCGAACTCGTCAAGGTTTGTCTTCCCTACTATTATTGCTCCTTCTTCCTTCAGCAGTCTCACTACAGTAGCGTCGTAAGGAGGAACGTAACCCTTCAGGATTTTCGATGCACAGGTAGTTTCTATACCTCTAGTGCAGATGTTGTCTTTTACTGCGATTGGAACTCCTGCGAGCCTCCCCAGTTTCTTTTCTTTTCTTCTCTTCTCTATCTCTTTAGCCTGCTGGAGTGCAGAATCCTTACTGACAGTTATGAAGGCCCGAACATCTTTGTCGTACTTCTCTATCCTTAAAAAAAGCTCCTCAACAATCTCCACTGCAGAGATCGAGCCCTTGCGGACTCCTTCTGCGATTTCCCATACTGAGTACATTTTCATGTCACACTAAATTATCTTCGGGGCCTTGACATAGCGACCCTTCTTTACAGGAACAAGTTTCAATATTTCATCGGCGTTTGCCTTTCTTGGTTCATCTCGCCTGAACACGTTCTTGACTTCACTTGCATGGTACGCAGGTTCAATGCCCTTTGTGTCTATTGCGTCCAGAACCTTGAAGTAGTTCAAAATGTCCGCCATTTGTTTAGAAAGAGTTTCTTCCTCTTGCTGGGTCAGCTCGATCTTTGCAAGCCAAGCAAGGTGCCTGACCTCTTCTCTCGAAATGCCTTTCATGATCTCACGGGGTAAGCCTGAACTGGTCTCTCGGAAATGCGGAGACCTCTCTTATGTTCTTCTGATTTGTCAATACCATGAGCAACCTCTCAAAACCTAATCCAAAGCCTGCGTGAGGAGGCATTCCATAATCAAAGACGGCGAGGTGGTACTCGAAACCCTTCGGTTTCAACCCCTTCTCCTTCAATCTGCTGACAAGGTCCTTCTTCGAGCTTAGCCTTGTCCCTCCCGATGCTATCTCTAAACTACCGTGCATTAGATCGAAGGATTCTGAAATTTCAGCATTTGAAGAGGGCTTGATGTAGAAGGGCTTGCTCTTCGTAGGCCAATCAATAACAAAAAAGTATGAGGGCAAATCCTGTGCAATTTTGTCCAGCAGCTCCGATGTCAAATCGTCACCCCATTCCACCTGCGCGTTTTTCCCTTTCAGCAACTCAAGTATAGCATCATAGGTCATTCTGGGAATCCTTTCTATTGATGCAATTGTTGTCCCTAGTGTTTTGAGCTCTTTGGCGCACTCTTTCCCTACCAAAGCATGGATCTTTGCGATCATCTTCTCAACTGTATTCATTACGTCTTTGTAATCAACAAACGCCTCCTCAACATCTACAGATAGAAATTCACTTAGATGGTGCAAAGTTCTGCTTTGCTCTGCCCTGTACGCTGGTGCTATTTCAAAGACCTTCTCAAACGGCATTACGAGCTGCTCCTTGAAGAGCTGTGGGCTCTGCGTTAGGAAAGCTTCTTTGTCATAGTATAGAAGAGGGAATAGTGCGCCGCCTCCTTCCGTTGCAGTGGCAATGATCTTCGGTGTATTAATTTCGTAATATCCGCGTTCTTTTAAGAATTCTCTTATGCTTTCAAGCGCCTTCTCCCTTATCCTGAAAATTGCCAGCGCTTCAGGTCTTCTCAAATCTACGGCCCTTATTTCAAACCGCTTGTCTGGACTGGGTAGAGTCTTTGCATAAAGTGTAAACGGAGGAGTTTTCTGTGCCAATGCTAGAACCTTGAACTCGTCAGGAATTATTTCTGCGCCGTTTGGTGCCTTGCTCATTGCCTTGATCTTGCCCCTTACGGCTATGGATGTATGATCTGAAAGCGATTCAACTCTTGAAAGAACCTCCTTTGTGACCCTATCCTTGTGGACGGTTATCTGAGCGACTCCATCCTTGTCAGTAATGATTACGAATACTATGCCTCCCTGATTGCGGATTCCTGAAACCCAGCCGAATACTGTAACCTCTTTACCTTCTTCGGAAGGCCTAACGTCCTTAGAGTAATGCGTCCTCCGCCAATTTCCTAATGAATCAATCTTTGTTGGCAAGTGTTTTTATCACGTATTAAGGCTTGAGTACTACCTTCCCGAAAACAGCTCTGTCCTCTATCAATTTGTGAGCATCTGCGGCCCTCGTCAAGGACATGACCTTGGCAATTACAGGCTTGAACTTGCCAGTTTCGATGAACTTCATTATTTCGAGCAGCTCTCCCTTGGAGCCCATGTAGTTCCCCATTATTGTCAATTGTCTTCTGTACAGATAGCGCAAGTCAAGAGGAACGTCAGAGCCAGATGTTGCCCCACATGTGATCAGTCTTCCACCATGCGTAAGTGCCTGTATACTCTTGTCCCAAGTAGCCTTGCCTACGTTCTCGAAGACTATGTCTGCGCCTCTTCTGTTCGTTATGCGCCTTGTTTCTTCGGTTATGTCCTGCGTAGCATGATTGATCGTATAATCGGCACCCAGTTCTGTAGCCCTCTTCATTTTATCTTGTGATCCTGCAGTTGCAATCACGCTCGCTCCGAAAACCTTGGCTATTTGTATCGCTGCACTGCCTACACCGCTCCCTCCAGCTATGACAAGAACAGTTTCGCCAGCTCTGACCCTCGCACGGGTCACCAGCATGTGCCATGCAGTCAGAAAGGTTAGAGGCATAGAAGCTATCTCTTCGAAGCTCATATTCTCTGGTTTCGACAGCACGTTTTGAGGGGGCACAACAACATATTCAGCATAGCCACCATTTCTTTCATATCCTCCAATTATTTGATACTGTTTGCAGAAGTTGTCGTTTCCAGAAAGACAGTATTCGCACCTTCCACAACTTGTACCAGGTGAAATTACTACTTGCTGACCTCTTTCAATTCCTTCTAATGCACTACCAATCTCAGCAACCTCTCCAGCTATGTCACAGCCGCAGATATGAGGCAATGTAATGTTTACGTTTCTCAAACCTTGCCTTATCCACAAATCAAGGCGGTTTATCGAGCAGGCTCTAACCTTTATCAGAACTTCATTTGGAGAATATTCTGGATCGGGAAAGTCCTCATACTTGAGAACTTCTGGCGCTCCATGTTGATGGATTACTGCAGCCTTCAACTTCTACGACGCTTTAACTGCGATCGCTTTTATGCGTTTATAGAATGATTTAGTTTACAATCGGAAGTTTCTTGCTTTTCCACGAAATTGGAAGAGCCTTCGGAGCACCTTCGCTGAACTTCTGTACGTTGCTGACAAGTTTTTCAGTCATATTAGCAAAGACCTCGCTTTGATAATCTTCGATCATGCCGTTGTCAGAAAGCTCAGCAATTTTGGGGTCTATTGGGACAGCGCCTATATATGGAGCATCAAATTCTATGGCCATCTGTTCTCCTTTAGGTGGACCGAAAATCTCCATTTTCTCCCCGCAATGATCGCATACAACATAGGCCATGTTTTCGATGACGCCCAGAATCTGAACGTTGAGTGATTTGGCCATGTTCACGGATTTCGTGACTATTAGTTTGGCCAAATCCTGCGGCGTTGTGACTACGACGACGCCCGTTAGAGGAAGTGATTGAAACACTGTCAGAGGAGCATCACTTGTGCCTGGCGGTAAATCTATTAGCAAATAGTGCAGATCGCCCCAGTTAACGTCAAGGTACAGTTGCCTGATGAGATTATTGATTATGGGGCCTCTCCATATTGTGGGTTTTTTTGGGTCAGCCAACAAGAGCTGCATTGAAATTATCTTGATACCCGTTCTTGTTTCAGCTGGCATGACGCCTTGCGGACTCCCTACAAGTCTTTCAGTTAATCCGAAAATCATTGCTTGGCTCGGGCCTGTAATGTCTGCATCCAGGATTCCGACTTCGTAGCCCCGCTTTCGCAATTCTATGGCCAATAAAGATGTTGTAAAGGACTTTCCTACGCCTCCTTTTCCA
>CAZXXP010000138.1:0-5019 GCA_964644785.1 uncultured Nitrosopumilales archaeon | reverse complement strand
TTGGATTCATTGTCAAAAGTTAAGGCTTCGGAAAAATTCCTAAAGGGTTCCCTTTGTGCATTTTGAGCGTGGCTGGCAAGGCTTGGCAGGTGTTTGTCATATATTTACCCTCCGGGGTGGAGGTGGTGGTATAATACGACAACAACCCTTTATGCACAAATTTGACTCACACATAGCAAGAGCAAACCTGCCTGTGATGGTTGTGCACTTCAACGCTTATTTGTGACAGCACAAGGTGCAGCCTGCCCTCAAACAGGTCAATAATCTGTTGATATGACTTGCCTTCACCTTTGAGCGTGATTATTTCCTTGTGATATTCAGGCGTAATCTTGGATTCACGTTTTGGCGGGCATGCACCCGTTCTCTTGTCGATTGCCCCTGCCAAACTTGGTAAGACTCTTACTCTAATTCTTCCTGATTCTCTCTTGGTGCTTGTCCTTCACAATTCTCCAATATTCGCCATCGCTTTTAACATGTTTTGTGTGCATTGCCCCCGCGATAAAGTCAGCAGATTGTACACATCCATCCAATTTTGAGTCTCTCTGTTCAATTCGAGTAATAGGAATTTCAGTTGGCGCGAAAGATTTTATTTGTTTTCGAAAAACCTCGAATGTTTCCGATCTTACTCCTTCATCCCATATAAATTGAAGGGTATCACCTTCATTCAGATGGGGTATCGTTATCCCGAGAATCTCCTTCGCACTCTGTTCTAGAATTTCGTTGATTAAGAATCCGCGCTTACCATCAGTACAGAAATAGATAGAGCCAGTAAAGACTACGTGCTTGTTAATATTATTTAGGATTTTGATTCTTTCCTGTTTGTTTGCATTGGAGAATTTAAGCTCACTGACAGACAAACTATCGGAGATTGTCTTCAGATAGCTAGTCAATTTCGTAGCAGCACGAGGTTCTATAGCAATCAGTCCTACTACGTATCGGGTTGGCACGCCAAGACTTCCGCATTCGTCCATGTAGATCATGTGATGTGCTAAGTTATTTCACCCTGAAAAGAAAATCTTCCGGAGAGAAGCTTGGTTGCAGTTCATAACGGTTTGATGATCTGAGAATCTTCAAGAGTGTTCTGTAATCAACGAAAAATGTAGGTAAGATGTGTTCATTTATGAAACATAAAGCACCGAATACCGAAGCATATTCCATTCCCTTTAGCGTGTCATAGGCTCTATTGATCAATTCATCGAGCTGTGACCCTTTGAGATGCGGTGGTTTTCGTGCTGTGAAAACCTCTCCGAGCAATCCGAAGTAGTCATTGGGTAGCTCCTTGAAAGCGTAAGGCCAAAACAATTCCGAGAAGGTCTTAAGATGTGTGAGCCTCAGTCCAAGTCCATGTGTAATAATTCTCCAGCGTGGAATCCCATAGTGTAGTAGAGTTCTACGCGTAAGGTTTCGAGGAACGGGAGGCTCCATTGTTGCCAGTTCCTCTCCGCTCTTCTCCCACATTTCCTCCCATGCTACCCTTGCAGATTCTTCAATTTGTTGCCTCTTGATAGGCGAAAAGAGAGTAGCTGAACGAAGGAGTGGCACCAGAAATGATCTGTCGTGTATTAAAAAGAGTGTAAGAAGTGTGTAGATTGGTCGTTTTTCTTTCTCGGACCACAGTTTAAGAAGAGATCGACCAGCTCCAAATGAAAGTTTCCAACCCTCGTCTACAATGCCAAGCCCTCTGGCTAGACTAAAATATGGCTCTGCCGCTCTCCTATAGCCAAGATACGATTCTTGATTCCTGAAGGACTCCGAAATCTTATCTTTATCACCTGGGATATTGTCGACTAATGAGATTAGTCGGTGTAGTTTATCCAAATTCCCTGCAGATTCAACCGCAAATCGCATTAATGCTACGGGCATGATGTGCTCATATGCTTGTCTTGACCAAGTTCGAGTTAAGATATTCGGACTTGCTCAAAATAGCATGCGACATCGCATTATCCATGAGTTCCATTGCCTCCTTTGGACGGAAAGCATCTATCTGCGCTTGTTCCTTTAGCAATTTTATTTTTTGGATTATCAGTTCAATAGCCTCTTCTGAGAACGGATAACTTCTTTCGGTAACCCGCTCTATCCCTTTACCAGTTAGCTTCGATATAGCGGATTTCACATCAAATGATTTAATCCGACGATATTGTATGACTTGGTAAACGAATTCTTTGACCTCGTCTATAGCGTATTCATCAAAGGAATAGAAATTAGTTGCACTAATGCGTCTCTTGACTGTTTCGTTTTTTAGAATTTGCGGGCCCTCTTCTATGGTTCTACCCGTGAGTGCAAAAACTGTACCAATTGGGCTTCCTTCGGAAACGATGTCTCTAAATGCCTCTGTGAATTCACTAAGGCTGTCTCCAACGAGGGTACGTGTATTTTCGAATTCATCAACAAAAAGCATGACGGGTTTCTTATGAATTGCTCCATGGAGGGAAAAAAACGACTGAAGAAATCTGACTTGGTCTGGCACCTCAATCTGCGAAGTCCACGCTTCGATATCTTTTACTTCAGTCCTGCTGAGTTTTTCTCCCCGAATGAAACGCCATAATATATCCCAGCGGCCAATGCCATATTGAATCGTCCTCGCCAAGTCTCTGCCGAGTACCTTTTCTACATCCATGCTCCCTTGGGGTTTCTCGGCAAACGCATGTACTCCCAAATTGGACTTTGATAATGCCAGATTCAGCAATTCCTTCATTCTTTCCCTTCCGTAGCTTGACATAACCTCTCGATAAATCTCAACGAAACTGCTGCGGCGATGTAGCGGAGGCGTTTCAATGTAAAGGCATTCTGCTTCACCTAGTTTATTTTGTAAGTACCTTAGCAGATGTGTTTTCCCAATTCCCAAGAGGCCATAGAGAACAAAATGTGGGTACCTTCCTATTGCTATCTTCCCTTTAACCATCTCCACGTATTGGTCTGCCTTTGAGGTTCTGACTAGGAATACGTCGCAGTTCGTTTTGGGGTCTAATAGGAATGAATTTTTCTCCAGCCCATACATCGTCTATCTGCAAACTATGAACGATGTATTCTGAAATATAAACTTTGGACAACGAACCAGTAAACTTTCAGGACTGCGCCTTCCTATCATAGGTTCTGTCTAGGAGGTTTATTGATTTTATTACTTGGCGTGGCCTAAGATGAATTATTAGGAAGCAGTGTGAAGAGCAGGCTAGGAGTGCGCGCGCACTGCGCTTTACCACTACGTATCGCCGTCAGAGATACGAGCGAAATGCGTAGAGCGAAAGCCCAGCAAAGAAAAAATTCAATAGTGGGAGCAACCACAACACAATCAGGTGAATGGGGTCGATTCTAGTTAGATCTGGCAGGAGTAGGGCAGCAATTGTAATCGCAGACAAACCTACCATTATAATGCTAGAGAATTGAAGGAAAAACCTTGCCAAGGAGGTCAGCTCGACCTGTTTCGCTTTAGAATAATCAGGAGGATTTATGATTACAGAGTTATAGTAGAAGTTTGTATTCTTCAGCTTTTCTTTTATGGGTTTGACATAATCGGCAATCTCAGCATCTCCATCAGAGTTACTCAGAGGCCTTCTCCCCCAACTGTTGTAGGGCTTCTCTAATGTCTTCAGCCAGAATTTGTTGACGACCTTTTTTCGTAGCTATTTCGCCTGCCCTCCTCAAGATATCTGTTCGAAGCCTCTCTACAGCAACATCCAACGCATCGGATGTCTCGGAAAGAATAGGTCGGCCAAAAAGCTGTTGAGCAACTTTGTTTGGATCAGGACTTTCCCCGCATAGGGTGACCAAATGCACTTCTTCGATCTTAGCTTTCTTTAAGAATTTGTGCAAGATTGTTTCGGGATCCAGGATGTTGAGAGGGTTTTCTAGTGCAACCTCCTTAATCAGTTGCAAAGCATAATCTCCCATTTTGTAGCCACTCCGAAGCGTCAATGCGGCTGGTGTTTTGTCAACTTCACTTGGGGGATATGTCAGTATGTCTTCGATGTAGGCTAAAACAAATTGCTTTAGGGCATCGTCATGTTTACCTTGAAGAAGAAGAGTTATACCAAGCATGTGTAGAGGAGCCCCTTTGTGGATGCGAGCTTTCTGTTTTTCCTGTCTTCTGATCATAAGCTCTAATTCAGACCTATACACTTCCTCGGCAAGTCGAAACCTCTGGTGCTGGAGGTAGGTAGAGGCTCTTAGCTCAAGATCTTGAACGATCGTTAGCAGATCTACGGGCAACTGTGGTAAAGGCATAGCCCGCAAATAGGCAGCTGTATATTTACATATTTGGCTCTATGAAGCTGAGTCCTACATTTCCCAAGATGTTTCCGCTCGCGCTTGCTATATTATTAATTAATATTGGACTTGAACCCGTTTGTATTCAAATCCCACCGGGCCCGCACCGTATAATCACCATTTGTAGAAAAAGGGGGAAGGGTAGGTTGGGCGTCAACCCACCCGATTAAGTTTAGACCGACCGTAACTTAACAAAAGTTGACCTGAAACATGTCAGAAATTGATTCTCAACAATGACATAAAAATCAGACAATTAATTAACGACGCTTCATCAGTAATTACGAAATCTTTTCACTTGATTACGTACTCCCCGTCATAGTTTTGCATAGGGCGGTTTGTCAGCATCTCTGGCTGGGCAAATATCAAACTCTCCGGGACCATGAACAGAGGCAGGCACAGGCGTACAATACTCGACAAATAAGCTATGATAGGGTACTGTTAGCTTATCGTCAACTAATGGAAAATACAGTCAGACCGGACTGGAGGATAACAGTGCTTTTCAAAACTCCTTTCATATCATTGCTCTGTTTTCAAATCTTAACAACTATTTTCTGTCAGACCCTACAGGATACCCAAACAGTCTCTAAGCCTGTGCACCTGCAGAATTCCTAGTGTAGATGGAGAGTTCCTTCGCATCCTGCTCGCATTGTACTCGATCAGCACCGGCCTGCATTTGAAACATTTGAAAGGTTTGAAGTCCTGTTTTGAAACATTTGAAAGTTGAAGGGGCATTTGAAATGTGTGAAAGTTTCTGTG
>CAZXXP010000137.1:723-5137 GCA_964644785.1 uncultured Nitrosopumilales archaeon | reverse complement strand
GATTAACTGGTAAAGTTACTACCACGCAAGAGGTCTAGTATAGCATTGTTAGAAGTGTTTGCTAAAGGCTCCTCATCATAAGACTGATGGAATGTAATGTTTTGAGCGCCGTTCTGAGGAGTAGAGTTCTCAGGTCGCCAGCTTAAGTTATTATTGCACCTTATTTTAGACGATTTTGATGAGGAACTACTCCATTGCTATGATGAAAGGAGATGGCGTCGGGCCTGAAGTTTCTCAGGCGGCTCTAGCAGTTTTGGATGCTGTTTCTGAGAGATTCTCTATTAATTTTGAGATTATCGATGCTCCCGCTGGGGATGTGATGCTAAAGAAGATAGGCCAGGCACTACCTAAAGATACAATCTCTATAGTAAGAGATACCGATGCCTGCCTGAAAGGGCCTGTGGGAGAATCTGCGATGGACGTAATAGTGAGGCTGAGGCAGATGTTTGATCTCTATGCTAACATACGACCTGCTAAATCCTATCCTACCATCAGAGCATTAAGGCCTGATGTCGATCTAGTAATCGTGAGGGAGAATACTGAGGATCTGTACAAAGGGATAGAATTTGATCTGGGGGATTCTGCGATTGCCGTTAGAGTGATTAGCAGGAAGGCTTCGGAGAGGATCGCTGAGCATGCTTTCAAAACGGCTGCCTTGAGGAGAAAGAGCGTTGTTGCAGTCCATAAAGCCAATGTAATGAGGAAGACCTGCGGTTTATTTGCCAAGGTTTCGAGGGAAGTTTCTCAGACGCACGAAGGGATAGTTTTCACGGAGATGTATGTCGATGCTTGTGCAATGAATTTGATAAGGAATCCACAGGATTTTGATGTGATTTTAACCATGAATATGTTTGGTGATATTTTATCGGATGAGGCTGCACAAGTAGTTGGAGGTTTAGGGCTTGCTCCTTCTGCAAACATTGGAGAGAAGCAGGCTCTTTTCGAGCCCGTGCATGGAGCTGCACCAGATATTGCTGGGAAGGGGATAGCGAATCCTATTGCAACCATACTGTCTGTAAAGATGATGCTCGAGTGGTTCGCCATGTCTGAGAAGGATGTCACATGCGGGAAGGCTGCTGAAGCCGTTGAGAGGGCTGTAGTTTCGGCTTTGAAGAAGGGGGTAAAGACGTCCGAGCTTGGAGGCAAGGCGGGCACTGAAGAAGTTGGAAATGCAATAGCAAAATCCCTCTAATAGGTTAAAATTAACCCCTACTATTTCAGATAAATCTGATCAAGGATGGTTTTGTTAACTTAACGGAACCAACAAAAGAAAAGATCTTATGCTCAATCAAAGAGAACTTACAAAGGAGTCATGGCAGACGTTGATAAAAGGTATTACGGCGGTTTTCTTTAGCTAATCGAATTCAGAACAAGCGCCAAAGGCCAAACACTAACTATTCTAATCATAAGATGGGTGTTTTCCAAACTGCGCTAGATCACCTGAAAATTCACGTAGAATATCTAGCAACAATAGAGGAGGCAATAGCTGCATGCAACTGTGCCACGGACATGGCTAAAGCAGATTCCGAATGGTTCGCAAAAAGCCTTCCGAAGGGTACCTACAAAACTTCTACCGACATCCTCAATACATTGCTCAAGAAGGTATAGTACAATTCGCCCCAGCTATGCTGGGACGACCCTCTTTCCTTTTTCTTGAGGCTTAATCTTCATTTTAGCGTTTCCAAAACTCCTCTTTAGTTCCTTGCCTGCAAATACCCTGTCTAGAATCATGGCAATGGCGGCAACTTCCGAATGGGGCTGGTTTGTAACTGCGACGTTAAGATCAGCTAAATGAAAGATCTCAGAAGGCATCTTTTCAGAGCCAACGACGATCAGGATCCCTTTCTCTACAGAGGTTTTTTTGATAGTTTTCTCCGCATCTGGTAGGTTTATGCCATACATCGTCGTTAGGATTACATAGCCTCCTTTTTTCTTCCAATCTTTGATAACGCTTTTCCAGTTTTTATCATATTTAGCCTCAAAGATCCCCCCCCAAGAGGCATTGATTTTATCCACGCTCTTCAAGATGGCGTCATCGCTATCGCCAGAGATTATTATCCCGTCAGCGCCAAAGGCCCTAGCAACGAGAGCGCAGTGAGTAGTAATCCTGAAGTCTCTATGGAGCCTATGCCCCATTCGTAAGACGAAAATGTTTTGCATTTACTTCAGGATCATGGGGGAATGTTCAAGGTTCTTTAGCACTGCGTTCTTGAGCTCTTCGAGACCCTCACCTGTCTTTGCTGAAACTGTTACCATTCTATCCGGGTGCAATTGCAGCAAGGCAACCTTCTTCATCACCTCTTCAACAGCTGTCAAATCCGATTTATTCAGAACGTAAAGCACCTGTGACGGCGAAACCAAAAGATCTGCAAGTGTCTTCTCGCAGATATCCAATTTTATCGAGAATTCATCAATTCCCAGAGACGTGCCCATGGTAAGCAGGAGAAGGTCAGTATCAGTCAGCTCTTCGAACTTGGACTTGAAAGCCTCAATCATGCAAGCCGGCACTGCTGAGAAGACCCAGAGTATCAGAAAACAACACTTGTTTTTAATTTAGTAGCAAAGACCTTGGACATGTGCCCAGAGTCATGAATACACCCTGGCAGGTGGTCTTGCTCTCCTCCGTCAAATGATTAAAAAGAGTGGTCTTCCCAGCGCCAGTATAACCAGAAAGCGAAACCATCGCAAATTCCAACCTCTTCCTAGCCATCCAGTGCAATTCTCTCCTCTTCCTCGCCTCGTCAAGCTTTCTAATCAAAGTAGAAACCCTTCTCCTTATGTCCCTCTGGTATACCTGTCAACCTCGTATTTGCCCAGACCGAAGAAACCCTGTTGTTCTCCCCCCTTTGCAAGTTTCACCTTCTCCTCTACCCCTCGACATCTCGTTGGACAATCAGGCAAGGACCACCTGTAGTTTAGCTTCCGCAGAAACCGCTCTCCTAATGAAAATCTCAAGGATGAGTTTCTTCCTGCCCTTAACTTCGATCCCGGCAAGCTTGGCAAGGTTATACTCCTGCGACGATCTTAACGTTTCGTCTATGAGAATAACACTTGCATCAAGGCTCTTGACAGGTTCTTTGATTTCAAGTGCTTTTCCTTCGTCGACACCATATTTTGAATACGCCAGGTTCTTACTCGTTTTGACTGATGAAGGGTGATATTCAGCTGCTAAGGCAAGCTCGCCAAACTCATCCCTAGCGAAGGGCTCTGGGCAAGTCAGCAGAACCACTCTCCTTTCCTGCACTCGCTAGACCTCTAGATCGCTATTGGCAGCGCCGTAAAGATCGATCTTCAGGAACCTTTCAAGCTTGGTGGCAAGGACATCATCGGGCTTCATCTTACCAGTTTCCAAATGTCTGATCAAAGAGACTCTCTCGTTTATCTTGGCGGCAAGTTGGTCTTGCGACAAACCCATCTTTTCCCTTGCGCTCTTAATCACCATCCCGAAATCATCCCGCAATTCAAGATACTCTTCAACAACGTCAAACTTCGGTATCGAGGGGCTGTTGACGCGTCTAGGCACGAAACCCTGGTGTTGCACCGTTTCTTTGATGACAGTGCCAAGTTTTGCATGGTCACCGCAGACCCTGAGCTTAGCACCATCGACAAGGACGACTTGCGACGCTCCTTTTATCGGATTACCACAGATTTCGCAGTTCAACAAATCAACTCCGCAGTCTTCTGCACCTTACCCACCGCTGAAGATGCTTATTGCTTTAGTGATTTCACTGCTGTGCTGGAGCGCCTTGGGAAATCGTCAACCGTATTGTATATGTTGACGCTCCAAACATTAGAGTCCAGATGTACTGCTTCCCTTCCGAAACTTCCTCATCGCCTTCCAGTAATGCAATAACATCCTTAGCTTGGGAGGCATCGACTTCAAGAGTCTCCATCAGGTTTTCTGATTTTTCATATATGCTGAACACCTTATTAGAAGATTTCAGATCAGCAAGAGCTATAGCTTCGACAAGCTTTGGAAACCTTGCGATGTCGTGCGCCGTGAGAAACTTTACCCTTTGAGTGACTTTTTCCGTACCGCTCTTCATGGTTATTTTGAGCCATCCGGGCAATTCAACCTTGACAGGGTTTGAAATATTCGACCCAGATTTCAGGCGCTCAGAAGTTACGTCCTTCGCGGTTGCAAGTTCGGGATCGGGGACAGACTGGATGACTTGATTTGAAAAACCGACCTACCTCTCATCTTTTTGGCCAATGGCTACGACAACCTTTTGGCTTGCTGGGAGAGGCGTATTGAGTACAGGGGGCAGGTTTAGCCACATGATGACCCATGTGGAAGCGAGAATGGCTGACGCAATCAGCGCTATCTTGTCCACGACTCTTTCAATGCTCAAAAGGCAAAACTTGGATATAAGACATGAGGAAGCTTTTTCCCCTCTTATTATGCAACCATAAA
>CAZXXP010000137.1:0-713 GCA_964644785.1 uncultured Nitrosopumilales archaeon | reverse complement strand
TCTGCATTGCCGAAAAAGGGCTTCCGTTTTGAAATATCGAAGAAGACCAAGAGGATAAGGCACGTTTATCACAACGATGAATTATTTGCAACATTCAGGCCCGACGGAACAGTAGCATTAACCATTTACGCTGCACAAATTCTTTCGAAGCATCAGTCATTCAGCGACAACTGTATAATCATCAATGATGAAGTAAAGGAATTTGTTAAAGAAGGACGATCAGTATTTGCAAAGCACGTAGTTTCAGCAGGAGAATTTATCAGACCAAATTCTGAAGTTGCAGTTCTAGATTCTAAAGGTGACGTAATTGCAGTTGGGAGAGCCATTTTGCCTTCAATATTAATGACTTCTATCAAAAGAGGGGTAGCAATCAAGGTCAGAAAAGGGGCTGAGGACTAGAGCATCCTGTATTCGTAACCGAGGTTCGCCAGTTCCTTCGTAATCTCCTTTATCTGGTCTCTTCTGGCGATCTCAAAGCTTAGCAATACATCGACTTTGCCGAGGCCTATCTTCTGCCCCAACCTGTCCTGCTGAACGTCGAGCACGTTTGCATTCTTTGACGCGATTATGTTTAGCAGGTCTTTCAGCGCCCCCGGCCTGTCGAATAATTCAATTACCATTCTGACTATTCTGCCACTTCTTCCGAGTCCTCTCTGTATCAATTGTCCAAGCAGGGGCATGTCGATATTCCCTCCGCTTACAATTACAGCGAC
>CAZXXP010000136.1:0-5220 GCA_964644785.1 uncultured Nitrosopumilales archaeon | reverse complement strand
GGATGGCCTTTAATACAGCCACCTTGCCATTACGAATATCATCGGCATGGAACGAACTCGGCGAGTCCATAGCTATATAGGCAAGCATCTGTAGCATGTGGTTCTGAATCATATCTCTTACAACGCCTGAGCGCTCATAAAAGTTCCCACGACCTTCGACACCTACCTTTTCAGCGGCTGTGAGTTGAACATGATCAATATAGTGGCGGTTCCAGAGTGGCTCAAATGTTCCTGCAACTCGCGGTTTAGATTTAGTGCACTTTCAAGTTCGTGTCCGAATGGCTTTTCAACTACAAGCCTAGGCCGGCACATATCCTCGTTTGCCAAGCCTGCAATACCTAGCTGACGTGAAATAAGGCCGAACACGACTGGTGGTACAGCTAGATAAAATAGATAGTTGCCATCTGTATTATGTTTCGTGTCAACCTTATTTAATAACTGTTTGAGCCGCTCATACATTGATGGGTCATCGAAACTCCCGCTAACGTAGTAGAGGTTTTTCACAAACTCATCCCAGACCTTGTTATCGAAATCACGGGTTGTGAACTGTCTGATGTCCTTACTCATCTGTTCTCGAAACGACTCATGATTTAAGTCTGTCTTCGCAGTGCCAACAATAGCAAAGTTCTGAGGCAATAAGCCGTCACAGGCGAGGTTATAAATGGCAGGCATTAAAAGCCGCTTGGTCAAATCTCCAGATGCGCCAAAGATTACAAACACGCATGGATTTGCAGGTCGTTCGTGTGTGCCACTAGCGGCGGATTCAGAGCGAAGTGTCATATCAGCCATTTGAGACATTTCCTACTAGATGCATGATACATGATGCATGATGAATCTTATACCCTGCATCCTGTATCTTGCATCATGCATCCTGCATAGTTACCCAAAATATAGTTGCCAACCACCTAACCCCCTGTAGGTCGTTCAACGTGTCCCCCGAACTGAAAGCGCATGGCGGAGAGGATCTTCTCTGCAAATTCATCCTCACCACGCGAGCTAAAGCGTTGATAAAGAGCGGCACTGAGAACAGGAGTTGGAGTAGACTCTTCGATAGCTGCCATAATGGTCCAGCGTCCCTCACCTGAATCAGACACGCGACCCGAAAAGCTTGCGAGGGATGGCTGATCAAGAAGAGCAATTGCCGTAAGGTCAAGAAGCCACGATGCTACAACACTACCGCGTCTCCATATCTCTGCTATGTCTGCCAGATTGAAGTCATACTGGTAATGTTCAGGATTTCGTAAGGGAGCAGTCTCAGCATCAACTGCACGACCACGTTTTCCAACATTGGCGTGATGTAGTATATTTAGCCCTTCTGCATAGGCCGCCATAATACCATACTCAATACCGTTGTGAACCATCTTTACAAAGTGTCCCGCGCCAGATGGACCACAATGCAGGTAGCCATCTTCTGCTGTGCCACTAACCTTCTCTCGCCCAGGGGTGCGAGGGATGCTTCCTTTACCTGGTGCAAGTGTCTTAAAGATGGGATCGAGGTGCTTGACAATATCAGTCTCACCACCGATCATTTGACAGTAACCGCGCTCAAGACCCCAGACACCGCCGCTCGTTCCAACATCAACATAGTGTATTCCATTAGATTTTAGTTCATTGGCTCGTCGAATGTCGTCAATGTAGTAGGAGTTGCCTCCATCAATAATGATGTCACTACTCTGCATAAGGGATGCAAGGTCATTTAGCATCTTATCAACTACGGCGGCTGGCACCATTAGCCAGGCTGCGCGCGGCGGTGTGAGTTTCGAAACAAAATCTTGAAGCGATGATGCTCCAATCGCCCCCTCTTTAGAGATAGCATTAACCGTATCCGCATTCCTGTCATATATAACACACTTGTGCCCACCCCGCATTAACCGTCTGACCATATTAGCGCCCATGCGCCCTAAACCAATCATTCCGATTTGCATTGCTTTCACCTCCGTAATTGCGTCTGGGTGTATGGGCGTTTGGGCGTATGGGGTATGAATCGTCCACACGCCCTTTCGCCCATACTTTCTTCATCACACCACCGCTTCCACAGCCTGACGTAGCCTCGCCAAGTCTGCCTGTACATCTCTGCCCAGATGAACACGCAAGACACGGCGATCACGTTCAGCCAACACCTGAAAATCACCACGAGCCTGTGCTGCCTTAACCACACCGAATGTATATTTCTGTCCAGGAACTTGAAGTTCAAACGCATCATCACATGTGATTTGGAGGAAAACACCTGTATTCGGTCCTCCCTTATAGGCCTGTCCAGTTGAGTGTAAAAAGCGAGGACCATAGCCTAGACATGTAGCAACCTTCTTCGCATCACGAACGGCGTGCCTCATTGCCTGTAGATGCTCTTGATGAGCATCGTTCATTTCAATGTATGCGGATATACAGAAATAGTCTCCTGCTTTTATCCTGTCGAGGTGTGCTTTTAGATAACTTGTAATTGTTTTATCGCTACCTGCGGCTTTTGAAAGTACATCAGCGTTCTTGTCGTCGGTGAAAAGCTTGAACCCCTCATCTTCAAGAATTGTGGTCTCTTTAGGTAGAGAACCTGTCTTTTCATACTCTGAGGTCAGCTTTCTCGTAGCCACTTTGCTTGCCTCAACATCTGGCTGGTTGAATGCGTTGATGCCAATGATTGAACCTGCTACCGCCGTTGCAATCTCCCATCGGAACATCTCTTGACCGAGTTCATAAATATCAGAAAGAGAAATTCGAACTACTGGGTGTCCAGCCCTTTCAAGGGCTTCTACTGCTGCATCCTGTGTGCTATCAGGTGAATTCTCCAAGTGCAAGTATGCAAAAAGGCGATCGTTGCCGTATACACCAGGCGGTCCTAATCTTTCTTGATCAACAGGAATTAAGCCCTTTCCAAGTTTTCCAGTCGATTCAGCCAGAAGCTGCTCTAGCCACGCGCCGAAGTCCCAGATACCAGGAGAGGTTATGATTGTGACCTTATCACGCCCATTTTTCGCTAGCACGCCCATAATTGTTCCTAGTATAACACCAGGGTTATCTTCTGGCGGTACGCACGATGCACAACTATGAACCATCTCCTCTGCGAGATCAAGGAACCTCTCAACATCTACACCCATGATTGCTGAAGGTACCATACCAAAGTTCGAGAGAGCTGAATACCTTCCGCCTATGCTGGGTAGGCCAAAGAAGATATGACGGAAATCATCCGCTACTGCCACTTGCTGCATTTTGGAGCTAGGATCAGTAATTGTGATAAATCGGCTGCCGGCTTTACGAGCGCCAACGGTTTCTTTCACTCGTTCGAAGAAATACTGCTTAAAGATGTTTGGTTCTAAAGTGCCACCTGACTTTGACGATACAATGAAGATAGAGTTGGCTAGATCGATTTTATTTTCGAATGTCTTTATTTGTGAAGGGTCTGTTGAATCCAAAACATGGAGCTCAGGGTATCCATCTACCTTACCGAATGTCATCTTCATAACCTCAGGGCAAAGGCTTGACCCACCCATTCCAAGGAGAAGGGCGTATGAGAAGCGCTCTTTTTTCACCTCTTCTGCAATATCCTTCAAGTGTTCGATATGTGCCAATTGGTCCTCCGTTATACCTAACCAACCAAGCCAGCGGTTCTCGTCGTCGTTAGTCCAGAGTGTTTTGTCCTGAGACCATAGACGACGGACCTTCCCATTAACTCGCCAATCTTCAAGAGATGTCTTAACTGCCGCCTCAAGATTTTCAGGCAATTTGTATGTCTGTCGGTTGAGCTTCTTTCCAAGGAGCGATTCGCGCTTTTTCTCAACGGCGCTCAAAAGTTTATCGAATGCATCGGCAAAGAGTCTAACACCATCATCTAACAGTTTGTCTGTTACTGCCTGCATAGAGATACCAGCCTGTCCTAGCACTTCCATAGTGTCGTGTGCCTCTTCAAGGTGCTCTTCAAGGCTCGGTCGTGGGCGTCCATGGTCGCGGAAGGCATCAAACGTGGTTGCCGGAACAGTGTTTACAGTATCTCTACCGATGAGTTCTTCGACATAAAGAACGTCTCGGTAACTAGGATTTTTAGTGCTAGTGCTAGCCCAAAGGAGTCGCTGGGTTTGTGCTCCTTTAGCGGCTAGCGCTTGCCAGCGTACGCTACGATAAATTTCATTGTATTGTTGATACGTCAACCTTGCATTGGCAATAGCTACCTTACCTATGACGCTCCTAAGTACTGCTCGCTCGCTTGCGCTTTTTGCTGTCTTTAACTTAGCTGTTCCCAAGTTATCAATAGCTGTATCAATTCTGCTAACGAAAAAACTTGCAACGCTTGCGACACCGCTTGGGTCACCACCTTTCGACACAAAGGCTTCTAAACCAGAGATGTAAGCTTCAGCAACCTGTTCGTAAGTCTCCTGAGCGAAGAGAAGCGTAACGTTAACGTTTATTCCTTCGCTAATGAGTTGTTTAATAGCAGGGATACCTGCTTTAGTTGCTGGGACCTTAATCATAATATTATCACGTCCCACTGCTTTCCAAAGTCTTCGCGCCTCCCGAAGTGTGCCTGCCGTATCGTTGGCGAGATATGGTGATACCTCTAAACTGACATACCCGTCGCGTTTCTTTGTTTTCTCATAGACGGAAGACATAACGTCGGCTGCATCTTGGATGTCGTTTATGGCTAAATATTCATAGAGCGACTTTGCTTCCATGTCTTTCTGCTTTTCTAGTGCTTTGAGGGCATTGTTGTAGTCAGTACTTCCTGCAATGGCTTTCTCAAAGATAGAAGGGTTAGAAGTTACTCCTCGTAAGCCATCTTCGTCAATCAACTTCTGTAATTCGCCTGATATAATTAATCCACGTCGGATGTAGTCATACCAGATGCTCTGTCCATAACTTTGGATTTCAAGCAGTGGGTTCGCCATGTCTCAGTTACCTCTCTTCCAGAATTGTTAATAAAATATGTATCCTGTATCATGCATTGCTCTTATCTTTATACGTACTCTTTTCTGTCAAGTAGTTGGTGAACAGTTATCTTCCTAGAAGCGCTTTTGCCTTTTGTACTACATTTTCAACTATAAAACCGAACTTCACTTCTAAGACCTCGAAGGGTGCGGATGCGCCATATCCCCACATGCCAATGAAGTTTTTATCACTGACTGTGCCTAGGTATCTGTCCCAGCCAAAAGGACCTCCTGCTTCTATCCCTAATCGTTTCGTTACGTTTGGTGGTAAAACAGAGTCCTTATATCCCTGAGGCTGTGATTCAAA
>CAZXXP010000135.1:4857-5235 GCA_964644785.1 uncultured Nitrosopumilales archaeon | reverse complement strand
GGCTTGATGTTGTCCGGATGTTTCCATGTTTGTTCGGATGCTTTAGTACGGCGTTCGGATCCCCGCATTGAAAGTTCGGATCTTGTTCTAGTGTTCTGTTTTTGCGTATCCTCTATAGGGTAGCCTAAAGTCTAGGATAAAACGGTGGGAGGGAAGATATGGAAACATCCGAACAACATCAAGACTCTTATTGATTCCCAGGCTCCGTCAAGTCTTTGCTCATGTATTAGTAGAAAGCTCGGGTCATGAGCTGACAAGGTAGCAGAACCTTCGCAACATATTTTGAAATATGTTCAATTCTTGCCTACGTTACCGCTTTCCTTCAATAGCGACCACGCTTTGTCATTCAAAACAATTTGCAAATACATAAACCGTAGC
>CAZXXP010000135.1:3776-4847 GCA_964644785.1 uncultured Nitrosopumilales archaeon | reverse complement strand
TTTTGTGAGTTCCTTTTCACAGACGATGCGTGATCCTTCTTGGCATGAATTCCAGAAGATCTCTATGTCTTGTCAACTTAGCAGAACGATAAGAAATGCGATCGTGAGTGGCACAGCTCTCCTCGCGTAATGGGCGCGCTACAGAGCGTCAATGGAGCATCGTCAAAAAGTAGCACAATGCGAGGCTGGAAAGCTTAACTAACTATTGCTGGAAGTGCTTTGAGCAAATGACGAAGAAGGCGGCTCTGATCAGAGGAGACGGCACAGGGCCAGAATTGGTGGATGCAATGCTCGCAGTGCTTAACGCTGCAGGTACCAAGGTCGAATTCAGAGAATGCGACGCCGGGCTGGACTGGTGGGAGAAACATCAAGGAGATTCCTTGGTGCCTGGAGAAACTTGGGATGTTCTTGAAGAGACAGACGCATGCTTCAAAGGGCCAACGACAACTCCGACCAAACCAGGGGCTCCAAGGAGCGCTGCTGTGAGCATAAGGCAACGCTTTGACCTTTATGCAAATGTGAGGCCGATCAAGAACTTTCCAGGCACAGAAGGTCCTCTGGGCAAGGTAGACTTCATCTGCGTAAGGGAGGCGACTGAAGGGATGTACAGCGGCCTTGACTACAAGATCACTGAGGACACTGCCATAACGATAAGGAAGATTACCAGAAGGTCGTGTGAAAGGATCGCAAGATACGCTTTCAAGGTTGCAGAGCAGAGGAAGTGGAAGAAAGTCATTGCGATATCAAAGGCCAACATACTGAGGGAAACTGACAACATTTTCCTCGAGTCTGTCAGGAAAGTTTCCGAAGAATTCCCCAAGATAGAGGCTGAGGAGTATTTTATTGATAACATGGCACAGCAGCTTCTAAAGAACCCGCAGAGGTTCAACCAAAGTGTCCTCTTGAGCACGAACCTCTTCATGGACATAATTTCTGAAGAAGCATCTGCATTAATAGGCAGCATCGGATGCGTCTATTCAGCGAACATAGGGGATAGATACGCAATGTTTGAGCCTGCTCATGGGAGCTCCCCAAAATACAAAGGGTTAGACAAGGTGAACCCTACTGCAA
>CAZXXP010000135.1:225-3766 GCA_964644785.1 uncultured Nitrosopumilales archaeon | reverse complement strand
ATGGATGCTCGATTACCTTGGCGAAAAGAAGGCCAGTAAGACGATATTCGAAGCCACGGAGAAGATCTTTGCAGATGGTAAGCATCTCACATATGACCTTGGAGGGAAGACCTCTATGAGCGGGATGGCCAGGGCCATAGCAAAAGAAGTTCAAAAGGTTCTCTAAATCTGCTGTCGAGCCAAACCCATCATTCTTGCAAGGCTCGCAACAAGGAAACCTGCGACGAAGCCCCCAACATGGGCCCAGTAGCCTACATCGTCAGAGACTCCGATTGCTCCGCTTAGGAACTGGAGAAGGAACCAGAGGCCGAGATAGGCTACAGCAGGTATCCTGACGAGCCTTGCAAAGAAGAAGATGAATACTAACGTGACAACTCTGTTGAAGGGAAAGAATACGACGTATGCCCCCAGGACTCCAGAGATCGCTGCAGAAGCTCCAATTGAGGGAATTGAAGTGTCACCTCCAGGAAGGAAGGCAAAAAATATCTGCAGAAATGCACCTGCAAGTCCAAAAGCTACGTATAGGATGAGAAACTTTGCGTGCCCGAACTTAGCTTCAACGTTGTCGCCGAAGATAAAAAGGAAAACCATGTTCCCGATTATGTGCAGAAACCCTCCGTGCAGAAACATTGAGCTGATGAGAGTGAACAAAGTATCAGAGTCAATTGCACCCACAAAACTTGCGGGGGTTAGTCCATAATTCAGGAGCATCTTTAGAGTTGCATCTTCGTTGAGAAACAGTTTCGTATAATCCAATTCCCACAGAAAGACAACGACGTTAGCAGCGATAAGAGCCCATGTTACAAAAGGTCTGCCCTTGAACCTGTTTTCATCATAAAGCGGGAACACGTTTGGCGCCATGCAAACTAATCTACAAAAGCATTAGCTAAAACCTTAAAGCCCAAAAGGACAAAGCTTCCCTAATCATGAGTTTTACAGACGAGGAGATCAAAAGGGCTGCAGACACCAAAGAGTGGATAGAGGAACGTATAGCAGAACTGGAAGCTCAGATAGAGAAGCTCAGGGGGACGCTCCTTGTCGTTGACAGTGTCTTGAAAAGGACGAGTTTTCGAAGGGCTGCAGAGATACCTCTAACGGCAGAAGAAGCGCCTCCAGCCCCAACACCAGCAAAAAAAGGGCCTGAGCAAGTTAGTGAAGTCAGGCAAATTAGAAAGGGCAGAGCAGGCCCTCTGATAGCGAACGCCTATGTCAGCTCGGTATCAGTTTCCATAGTGCCAACCACAGATGCAAAACTTAGTAGCGATACTCCTCCGTTCAAAACCTTCTTTGTAAACAGAATTCTTGAGAGCATGAAGCAGAAGGATAAAGAGATGGTGGAGAACGGTCTGATTTCTTCCGATAGCATGATAGAGTTTTCTTTAGATGAAAGGGAGGGCATTCTAGAAAAGATCGTAGTAAAGAACTACAGGGACAAGCAGAGGCTTGACGAAGTCATCAACACTGCAACGTGGGCATTCTCAAGGATGCTCGAGAAAAAGGCTCAGTAAGCTTGACGATGGAAAAGGTCATAGTTTTAGACTTCGGTGCCCAGTACGCGCACCTTATCGCAAGAAGAGTGAGGGAGGCTTCTGTATACTCAGAATTAGTGGCATATGACATCCCCGCAGAGAAACTTGCAGAGATTGCTCCAAAAGGCATAATCCTCTCTGGAGGCCCTTCATCAGTGTACGACAAGGGAGCACCAAAATGTGACCCCAAAATCTTCGGATTAGGGATACCAGTTCTAGGAATCTGCTATGGTTTGCAGTTGATGGTCAGCACCCTTGGAGGAAAGGTTGCAAGGGCGAAGAAGAGGGAGTATGGCAGAGCCGAACTTTCTATTGATAATAGAAAGTCAATCTTTGCTGGTTTGGGTCGATCTACAATCACGTGGATGAGCCACGGCGACGCTCCAACAACACTTCCACGCAACTTCAAGGGAATCGGGCATACGGAAAACTCTCCTTACGCTGCCGTTGAAGACAAATCTGGGAAACTGTTCGGAATTCAATTTCATGCTGAAGTGGCCCATACCCCAAGAGGAAATGAAATCCTGCACAACTTCCTGTACAAAGTGTGTAAATGTAAAGGGGAATGGACTATGGAATCATTTGTTAGCAATTCAATAGCGGAGATAAAGAAGAAGGTCGGAGATCAAAAGGTTCTCTGCGCTTTGAGCGGTGGCATAGACTCCTCTACAACAGCTGTTCTTGTGCACAAAGCCATTGGAGATAACCTGACCTGCCTGTTCGTTAACCACGGATTGCTCAGAAAGGGCGAACACGAACAGGTCGTCAAGCTCTTCAAAAATCTTGGAATTAGAATGATTGACGTGAATGAATCGGAGGCTTTCCTGAGGGCCCTGCAGGGCGTTGAAGACCCTGAAAAGAAGAGGCAAGTTGTGGGAGAGGAGTTCATCAAGGCATTTACGAAATTTGCCAGTAATAATGGCTCTTTCAGATGGTTGGCCCAGGGTACACTATATCCAGACGTTATCGAGAGCGGGGCAACGGGAGGCCCAGCAGCAAAGATCAAGACTCACCATAACGTTGGAGGCCTTCCATCATGGATGGAGTTCAAATTGTTGGAACCGTTGAGAGATCTGTACAAGGATGAAGTAAGAAGACTTGCCGCCGCAATTGGAGTGCCAAAAGAGATCATAGAAAGGCAGCCATTCCCCGGGCCGGGTCTGGCAGTCAGAGTGATCGGTGCGATTACAGAGGAGAAAGTGAAGATTTGCAGGGAGGCCAGTGCCATCGTTGAGGAGGAGCTGAAGAAAGCGGGGTTGTACAACAAACTCTGGCAGTGCTTTGCGATCGTTGGTGATGACAAAGCAGTCGGGGTTCTCGGTGACGAAAGGAAGTACGGCCGCATAGTGACAATAAGGGCTGTGGAGTCAGTTGACGCGATGACTGCAGACTGGGCAAGAATTCCTCATGATATTTTGGAAAAGATCAGCAGCAGAGTTACAAACGAAGTACCTGGAGTTACATGGGTGACTTACGCGGTCTCCAGCAAGCCGCCGTCAACGATTGAGCCTCAGTAGCTATTCCTGCACTATAGCCCTTACATCTTTTTCTGCTAGCAATGCATTAACAAGAGATTTTCCAAGTTCAGACTTCTTGGATAGATGGATCTTTGCTTTTCCGCCAATCGTTGCGGAGAAAACGAATTTGTCAGTTATGTAAATGCTAACAGTTTTCCCAATAATATCATCTCCAAAAAGAAGGTCAATAGAGTCGCCAGTTTCTTTTGTCTCCATTGCGACCTCGTCGCCAAGAGCCGCAAGCTTTGACTCTACGTCTATGTGTATCCCTAAACTTTTTTCAAGATCTGAAATTACCGCTCCACCCCTTCCGATCATCCTTGGAACTGCAGACTTCTCAATTCTCACTATTGCCCTATTATCAGAAACTATTTGCACATCCGCTCGGGGATCGAATTTGCTGATGACATCCTTGATCCTTTCTGCGGCCAGTTTCCTCATCCCTGACTGCTCGGTCTTTACGGAAGATATGGGGACAATGACGTTTTCCGCCCC
>CAZXXP010000135.1:0-215 GCA_964644785.1 uncultured Nitrosopumilales archaeon | reverse complement strand
TTCCCACCTTCAAACTCCTTGACTTCAACGACGGGCCTAGCAAGGTCAGCTTCGGTCATGCCCGTCGGGACCTTTACGGCAAGGTTCAGCGTGTAGACTTTTTCAATAACGCCAGACCTTACGAATATCACAGTGTCAAGAATGTGAGGGATCATTCCCAATTCTACTCTTCCGAGGAACCTCTGAACAGCGTTTACGGGGTTGCTCGCGTGGAC
>CAZXXP010000134.1:0-5286 GCA_964644785.1 uncultured Nitrosopumilales archaeon | reverse complement strand
GGACAATTGAGAGTGTATCGTTATCCATGTGTGTTGTACACGGCAGGATTTTCTACCATAAAAGCAGTTATGTTAGAAAAGAGCCTCGTAATCTAGGCTGCGTGTGCTATCGCAGATAGTCTGATTGGAACGAGTTAGAACTGCCCGCGCGCGCAACAGTTTATTGTAGCCCTCTTTCGCCAGAGGCTCTAGCTCCGACCGTGACAATGTCAATGTCATTCGCAGGATTGTCTAACTGGGACTATCTGTCCCTCATTGAGGATCAGATCGGTTGTGGCAGTTGCATCTGCTATCTGTTTTATTTCCTCAGCCTTGCCAGAACCAACACAGTTCAGTTTAGACGCAGAGAAATACCACCTTACTGTCTTATGTAGCCCTCCTTCATGTTATCGTATTGCTCTACTATCTCCAGTCTTGGAGCGTTTCTTGGATAATAATTTTTCATCCCTTTGCTTTGTCTTTTTGTACACTTTCTCCAGGACTATAGGTTGCATGTTCTTAACAAAGTAGTTAAACCAGATACAACTTATGCTTTGCGTACAAAAATCGTGTAATTATGCCAGATAAGAATATTTGCAAAAGGTGTGGTAAGACATTCTATGGAACTTTGGTTTTCAGAAAGCATAGGAGGGAGTGTTATGCCAAGGGAAAGAAAAGCAGGAGCGATTACTGATCAGTTCTCCCTTTTTTTAATGTGGCGAGCTGTAGGAATGCATGCTTTTGAACAATAACTTATTGAATCATTCCCAAGAGATAGCCATTCCTGACACTTCTTGGTTCAATAGAAGCATAATGTTATTCAGGGTCATGTCAAAAAGCGAAATAAGAAGAGAATAGCTCCAAAGAGGGGGCTTTTTTGGTTACGCCTTCTTTCTTCTCGACATTATTATGCCGACTACAACTATGACGATGCCCAATCTTACTACGCCATGGGACACTCGACTGACAGTTTCGACTGTAACCTCTTTCACGACTTCTTTGGGTACTTCCTTTATGACTTCCTTCGGTCCTTCTTTGACTAATTCTTTCGAGGCTGGGAGCGTGCCTGGGAGTCCATAGGCCGTGATTGCGCCTGGTACAGTACTGCCTATATTCGGAATTAGTCCGAAGAAGTTGTGTCTCCAACTATTCTGAATATCTCCATCTTCCCATCAGCATCTGCACCGATCGTTCGTTGGGCAGCGATTGATATGGCCAATTCTTGCATAAAGTTATTTTACCGATGACCCTGTACACATTGAATATTTGACCGATGGTTCATTGCACGAACTGTTACCTTTGCTGAAGGATAAAGCTGTCAACAGGATGGCACTTGTCATAGCGGATAGCGACGTATTTCTTAATTCACCCAGTCTGAAGTGTCTATATGTTCTTGAACTTGCAGCTAGTAACGCTGCTGGAGGGAGAGGAGCTGGCTATGGAAGCAGGGAGGTCTCAAGGGTATGCTGTTTTGAAAAAAAGAATGGTTCATGGGTAAAAACTGCAGATGTAAGCGACAGGAGAATCTTGGAGGGCTTCGAACCTCCACACTACGTTTCCCTTCTTCCCCTGATCTTAGACGATGGAAGCGAAATAGTGGTCTATGGTGCCGTTGATGCTGTACTAATTACAGAATACAACCAGAAGTTTCTGTAAGCATAGATCAATTGCAATCTGGTATGGTTATGGTAACCCTGTTTGGGAGGAATGGGTACAGGATAAAAACCACGGCGACCCTTCCCTTTATGTTGAGTAATTCGGTTGTTTTCATAGCATCACCTTACCGCAAGGACCGGACAATGCGCAGAATTCACGACTCCAGCAGCGACACTCCCGAGCATGAGTTTCGCAATCCCAGCAGAGCCCCTAGTCCCGAGAACTATCAGGTCTATGTTCGACTTTAATGCGAATTCGACTATTGCCTCAACTATAGAGCGGTCAGTTTCAATGACCTCAGTTTCAAGTTTCAGGTTGGAGGCTTTTTTGACCTGCTGCATGATTTCATCAGACTTGGAGGAGAGCTCTTTTCTTAACGATTCAACGGTCTTCTGCGATGCGTATTGTGGTATCAAAAAAACAATGAGTGCAATGATTTCGGAGCCACCAAGGGTAGCAAGTTTCGCAGCGTATGCAGCAGCCTTCAAAGAGGGTTCTGAGCCGTCAATAGCCACGAGTATCTTTTTGGGCATCAATACTTCCATGACTCCACACGGGCAGGCTATTGTGCAGGCGAATAGAAAAACATCTTGGCGCCGCGCGATGTTTGCTGGTAATTCTGAATATCTATGCAATAGAGTTTTTTGCCTGCATATTCATGTGCTGGAGAATGTCAAGCGCACAACACGCTGCCCGCATGGTCAAGGGCCTTGAGAACAGCGACTGGAAGGTCTTGAGGGCTCTAGAGATTTCGATAAAGAAGGGAGAATTTACGCCATTAACGTACCTTGCCAAGGAATCAAGGCTCAATATGGAAGAGGTAGAATTCAGGCTCAAAAGGTTGCGGGATTTTGAACTCGTAAGGCATGACGCAAGAGGCTTTGCCATGTTGTGGGCTGGATACGATGCTCTTGCGTTGAAGGGCTTCGTCGAGAGGAAACTGATCTCTGGGATGGGCATGCAGATAGGCGTTGGTAAGGAATCGGATGTTATGGAGACCGTTGGAGACAAAGGCGAGAAGTTCGCCGTAAAGTTCTATAGAATAGGGAGGATAAGTTTCAGGGACACCAGAAGAAAGAGGGCGTACTTGGCCTCGAGCCAGCACCAATGGCTTTTGGTAAATTCTGCTGCTGCAAAGAGAGAGTTCGAATCCCTGCAGAAACTCTATCCTCTCGGTATTGCAGTCCCCCACGCCATTGGGCGGGAAAGGCATGCACTACTGATGGACAAGGTTGATGGGACAGTCTTGGCAAATCTCATCAGGATACCGAGAGCAACTGGCAAATATGTCAAAGGCTTACAGAGAAGGAAAATTGATAAATTCTGATCTGAGCGAGTTCAATATCCTTTACGATGGAGCAAATGTTTGGCTCATAGACTGGCCTCAAGCGGTAGAAGTTTCGCACAAAAACGCTGAAAGCCTGCTCAGGCGCGATGTTTACAACATTGTAAACTTCTTCAAGAGAAGGCACGGAATAAAATGCGACGCGGAAAACGCTCTAGCATACATAAAGGGCAGCAGCAAAAAGTTGGTAATTGCCTAGAAGAGCACTACACTGCCGCTTGTGATCAGAGGAGTTATCTGCGTGATCTTGCTCAGTTCATCATTTAGGATGCTGTCGATATCTGGTGTTACCTTTGCCAGAGTCACACCGGGCTCTAATATGAGGCCTGCACTAGCAACCTGTGGATGATCGATTGGGACGCCTATCCTGCTCAGCATTCTGACGTAAACCTCCCTAATGCCCTTGACCTCTGAGTAAATCCTGTCTGAAGCCTTCTGTGCCAAGACGTTGTAGATCTTACCAGTGTGGTTGACTGGGTTCTTTCCTGCAGTAGCTTCCATAGAATACTGGCGCATGGAAGTAATCAGCCCATTAGGCCTGTTGCCTCTTCCTGTATTTCCGTCGTCTCCAGATTCTGCCGAAGTCCCAGTAACTGTGAGGTAGTAAATGCCTTTCGAGTAGCTGTCGCCAGAATTCACCCTTACGGAAACCTCATCTTTAGTTATCTTGCTCGCAAGGTCTTCTACCCTTTTCTTGGTCTGCTCGACGACGCTCTGGTAATGGCTCGCATCGGGGATCAAACTGCTTATCATTGCAGAGGCAACCGTGATGCTGACCTTGCTTCCCGTTCTCAAGCCCATAACTTTTATGTCTTCGCCAACTTCGGGCATCTCGCTCTTCAGCTTTTTTGAATTCAGCATTTTTTCAGTTTCGAGAACCAACCTCTCTGTAGGGCTCATGGGAGCATAGCCTACTCCGATAGATGTGTCGTTTGCCAATGGTAAACCATCTTTATCCTGAAAGACCCCCATCAAATCCACGGAGCCCTGCCTGATCCTGAAGTCGACAATAACATGCATCTCAGTATCGAGATAGCGCATGGTTTCCTTCAGGAAGTTCTTTATCGCTGAGACCGCTAATCCTCCAATCGGCACTGGCTCAACTTTGCCGTTCTTGGAAATGAAAGATGTTGCCCTCCCCGCAACCATGATGTAAATCGGATCGACGACATCTCCGCCACCAAACCTCGGGCTCGATCTCCCTCCAACTAGAATTCCCTTGTCCACGTTATGATGCAAAATAGTCCCATAGTCTTCAAGATAGTACTTGCAGAGGGCTCTTGAGACTGATTCTGACGCCCCATCAATAAGGCTGTCTGGGTGTCCCTTGCCCTTTCTCTCTGCAATCTCCAAGTCGTAATCCGCAAGAGTTCTTTCGCCAAGACTCTCAACGTGGATGTTTCTATTCTCCAATGTAATCACATAATATCCTTCTCTATCTTTATGAAAAGCACATTATTCCCTCTTATGACGACTTTTCCGAAGTTCGCGGACAGATTGCCAGTGTTGAACTCTTCCGCATCCGTTAGTATGACATTCATGTAAGCATCGACATTGGTCATCTTCCCCCTGTATTCCTGATCATTCTTCAGTCTGACTGCTACCGTCTTGTTAACTGCTTTCTGTAACGTATTAAGAGGCCTTTTGACTGCTTGCGACAAGTGTTGTTCTTCGCTACGCATGTCCATCTGAACATGATAAAAACATTCCCGAATCCACGCATTAATTCGCAAAAGTTCAAATCAGTACTGCAGGAGGAATCTGTGCCTTGAGCGCGGTAGTCTGCCCCATCTGCGGAGGTCCTATGACCTTCAAGGAAAAGATTCTGTCCTTCGTATGCCTCAACGAGAAACATGGTATTCTGCACCTTGCTATTGGTGATCAATGCTATATTACGGGTAGAAAGGAGACTGCAAGGAAACTAGAGAAGAAAGAATTGAAATATCATCTAATAAAAGATGAAAACCTTCTTACGTTTGGGTTTTAACTTGGGCAGGCAAATTCTGTTCTGTTAGGGTCAAAAAGGCAGCTCATGCAGAGGTTCTCTATCATGTGCGCCTCTGTGGGAGGTATATATGGCTCTCCACACCTTGCACAGGTATTCATTTACAATAAGATCGTCATTGTTCTATATAAGCCGTATTCTATGAAACTGCCTTTGTGATTAGAACATCTTTAACCAATATCGCAGGAGTTAGTGTAGGCAAATTAACTTCCCACCACTTTATCCACTTTCTCTCTTTTGCTATCGCAGCGATGCTGCTTAATTGTCTCGGTATGCTGTCGCTGATTCTAATGCTGGTGAT
>CAZXXP010000133.1:4463-5325 GCA_964644785.1 uncultured Nitrosopumilales archaeon | reverse complement strand
GAAATAAGCCCTAAACCATCTTTTGATAAATCTTTTCAGTCCACCGAAGGTGAATACAAAAGATTAACGCCGGGGGTCGGATTCGAACCGACGAGTCCCCGAAGGGACACGGGCTCTCAAGGCCTACGCTCCATTTTAGAGGATCCGCGCAATATTGTGGACATGAGTTGGCCACTCTGCCACCCCGGCACTGCGCCCTCTCGACTATTTCCAGTTCATATTCGTTGTTGTTCTAATTTTTGACAACTCTATCAATCACAAAGATAGCTAATGAAGGATGGAATACCAATTATTCCGCAAATCCCCTACTTGGTTGGATATTGTGCTGGCAGGGGGATATCGATTATCGGAATGAGCGCCTTGAAAGTTGCACACATGATTCATCTTCCGCCAAACATCTTGTAGAGCTTTTCTTACAGAAACCTGACAAGCGAAATGGGTTGAATGGGGATGAATCCAGCCGGAAAAATCAGCCTCTCTGCCTTCGGTCGGAAATCAATGCCGCACATTTCCGAAATGTTCACCATCTTTCCACTTGGAATCATTAACAAAGATGCTATTCGTGTGTCTGCTGTGCATGGGGACAAGGCGGTAATTCGCACCTTCCTTGGGCAGCCAATTAGGAGTTACAGCAAAACCTATCAATTTAAATGTGGAGCACGCGGGAGAAACGACCCTAGCCCTGTTCTCTTTACCATTAAGACTTATCTTCCTGGGCGGCCGCAATTGACAAGTGGGAATTGGTAGTGAGCAGATTGACGAGGCTCAGAGAGTCAAGACTGAGCCATTGGAGAAACAGCTTGCTTACCTGCTGGGAAGCAGGGAAATAAATTCATGGCGGGACTTGGAGCAGGAGTTTGGA
>CAZXXP010000133.1:0-4453 GCA_964644785.1 uncultured Nitrosopumilales archaeon | reverse complement strand
CGCATGATAGACAGGGTTTTTTTCCTTGACAAAAGCGAGTTTGAGGAATACCAGGTGAACCAACAGACCTACGAACAACTAGAACGGATGGGCATATCTCTGTATGATATGCCCACGCACATCTTTACAACAGATTCTAGGCTTCTTCGTGAAATAGAAAGGAGAAGGGAGAGGTTCCTCAAGAATGCGCAAGTTGAGCTTCATCAACAGCAAATCAGAGGGATTTTCATAGAGTACGCAGAGAAGTTAGCATCCGAGCCACTTGCTTATGATAAAGCTAAGACACACTTGGCCTCCCTGGGAGATAGGTTGCCGACGGCAGTAGAACGACGGTGGGCGTCAAGTTTTGACGAATACAACGACAAAGTCGCGGCAGTCATAGAAAAGGACTTTGAAACTCGGTTCTGTTAACTTGTTAAAGTCAACCAATCCTTTGGCGTAAATCTTCCTACGCATTTAGCCAAGCGCGCGCTGGCATCAGCAACGTAGGGGTAAAGGCACGGCCAAGATTCCCGCCAAAGGATAGATTGACTTCGAGTGATGGTTTCTCCCCTAACCTAAATGCTAATTCTCTTTCAAGGAATTTTTCTAGTTGTTCGATAGCATATTCCACCTCTGGGTATATTTCGACAAAATCCATTTCAAACAAAAACCCATGATAATAGTTAGCATGTAGTTTTTGACCCCATTTGTCAATTGCAGTAAATAGCCGTTCATCTTTCTTATCATGAGCTATCTGTTTCCCGAGCTCAATGAGCTCTTGATGACCTGTCTTTGCCTTACCTGTATAGAGCAAGCTAAAAATGTTGATCATATTGGCTAAGCTTCCCCATAGCAGCTCCCCCGACTTCTCGAATTCCTTACGTATGTAGAACTCTCGGCTGTTTTGAATAAATTGAGCAGTTCTCTTGCGAAATTTTTCTATTTCCTCAGATAGTTCTACGACGTTATCGATTCCTCTTTCCATGAGACAACATCACCGCTTACAGCATCAATTACACAACGATATTTGTTATGAAAATATCTCAAGTCAACTATCCATGTTGTTTCTTCTTTCTTTGCATCGGTAACCACAAAGAAAGGATAGAAACCAGCCTTTAACGCTGTAGCTTTTGCGATGTCTATCGCGTCAGCACCGCTCTTTACCACGATCTTATCATTACTCATTTCTTCTTACCTTGATGTTTAGGTTTAGCCACAATTACTAATTCATTATTACGAGCTTCAAGTTTCCACTCTATTTGATCGCCTTCCTTCAAGCCGAATTGCCTTACAATTCCAATAGGTACTGTGGCTCTCAAAGACTTACTGTTTGTGGTAGCTCCGCTTAAGACAGTAGTTTCCCCTTCAGGTTCGTACGTCATACTAACCATATCGTATTATTGGAAGTATAAAAGAATTACCTAATGCGTTATCAATAATATTACCCATATATTTATATAGGTTATATTAGGTAATATATTAGGTAATTAAATTGGATATACGTGAACAGAAAGGGCGTGAAATATGCCAGATGAGCGGACAAATTACTCGTGTTGATGAGCATAACTATTGGGTAGTATCTCAAAACGGAAATGGGATTTATGATGTAATGTCAACCGAATTGGGCTGGCTTTGCTCTTGTCCCGACCATGTGCATAGAGGCGTTAAGTGTAAGCACATCTGGGCTGTTGAGTTTAGCACCACTTTCAGAAAGGAAGTACAGAAAGTTATTCGACCAATTACAGCCGGGTTTTGTCCAAAATGTAGCTCCAAAGACATAGTGAAAAACGCATTAAGGCATAACAAGTATGGTGATATTCAAACGTATTTGTGCAAGCCATGTGGCAGAAGGTTCTCTCTCAACTTGGGATTTGAGAATATGAGAGCAACGCCTCAAGTAATCACTTCTGCTATGCAATTGTATTTTACCGGAGAGAGTTTAAGGAACGTGCAGAAGTTTTTGAAATTACAGGGAGCTAATGTTTCTCATGTGGCTGTGTACAAATGGATAGGGAAATATGTCAAAGTCATGCAAGATTACCTAGAGCAAATCATACCCAAAGTTTCGGACACTTGGAGAGCTGATGAAATCTATGTAAAGTTCAAGGGAAACATGAAGTATGTATTTGCTCTTATGGACGATGAAACTAGGTTCTGGATTGCTCAGGAGGTAGCAGATAGCAAATTCAAACATGATGCAAGGAGGTTATTCCAATTGGGCAAGGAAGCTACAGGTAAGAAACCTCTTACTCTCATAACAGATGGTTTGCCAGCTTACCATGAAGCATATCTTAAGGAATTTTGGACAAAGAAAAAGGAAACTAGAACTAGACACATTAACGCAATAAAACTTCAAGGTGATATGAACAATAACAAGATGGAGCGATTAAACGGAGAGATTAGGGACAGAGAAAAAGTGATGAGAGGTCTTAAGAAGGTAGATACTCCAATTCTGAAAGGCTATCAGCTCTATCACAATTACGTTAGACCACACGAGGCTTTGGACGGTAAAACGCCCGCCGATAAAGCGGGGATTGAGATCAAGGGCAACAACAAATGGATAACAATAATACAAAACGCAAGTAAAGCTTAGGAAGTGGAAAGGTGGGAGGTGTAGCCTATCATTCCGGATAAGCTAGGGGCCTCTCGAAAGAGCGGCCCCGACAGCGATGCCGGTAAAACAGCGAACCCTCTCATCCCGCAATTACAACGAGATTAACGGAGATTAAGGAACTATTAGCTGTGTTGGAAAACCCTTTATTCTCTTAAGTTGTTATGATGAAGTATGGTAAAGATAACTTACATGCCTTTCAAAGAAATTGTAATCCACGAAATATTGGAAAAAGAACCGGAGGTGTTCTTTGAAGATGTGATGCGAACCTCTATTGCACAAAATGCACAGATTGAGCCAAGCGTAAGTTGGTATAACGAGATTGCTTTCGTAATAGGGCAGTTTCCAAAAACCGATGACATTGTAGCTGAAGAACTGAAGGGTGTAATTCATTATTCACTAGTGATGTTCACAAGAATTCCTTACAAGGAAAAATATGCTCTGAAGCTAGGGAGCCAAGATTACACGGCAAGATTGCGTAAGGTAGGAAACAATACTATATTAGCGGAAGTAGCAGAATATCTAAAAGAATTTCCGAAGAATCAAAATCCATCACGCGACAGTTAACACCTTTCTTTATCACTCAACAAGTTAACAGAACCTGAAACTCAACTACCCGCAGAGTTGTCTGGACACGTGATCTGCCATCCGACTTGGTGGTATTTTCCCGTTCTCATGATAAAATATACAGATGTTGACACAGCTTGCATGGACTTCATTATAGAGCCATTTGTTGTAGCAAACGTAGAGGTGATATTTAGGGAGGGCACGCATCAATGGACTGTTGCAGGAGTGCCATATCAGTGGAACTACCCCGAAGTCGCCCATCGCCATTACCCCAGAGTCTTAGGCCCTGCCGACTTCATGGGCAAGTCTCAGCTCTCTAGAATGCCGCTCAAGTTTGCCCAAGGATTATGCGAGGGGGAGCTCGAGCCCGAGGTGTCCCATATCGTGAGCCGAGGGAAGAACGTTATCTATGTTATCGAGGGATATCCAGACCGGGTGGTTCTCAGTGATGCCTCTCTCGAATGGTTCAGAAATTGGAAAGGCAATGGCGGCTTCAAGGGGATGGTAGACACCCTCAGGAGGACAGGTTCTTTGGACGACACGACCTATGAAATCTTGGAAAAGCGAATCAGGGAGCCTGTAAGATCTAACGTCAACCCAGCTGTCAACCCAGCTGTCAACTCAGCTGTCAGCCATGCCGTCAAGACATCTGACAAAGATTTGAGAAAGTTGGACATGATACACAAAGAGAACATTTCCGAGCATCTAAGCTATGCGGAATGGGGAAAATTTCTGGGTCTAAGCAGACAGGGGGCTGGCGATTGGTTGCATAGGATGCAGGAGGAGGGAAACCTACAGTTGGAAGTAACCAGCAAGGGAACCAAGGCTACCTTAACAGATCTCGCCAAGAACGCGCTGAAGGTTGTGCGACCTTCACAGAAGAAGCCTAGGCCATGAAGTGGCAGTGTTAGATGTGCAGGGCTGATGTTCGACAGCATTGTTGACAGTTCCTCTGACACTTTAGCTGACAGTTCCTCTGACACTTTAGCTGACATCACTACCGAGGGATTGATCAAGTCAAGGAGATCAACAAGAAATGGCAAGGTTCATCGCCTCTCGGCATCTTGGGAGGATGTCACTGCCCGATCCACAACAGGAGTATAGAAGACAATTAACACCACTTCATCAGTAACAAATTTTTCCACTTCATTACATGACACTCCGAATAGTTACGCTTCGGGGGCGCTTTTCTAGTAACTCAGTTAGGTAGATGCCAGACTACCGCTGGGGGATGAAAAATGCGGGAAACAATTTGTCGTTGAGTAGAATACAATATTAAATGGCCAGGAATCG
>CAZXXP010000132.1:2420-5326 GCA_964644785.1 uncultured Nitrosopumilales archaeon | reverse complement strand
GTTATATCCAGAATTTCGCTGGTCAAAAGCAGGGTACCTCCAGTTACTCCCCTGAGCAGCTTGTTCTGACGAGTTTGGGATCGATGTAAGAAGATTTGCAAGAATTAGGAGGGCGAACATAACCTTGATTCCCATGCCCGCCGAACCCACCCTTGGCAAATTCCTAAAACCCTGTACTTGTAAGATGGACTCCTTCTTACTAGATTTATCCCCTAACGTGTGCGGGAATAGACGCTCTGAAAGAATTGAATAGGGACGATATGGTTGTAAGAGATGCTTTCAATGAGATCCCACCGAGGGTGGATTATACTCTAACAAAGGACGGAATGGTTCTCAGAGAAGCGATAATTCCTATCCTGCAGTCGGCATTATCAAAGAAAGAAACTGTCATTGCACATTGTTCATGTTCGATGAATGAGAGAGGTAAAAGGATAGACAAGATCAAATGGACCTGAGTTAGACTTTGTCGTTCGAAGCCCCTAAAAAAGGCAATTCAGTAGGCGGCCTTATCCATTTGAGGCTTAACGTGAGAAAATTTACTTAATTCCTTAACAAGTTGGCTCTGGGCTATTTCGAGCTATAAAAAAGAATTCTATGGGGCCAGTGGGATTAGAGGCTCTATCAGTTCGAGATTTGGATTTTCCTAGGCTTTTGCTGGCTTGTATCCAGTCTGTAACGCGTTCCTCATCGCTTCTATTGCTTCTTCGTTCGAGAGCAAAGGCGTGGTCTTTACCGCTTTCACGGTGTCTCCTGATCCGAACGCCAGCGCCAGCGCGGCTGCGCTTGCGTCATTAGGGAGCGACACGTACGGTTACGTCATATTCGCCGAAGCTGAACCCGCCCCCAATGACTTTACCGCCGAGTTTTCGATTGCGGGTGTAACGGCCTTGATTCTGTCTTGCGGATTCTTTATCAACCCTGCCACTCCTTCCGGCGTGTAAGCAACCTGTATCAAATAATCTGGCATGGATCCGCGGACGTCTTCCCCATTATGTTTGCTTTGCCATCATCTCTTGACTGGCCCGGTGGGGTCTACTATTGATTGGGGTCGAACTTGTAGATTCTGGACGCGCAAGCTTGTACAAGTGGTTCCGGAGCGACTCAAAGGCCTTGCTTAGCGACTTGGGCGGGCTTCGGGTCTGGGCAGGGTTGGATAACCGGTTCGGTAGCGCTGGTAGGGTTTGGCTAGTCAGCGGAGAGTCTTTCTCAGCTAGATCCAGCGACGGACCTTCGATTTGTAACGGCGGTATTCTTCATTGAACTTGGCCTCCAAGTACCGCTCTTCCCTCTGTATCTGCTTGCGGTCTACTACAATCAGTACAAGAGCGAATACGATCAATGCGAACAAGGAATTGAAGATGCAAGAGAATCCGAGGTACATCAAAGCGAAGGATAGGTAGATCGGGTTCCGGCTGAAGCTGTATGGGCCATCCTGAACCAGTTCAGCTGTAGGTTCCCATGGGTCTGGGCGTGTCTTATGGCGAGCAAGCGTCCTGAAGGCTGATGTAAGCAGCCATACCCCAAGGACCAACACCAGAACCCCGAGTAGCTGAACCAAGATACCGGGCCATATGGGCGTGGCAAAGAAGAAGTTGATTACCACTCCCAAGATGAAGCCACCCAAGAAGAAGAGAGGGGGTGGAACGACGGCGCCTGCGGCCTTGGGAGTTTCTGTCACCACCTTCTGGTCTGAAGGTAAGTACATAAAAACTCCGCTAACAGGACCAAAGGAAAGCGGGCCTCGTGGGATGTGAATACAAGCGGGTTCAGGTCTGTCTTTCAAGGTCAACTATGAAAGGCGCGTTATGGTAGGAACAACCTCCTAGAGACCTAGGAGGATCGAATCCTCGGGAGGGATTTGAATCTGAGGTAGAAAAGCACTCGATTAATTCAGCGTATATGTCAGATACTATCAACGCTGTTTAACTTAGGATGCCAGTAAAGCAGGAGGCCCCGAAAGTGTCTAATTCCTAGTCGGGTTTGAGTACGCCCATGGAGACGGGTCAAGGAGCCCCCTCACATCTCTTTCTTTTGAAATTTTAGACTTGGATAACTTTCCTATCAGCTTAGGCAAATGTTAGGGAGAAGCCAAGGTTGTTTCATGGTACGTTTAGACTATTCTGAGCATAGCAGGATCCCCCCGCTCACCATGTCCCCTGCTCTTGTCCCTTTGTTATCATTAGGTGACATGGAGATGGAAATTGCAGGAGCGCAAAAAAAAAAAGAAAAGTGCCTTGCTCATAGCAAGGCCATTCTGTTTATGCCTTCTTTCTTCTGCTAAATATTACTCCAGCTATGACTACGAGTACGATTCCCACGCCTACTATGCCATATGAGATAGGACTTATCACTTCAGTAGTTGGTGCAAGCTCGCGAAGCGCCTCCTTGGGGATATCCTTCAGCACCTCTTTGAGCTGCTCTTTGGGCACTTCCTTTAGTGCCTCCCTTGCTACCTCCGCAGGTTCTGGGAGTTTGTCAGGCAGTCCTAGCGCTACCAGGCTTCCGTCATTATTCGTATACCAGGACGCCAGTGCGAATGCGGAGCCACCGCCACCTACATGCAAGAAGAGCTTATACTTGCCATCCTTTGAAGCACCCACTGTAGGCATGACGTTTATTGGAAAGCCGTAGAACTTCTGATGAACGAGTTTCCCTGTTTCTGCATCAAAGAACTTCAGGCTTCCGTCCTGAGAGTATGACATCACCATTCCTCCAGTGACTGATAGACCTCCCCTGTAGCCGAACCCTTCTGTTCTAGCGGTCCAGACTGCCTTTCCCGTATTCACATCGACTGCATAGATGTTCGTGTTGAGCCTTCTCTGAAACTCTGTTTCATTCTGTACTTGAGGCGCTGGATTACCACCCAGTGCACCCACTCCTTGATTTCCAAAAGGCACAACATTAGT
>CAZXXP010000132.1:0-2410 GCA_964644785.1 uncultured Nitrosopumilales archaeon | reverse complement strand
GAATGAAGCCAGATAGACCCTCTTTCCATCGTAGGCTATGTCTGATTCTAGGCAGGTTGTATAACAATTAATCAGTATTGGTTCCTTGTTCGGGTAGTGCATCCAAGGTTTACTCATGTGCTCCTTTGTTAACCTGCAGCAAGCATCCTTCCCTTTTGGATCATTATTCTTGTCAACGCCATAGTTTTGACCTGCATTCCTGGCAACTGTTGGAGGATCGAAAGTCCAGAACGGCTTTCCTGTTGCTGCATCGAGCGCACGCACAATTCCGTCTTTGCACCCTTTGATGTATGCCTTCTTTCCCTGTACCTGTCCGAGTATACCGCTCCATGAGCAGTCATAGTCCCATAGATCATGAATGACAGACTGATACCACCACACCATCTTCCCAGTCTTAACGTCGAATGCTGTGAACCCACTTCCATGAAGACCTGGGCCATACCTATTTGTCAGATTTGTGTAGGGTCCTTGATCGCCCCATCCTACATACACTATGCCAGTTTCAGGATCGAGTGGGTAGGTTCCCCATACGGCTGAACCTGCATTGGTGGCTGTGTGCATCTTCCCAAATGTTGGCGAACCAGGTACCATATCCATCAGGTCATTCTTTACAACTTCAGGATCGACTTCTGTACATTTCGTTGCTTGGTAAGTAGGCTCCTTGTCTCTTGTTGGATGGTTCATGCTCTCGAGGAACCTCGGATACTCGAAATACCAACCATTGCCATTTACTCTAGTACATTCATTGATCGCCCAATTCGGATCGCCTTGCGCTGGAGGCTGTACGAATTCTCTGTACAATCTCTTGGGATTCTGAGGATCGCTCATATCAAAAGCTGTAACGAATGATCTTCCTCCTCGTCCGCTGCTCCCTGACACAGGGAAGAACATTACGTTCCCGAGGAACTGGGGTGGATGAGTACCTATATTGGCCATGTATCCCTGATTACCAAGAGAGCCGATTATCCCCTTCGTTGGATCGCCAAACTCTGCATTCGTTCCGCATAGCTGTTCCGTTGTCAACGCCCAAGCGGTCTTTCCTGTCTTGGCATCTACCGCATAGAGATTGCAGGAACCAAGACTAGTTGTTATGAGCCAATTTTTGTCTCGGTAGTAACTTATGGCGTGTGTGTGAGCAAATACGAGCGCCATCCACGGATATTTCGCAGTAACACCCGCCGCGTCGAAAGTCGTCCCGTATGTGTTATTCCATAATAGCTTCCCAGTTGCTGCGTCGATAGCGAGCACCCTCCTATCGTTCATGCTTATGTAAAGAGTCCCATCCACCACTAAGACTGGTGCCCCTGAGCCGTAGGCTGGTGCTCCCTGCAAAGATATCTTGTCCTGCGTCCTCACATATGGATAGACCCACTTCGGTTCTAGAAGGTGAGCATTACCCTTGTTTATCTGATTCTGTGGGCTGTAGCTGCCGGCTGTAGGTCCATAGTTAACCATCTCCCAATTGCCTGTGGGGACGCTTGGTACTGCTCCCCCAACTGGAGGACCTGCAGGGTCAGCATTTACACGAGGTATTGATGCCGCCAATAGCGATGAAGCTAAAAGCACCGTTGACACAATCAGACTCAAGACCGTTAATTTTCGAGTCATTATTCCTCTTGCTGAATACTTCCTAATATATACAGCTGGTATTAGAAACAACTTCGTTAATTGGCTAAAAACCCGAAGAAAGTACGATAGAAAGAAAATTGGGCTGAAAGGTTGAAGCCTCGGGAGGGATTTGAATCTGGGGTACTTTCTCTTGATTTCGATGTCGTTGTAAGCTAGCCATGGTTTGATGGCATTCAGGGTCGAAGTAATATAGGGGCCGGCATTTCATCCACGTTCCATCGAACTCACAAGATCCATGGGAGTATTGTGAAGGTCTTTTTCTTTCAGCAAAACAAGGGAGTTAGGAGTTAATTTGTTTTGAGTGTAGAAATTTCCAAGCCGCCTTAGGTAAACATCAGCAGTTATCCTGGAGCCCCGTGCCACATAGTCGTACCACCTTTTTGATATCAGGATCATTGAGAAGCCTTTGATGTGGGCCTGTCACTTCTTTCACGAACAGGCTAACCGCCGGGGTTACTAGTAATGTCTTGAACCCAAACGTAAGCGGGCCTGGTGGGATTTGAACCCACGACCTATTCACCTCTCCTTGAAAGGAGAACTGGTTAAGAGCCAGCCGCTATAGGATATGACTCTCTACCTGGCTGAGCCACAGGCCCGATGACTCACGCACCAAGATTTGTTTTGTATTAATTCTTTTGGCTATTGACACTTAATAGAGCATTCTGAAGTAGTATGGTTGTGCTCACGTTCATAGGATTAGGCCTTACAGGAGAAAAAGGACTAACAAAAGAGGCCTCAGAAGCCCTGAAAAGAACTGACATGGTATATTTGGAAACTTACA
>CAZXXP010000131.1:3434-5370 GCA_964644785.1 uncultured Nitrosopumilales archaeon | reverse complement strand
GTTTCTGGAGGGGAACTGCTTTCAGTGCTCCGTACTCTAGGTCTTAGAGTTTCTGTGCCAACAAGAATAGCCATAGAGGATCATGGAAAGTTAGTTTCTCTCGCGGACAAAATAAGAGAAAGATAGCCTATTCTTCTGCCTGCGGAGGAGGGGCTTCAGGGGCAGGAGTTTTGGCTCTTGGTGTTATTCTGGTAAATTTCGATGCAATTACCCTCTCCAATATATCTTCTGAAAGCTTGAATTCGTTGAAGAATTCTCTGAGCTTTGGTTCAAGTAGTTTCTTATCATCCTCTGATAATTCTCTGTATTCCACACTCAATGGCTGGGTATACTTCCCTTCGTAGAACCTGCCGACCTTGGCTACAAGTTCTGCTGGCAATTCTGCCTTCAGATAGTCCATTGATAGCTCGTCTTTAGATGCTATCCTCTTGAAAGTTTCCGCGTCAAGCCTTCCTTCTACCATTTGAAATTCAAGGTAATTAAGAACGTCGATTTTTGGAGGTACCAAACCCAGCGAGTCCTTGCGAACTTTGCCTCGGATGTACATTTTACCTTCCAGCATACCAGTTGCTACAAAGTTCCCCACCAGCTGTCCATCATAGTTCTTGTCAAGAGTGCCAAGACCGAGAACTACTGCAACACCTCCAGCCATGTATTCTCCAAAATAATCATCGACTCTTCCTCCTATGATGACGTATGGCTTCCTGTCCCTGTATTCCCTCATCTGTATTACAGCCCTGTTGCCCGCATTTCCCCTTATGAGTATCGAGCCTCCCTGCAAAGCCTGTCCTAGTACATCTCTAGCGTCACCGTGAATCACAATCCTGCCAGAGTACATCGCGTCTCCGATGTCATCCTCACCGTTTCCGTGGACTACAATCTCCCCTCCGCTGTTGAAATTCCCCAGGCAGTTCCCGGGTGTTCCATAAATCACCAATTTGCTTTTGGCAGGCATATTCACGCCCATGTACCTTTGGCCGTTGACATTTGCAACGTGAACTTCCTTCTCGCTAGAGCTGAACCTATTCTGGATTATTCCATTGATCTCGTGGTAGTCCATGCCGCTTGCATCTATGAGCCCTGGAACTGTTGTTTTCTGGGGTGACATGGAAACTAGGCCCGAGACGGAATGAGGGAAAAAGTAGTCCCTGTCAGACCTTCCGCTTTCGATTATACCGTTCTTCATTGATACTAACACATATCGGCCTGGCTCCGGCGTCCATACCCTAGCATCAGGAGACAACCGTCTGATCTGGCATTCTTCACTTTCCATATATATCCTCTCGTCGTCTTCTCCAACTACAATTGGTCTGAACTTGGACCTGTCAATCAGGCCGAGCATGTAATTGTCCTCTCCATCGCAATATCCCGCTATCACAGTGAAAGGCCCGTCGAGCTGCGACCCTTTGTACGCGAGTGCGAGTTTCCTGATACCAGCAACAAGAGCTTCATCCCCAACTAGGTCAACATAGTGTTCGTAGGGGTTGGAGAGGATCAGGCCCACCTGCTGCATCGTCAAACCTTTTACCCTGACAAGATGATCAATAATGTACGCTATAACCTCGCTATCCGTGCCTACGAGGTTGCCTACTCCTCTTGACTTCAGGAATTGTAAGTTGGCCCCAAACGAGCTGATGTCACCATTGTGCACTATTGCTGTTTCAAAAGCTGCGAAGGGGTGTGACCATATCGGGAATGCGCCAGGGGAATTCGTAGGCTGTCTTGTATGGGCGATCCACATGTCACCGAAGACTTCGTTTTCGAGCAACCCATACTGCTTGGCAACATCCAAAGGATAACCGACATCTTTGTAAACCTCAACGTGCCTTCCGAAGGAAAATATCCTCCCCTTTATAGTACCCTCGGCGAGAACTTCCTCATTGATGGCATTGACTGCTATGGCAAGTGTCTTATCAGAGGCACTGTCTACCCTTGC
>CAZXXP010000131.1:0-3424 GCA_964644785.1 uncultured Nitrosopumilales archaeon | reverse complement strand
TTTTACCGAAACTTCTTTGATCGTCAGAATCTATTGATATTCCTCTGTAGCTTTCGAGTTTCCTTTTCATCATCTGTGCGGTTTCTTTTCCATCGACGAAAGCCTTGATATTGTACAGACTTTTCTTCCCTCCATTTGTGTGGAAGTTCGCAAAACCAGCTCCGAAGGGGCTACCCCTGAACCTTACACATTCTATCGCCTTTATTGCAACAGATCCTGGAATCTGTGAAGCATTTCTCTTCCTTATGATTCCGAAAACTCCCAGTCATCCTTTACGTAGGGGTCCGTGTCGGGGAAGAGCTCGAGCATCACGGAGCGCCTCCTGGCTTGACTCTGAGCTTCCTTCTTACTTCAGGGTCGAGATCTACAGCCCTCAGCAATTCCCTGTTGCCTATCATCGACGTGTGTATACTACTTACTCCTGCTGCACCAGCGAGCAGTTTGATTTCTTTCTGTAACCCAAAGATCAGATTCTCTAATCGTGTCTGCGCTTTGTCGAGGTCGAATCTCTGGGACACATTCCTTTCGTAGCCGAGTGCTATCAATGCGGCTTTGCTGATGCCAACCACATCGGCGCCAAGCGCAACAAGTTTGAAGATGTCGTCCGCTCCTCTGATTCTGCTCCCAAATGCTAAGAGATCTAGAGATGCCCTTAACGGTTCGTTATCAACCCTGTCATCTCTGAGTGCCATATCTATCTGCGAAAGCGCAATTTCAAGATCTGTTCTCCAACGATCCACGGAAAAGTCCCAGTCTAAAATAATGCCGGCAATAGGCTTCCTCGCTATCAGGCCGATTTTGGGAACCATTTCCTCGGATGCGGGAATTCTGACATAAATTGGAACTTGTTCGTCCTTCTTCCTCAACTTCTTTATCGTGTCTTCCCAGTCGCCTTCCGTACCTGGATAGTTTACTACAAACATTGCTGGAGGGTTGTCGAGTCTCCTTGCAAGGTATTCGCTTCCGTCTACAATAAGACGCTTTCCATATTTCTGCAACATTTCAGTCGTGGGATCGTCTTCATCAAACAGCAAACCCATTCCATAAGCTCCCTGTGCAAACAGGGTATGCACGCTCTTGGGCTCCATAGGCAGCCTAGCGAAAACTATCTGGTTGGAAAGTCTGATCCTTCCTTTTGCCAAGTAGCAGAATGTCTCGATTGTTTCTCTATAAGGGTCTATGCTCGGTCTTGTAACTTGGGCGCCATCAGTCCTGAGCCAGTCAGAAATTGCCCGTGGATCGCCTACAAATGGAGCTGCAATTGTACCCATACTGGATATGACTGCTTCTGAAGCTCCTTTGCCCAGAGTACCTGCCAACTCCTGCAGGTTGTCCCTTTTTGTTTCAGTCCAATAGCTTTCATCATCGTACTCTTTCCGTAAAGCCGCAGTTCCAATTAGAGGGTAGCTGCCCTTCTCCGTCTTTATCTCCAAAACCTTAGCAGTCTCCTCATTCATTCTATATCCTCGTAGGAGGTCTCTCCTCCCAACAAGATCTTCCGCCCTACTGAAACCCAGCTCCTTGAGTATGAACTGGAACTCCTCTTTCCAGCCAAGGACGAGGTTGGAGACCCACCTTGTTGCCGTATCAAGATCGAGTTTTCGCAATGCGTTTGGATCGATCTTGTTTGTGAGCACTGCAGGACAGAAACCGAGATGGCATTTGTGGACCATCAAGCAACCCATTGCCATCAGCGCACCCGTGCCAATACTAACGACATCAGCTCCAAGAGCCATGAGCTTGATAGAATCCTCAGCACTGCTGACCATGCCCGCCGCTATAACAGAAAAGCCCTTTCGAAGTCCTTGCTCTCTGAGTACTTTATCAACAGATGCAACACATAGATCTATCGGCAGACCTACATTGTCCTTAACCACGGAAGGTGCAGCACCAGTCCCCGCACCCTGTCCATCCATTATTACGCCGTCTGCTCCCATTCTGGCTATTCCAGAAGCTATGTATGGGATGTAATTGGTCACACCTACTTTGACAAATACCGGCTTACCTGTAGCTTCCTTCAGTGCCCAGATTCTCTGTCCCAGATCTTCAATCGAATAGATGTCGTGGTGGGGTGCGGGGGATATTGCGTCTTTCCCTGACGGAATCCTCCTCGCCAGTGATATTGGTTCCGTAACCTTGGCTCCTGGGAGATGGCCTCCTATGCCTGGCTTTGCTCCCTGTCCTATCTTTATCACAATTCCCATACCTGTATTGAGAACATTGATATCGACACCGAAGCGCGCGGAAGCCCATTGCACCGTAATCCTCGTGCATTTTGCAACCTCAGGATGAAGGCCTCCTTCTCCAGTACCCGTAAGCACCCCTGTATTATCAGCAGCACGTGCAAGAGCAATATTCGGAATGCCACTGAGAGCGCCGAAAGACATGTCTCCAAGGTAAAGCGGGACATCGACTCCTATCTTACCATAAGCAAGCTTTGCGGAGCTGTCTATCCCCTTTATCAACGATAGATTACTCTTGTTCCGCGCAAATTCTTCATTAGCTTCTATCGGGTTGACATCAAGGAATGCTACTCTGTCAAGAACCCTGTGGCTTTCAGAATGATCAGAGAATAATCTAGATGCATGAGCCGTAGTGGCAAGCGCTCTGATATGGTCTATCCTGTCCTTGTTCCAAAACTCTTTTTCTGGGCGTTCTGGAATACGCTGATATGATGCTATTAGGCCCGCCCGAGGGGGGACAGCGACCTTTGCCTCTGCTTTCTCCAAGTGATTTCGGAATTTCCCGGGGAGAACTAAATATTTATAACCCTTGTGCACTATATCTGTCCAATTTATAGCAAAAAGTGATTGACATATGCGCAAACTGGACGAGCAGGAAATAAAAATTGTAAAGACTCTGATAAGGAATCCTAGAATTTCGGACAATCAGGTCGGCAAACAGACTGGAGTATCTGTCAGAACGGTCAACAGGAAGAGGAAGAAACTAGAACAGGAGGGCCTTTTGAGCTACTATACGAATCTTGACATGAGCGCCGAAGGCACAGCGCAGCTACTTGCAAGGCATATCTATCTTATCAAGTTCAAGCTGGGAATCTCGCAGGAGAAGATCATCAATGAAGTGAGGGAGGAACCAAATGTCAGAACCGTGTATACAGAAATGATCTACGAGTCGCACCTTGCAGAAATTGATGGTCATACAACCCTAGTCATGACAATCGAAGGAAGAACTGACGATGAAATCAATGTTGGCTTTAACTCGAAGATCGTACCCGCGATGGAGAAGAACCATGGCAAGGGCTGCATAGAACAAGTTCAAACCATAAGGCTGGGCAGGCCAATAAGGGTCTTCCACAATTACCTTCCAATGGTCAACATGAGTAAGGGTTACATTAAGGGCACTTGGAGCGACGCAGCAATATTCGCAGGGCCTTCTGCAGAGAAGGAAAAATAAAACGAATGTA
>CAZXXP010000130.1:2808-5481 GCA_964644785.1 uncultured Nitrosopumilales archaeon | reverse complement strand
TCCCTCCCAGCATTGTCTAGTTTTATCCTCTCTGCTACCATCCTACTCATCATTTGAGCGAACGTTTCACGCGTAATCTTCACCCCCTCCACCTCTGGTCTTGACCGCACACTGTTGGTTATCACCATAAAAAGAGAGTGTTCCAATGCCAAGTGGGAAACTTCGTGCAGGTGTTTCGTAAACAAAGAGCGCAGCTCTATGTTAGTTTCTTCCATCCTTGATGGGACGAAGTTGTTCGTCATGTCATCAATTATTGCCAGGCTAGCCTGCTTTTCTTTGAGGAATTCCCTTATCTTTTGAGGGATGGCTATCTGCTGATCAACAGTAGTGCAGCGCAGGACAAATATTGTGTCAAGTATTTTCTTTGGGTCAAGCCCTCTCTGGTTGGCAATCTGCTTTATCCTCTCTGGCCTGAAACTGCCCAAAGTGTCAATAAATAGCGTGTTCTTATCCATCTCTGAATTGTTCAAGGCAAGCTGGAAGCACAGCTGGCTCTTCCCCGAAGAACGAGGGCCGTAAAAATCCGTGATGTATCCCCTGCCCAGCCCTCCATTCAACAACAAATCGAGTCGTGCAGAACCAGTCTTTAACTTCTGGTCCACCAAAATGTCTTTCTGCTCTATGTACCAAGGAAACCTGATCTCCAGATACGGAAGATCCTGAGAGCCTGAAACCTTCAGATCGAAGTCGTTGAAGATGCCTAGCTCTTGGGCCCTCTTCGCCCCCTGTGCTTCAACAATCTCGTCCAGTGGCTTTGCCGGCAAGTCAATGGCTCATCCATTTACCTGACAAAAAGTGTTTGCTTTCAACTGTTTATGTTTCGCACAGAAAAACAGCACCTTGACACATGACAAAATTACTTCAGCATTTGTGCAGTTATTTTAAGCACTGCGTAACTCCACCCCCGAGAGAAGGGAAGGAGGGAAAACATGTCCACAGAGCTAACAGAATCCTTTCGAGGCTGATTTTTATATGATGGTGGCCAGGCGTGTTTCATGACTCGTATCTAATGCAAGCGTGGTAGGATCTCCCTGCCCACCATGCTCCTGACCTCCTCATATTGCATCGAGACCCTTTCTATATAACTGATAACTGAATGCAGTAGACGACTTCGTCAATCATATAACTTCTTAGGTTTAACATAGAGAAATGGTTTTCGCAAGAGATTGATGAACGCAGGTTCCGTTAACTTGGCAGGCGATGGGGAATCGTCCGAATAACTGGTCATCACCTGTAAAACTAGCAGTATCGGGAAGGACAAATTATTATAATAAGTAGTGCTACAGGGTTGCAAAGATGTCGCAGACACAAATACTGCCAATATGTTCATCATGTAATAAGCCCGTAATGCCTGGAGAATTGGCGGTAAAATTCTACTGCCCAAACTGCGGAGAGTCTCTGATATGGCGAGGCGAGAAATGCAGAACATTCTCGCGAGAGTACAAGTGCGTAAACTGCGGCTTTCAGGGACCTTGATCTGAATGGGGATGCTAATAACCAAGATGAAAGTCCTGCCGAAAGAAGTCGGCACCGATCTCAAAGAGATGGTGGCTTCTATAGAAAGGGTCCTCCCTAAAGGCGCAATAATCAAGAAGACGGGGGAAGAACCGATAGCATATGGACTGGTTGCACTTCTGCTCGACATCCAAGTAGAAGAAAAGGAAGGAGCCGTGGACAGAGTTGAAGAAGCTGTAAAGACTTCAGAGCTTGTTTCCGAAATAGAGGTAAAAGGCATAAGCAAACTTTCTACAAGGGTAGGCTAACTTTTTCTTAGAGATCTGCAAATTTAATACCCATTCTATTTCGTTCTGAGCCGGCTTGGAAAAGTTTGACGCTATAGTCATTGGAGCTGGCCCTGCAGGTAGTGCCTGCGCCTACTCTCTAGCAAATTCTGGTCTACAGGTGCTTATGCTGGAAAGAGGGAAGTATCCAGGATCGAAGAACGTTTTTGGAGGTAGAATATACCCGTATTCCCTGAAGGAGCTGATCCCTGATTACGAGAAGGATGTCCCACTTGAAAGAAATGTTGTGAAGGAAGGGATAACATTCATGAACGAAAGATCTTCTGCCTCGTTAACTTTTGCAAGCGCTCATTCTAGCAGCTTTACGGCAATCAGATCAAAATTTGACAGATGGCTGGCAGACAAGGCAGTTGAAAAGGGAGCTTTGCTATTCCCAGAAACTAAGGTCGATGAGCTGATAATTGAAAAAAATATGGTGATAGGCGTCCGAGCTGGCCAGGACCATGTACTTGGAGACGTAGTGATAGATTGCGAGGGAACGACTGCTACATTAGCCATAAAAGCAGGCCTGAGGGGCAACATATCTCCGCAACATGTTTCTATTGGCCTAAAGGATGTCATCGAGCTGCCGCAGAATGTCATAGAAGAAAGGTTTGGCTTGAGTGAAAATGAGGGCTTCGCTGGAGTCTATGTCGGCTATGCGAGTAGTTGGCTAAGAGGAGGAGCTTTCATCTATACTAACAAGGATAGTATTTCAATCGGGGTAGTCGTAAAGGCAGTTGACCTTGTGGAAGCGAAGGTGGAGGCTCCCTCGATATTTGAAAACTTCAAGCAACATCCCACAATAATGAAACTGCTGAAGGGAGGAAAGATGCTCGAATATGGTGCGCACACAATACCAGAAGCCGGCCTTGCAATGGTTCCTAAATTG